>NZ_UHFH01000003.1:92500-405000 GCF_900459225.1 Streptococcus dysgalactiae subsp. dysgalactiae
CCCTCTCTTTCCATCCTAAACGGGCATAGTTTAAAGGTAGAACTAAGGTCTCCAAAACCTTCAGTGTGGGTTCGATTCCTACTGCCCGTGTTAGAATATGGCGGGTGTGGTGAAGTGGTTAACACATCAGATTGTGGCTCTGACATTCGTGGGTTCGATTCCCATCACTCGCCTATTTTATTGGGGTATAGCCAAGCGGTAAGGCAAGGGACTTTGACTCCCTCATGCGTTGGTTCGAATCCAGCTACCCCAGTTTAAATATTATATTTAAAGCCGGCGTGGCGGAATTGGCAGACGCGCTGGACTCAAAATCCAGTGTCCTCACGGACGTGCCGGTTCGACCCCGGCCGCCGGTATACTTGAAAAGACAAGGTTTAATGACCTTGTTTTTTGTTTTGTCTCAACTTCCACTTATATATTATGCCTTATCCTACTGATAGGGTCTGTTTAATGATTTAGCTTTGTGGTATGATAACTATGCATAAATATTTTTGGGGTTGCTACTGTTGTGTGTTGTTACTCTCTTTGGATTGGGAAACTAGTTGTTAATTTGTTTAGGGTATTTTGTGAGTTTTGTGGAGGCTTATGATGAGTGAATTGTGGGATATTTATACTGCTAATCGGGTGAAGACGGGCCGGGTGATGGAGCGTGGTTCTTTGTTTAAGCAAGGGGACTATCATTTGGTGGTGCATATTTGTTTGTTCAACGATAGGGGTGAGATGCTGATTCAGCAACGCCAAGCAGATAAAGCTGGATGGCCAGGACTTTGGGATGTAACTGTTGGTGGGAGTGCGCTTGCGGGTGAGACAGCACAACAGGCAGCTATGCGAGAGCTTGAGGAAGAATTGGGAATTTTTTTAGACTTGACTGGAGTCAGACCTCATTTCACTATTAATTTTGGCGAAGGATTTGATGATACGTTTTTAGTGACTGTTCCTTATCTTGGTGATTTGCAAAGTTTGGTTCTTCAGGAAGAAGAAGTTCAGGCAGTTCGTTGGGCTAATCGTCACGAAATTTTACGTATGATTGATGAAGGCTCATTTATCCCTTACCTGAAAAGCAAGATAGATTTGTGTTTTGATATGGTCGGTCAGTATGGCGCCCATCAGTCTCAAATGAAACGATTCTTTTCATCTTTAATTAAATATTTTATTATTTTTCTATTATTGTGAAATAATTTAATTCAATTTATTTGCAATTGCTTTCTTTTTCTCTATAATAGTAATGTTAGAGATTTGGTGTGACAAGGGGGTTCTCATGACGATTCCTGTTTTCTTGGAATTGGTTGAAATCAAAGCAAAAACGGCTAGTATTCTTCCCTTCCTTATTGGTATTTGTTTTAGTTACTACTATTATGGAAATATTCATCCTTGGTTGGTGTTCTTGTTTTTTATTTCCATGCTGTTATTCAACATGTTTGTGGATATTTGGGATAATTATAATGATTACTTGCATGCACATGATAGTCATTATCAACGGGACACTAATATTATTGGTAGGGAGAAGCTTTCTTTGACGGTTGTCAGGAGGCTGATGCTTGTTTTGTTTGTGGTTTCTGTTGTGATTGGTTTTGTACTAGCTTGGTTGGTGGGATGGCCTTTGCTACTGATGGGTGGTTTTTGTTATGCTGTAGGTATTTTGTATTCTGCAGGGCCAAGACCTCTGTATAGTTTACCTTTAGGTGAGGTTTTTTCAGGCTTTACTATGGGCTTCATGATTAGCTTAATCTGTGTTTATTTGAACACTTATCAACAATTTAGTTTGGATTGGCAGCGCTTAGCTAGTATTTTTTTGATTTCTCTTCCTAATACTTTATGGATTGCTAACTTGATGTTGGCTAATAACCTCTGTGATAAGGAAGAGGATGAACGTAATTATCGCTTTACTCTAGTCCACTACACGGGAACTAGAGGGGGCTTAATATTATTTTCTCTAAGCAATATTTTGGCTCTTTGTGCGATTGTGTTAGAATTTCTTTTTGGACTTGCTCCAGCTACTATTTTATTGACCTTGTTATTGATTCCTTTTATCTATAAACAGACCAAGCTATTGTGGTTGAAACAAATTAAAAAAGAGACATTTAGTTGTGCGATTCGTATTTTGGCTTTGGGTTCTACTTTACAAGCCTTTACTTACGTTATCGGTATTCTTTTATGAGGAGACATGTAACAATGCAAGAAGTCTTAGTTTTAGGCGCAGGCTATGCTGGCTTAAAAGCAGTACGACAATTACAAAAATAAAAAGATGATTTCCATATTACCTTGATTGATCGTAATAGTTATCATTATGAGGCGACAGAACTTTATGAGGTGGCGGCAGGATTCCATTCAAAGGAGAAAATTTCTTATCCGATTTTGGATGTTATTAATCCTGATAAGGTGACTTTTTTACAAGATGAAGTGATTCAAGTTAATCGTGAGGCTCAGACGGTAACTATGAAGGAAAATGGAACCTTAACTTATGACTATTTGATTGTGTCATTGGGCTTTACATCAGAAACGTTTGGTATTCCTGGGGCACAAGAAAATGCGCTTCAGATGGTTAATATTGAGACGGCTGAAGCTGTTCATGAGCATATTTTAAAAACGATGGCTAGTTACTGTGAGACTAAAGATGAGACATCTCTGCGTCTGTTGATTTGCGGAGCTGGGTTTACAGGAATTGAATTGGCGGGTGCCTTTGTGGATGAACGCCAACGCTATGCAAAACTTGCTGGTGTTGCTCCTGAGCAGATTGAGATTATTTGTGTGGAAGCAGCTAATCGTATTCTACCAATGTTTGATGACGCTCTTGCTCAGCATGGTGTTAATTTATTAAAGAAGCTCGGTGTGAAGTTGATGCTTGGCTGCACGATTAAAGAAATTCGACCCGGTCATGTCTTATATGCGGTTGATTCTGAAGATATGGCTTTACAGTCTCTTGCTGCTGGGACAATTGTTTGGACCACAGGTGTGAGTGGTAGTCCAGTAATGGGGTAGTCAGGGTTTAACCAGCGTCGCGGTCGTGTGGTTGTGGGAAATGATTTGCGTGATCCTGAACATGATAATGTTTATGTGATTGGAGATGTATCAGCCTTTATGGACACGTCTTGTAATCGTCCGTTCCCAACAACTGCACAAATTGCAACACGCATGGGAACACATGCAGCCAAAAATGTGCTTCACTAATTAAGAGGGGAAGCGACAGAAGACTTTAGCTATCAACCTTTGGGAACAGTGGCATCGGTAGGGAATACACGTGCCTTTGGTTTGGTCGGTAAATTGCCAGTTAAGTCTTATCTTGCTTCTGTTATCAAAAAGAGTATTATGAACAAATCCCTTTTAGATATTGGAGGCTTAAAGGAGCTATTGGCGAAGGGTCGTTTTGACTTGTACCATTAATAAGATAAGTTGCTCTGCAATTAGCGGTAATCGCAGTTGTTGGCGAGGTAGATAACAAATTGTTGTTGGGTTAAGGCATGTCGGTCTAAACCGATTTGAAACTGGAGGAAATTTATGACTATTGAGGCGTTGGCACGTTTTCAATTTGCAATGACAACTATTTTTCACTTTTTCTTTGTTCCTTTTTCTATTGGAATGTGTTTAATTGTTGCTATTTTAGAAACGTGTTATGTGGTCACTAAGAATGAAGACTACAAAAAGTTGACAAAATTTTGGGGTAACATGATGCTCTTGAGTTTTGCAGTTGGAGTTGTAACGGGGATTATTCAGGAATTTCAGTTTGGAATGAACTGATCAGACTACTCACGTTTTGTGGGGGATATTTTGGTGCTCCCCTTGCAGTCGAAGCATTATTGGCTTTCTTTATGGAATCAACCTTCTTAGGGTTATGGATGTTTACTTGGGATAATCAAAAAGTCAGTAAGAAAGTTCATTTGAGTTTTATCTGGTTGGTTATTTTTGGCTCTTTGATGTCTGCGATGTGGATTTTGATTGCCAATAGCTTTATGCAACATCCTGTTGGTTATACCATTGAAAATGGTCGTGCTCAAATGACAGACTTCTTTGCGTTGATTACCAATCCCCCAGTTTTTCTATGAGTACAGCCATGTGATTACTGGTGCTATTACCATGGGTGGTATCTTGGTTGCAGGGATGTCGGCTTTCAAATTATTGAAAAAGAGACGCTAAAAGAAACAACAGTTTCTCTTTACAAGAAATCTATTCGTATTGGGCTAGTTATTTCCCTTTTTGGCTCTTTGGCAGTTATGGGAGCAGGGGACTTGCAAATGAAAGCTTTATTCCATGAGCAACCCATGAAATTTGCTGCTATGGAAGGGGATTATGAAGATTCAGGTGATCCGGCTGCTTGGACAGTGGTTGCCTGGGCTAATGAAGCCGATAAAAAGCAAGTGTTTGGCATTAAAGTGCCTTACATGCTAAGTATTTTATCTTATGGCAAGCCATCAGGTGCAGTTCCTGGAATGAATACCGCTAATAAGGACTTGGTTAAGAAGTACGGGGAACGTAACTATTTCCCTATGGTTAATCTCCTGTTTTACAGCTTCCGATTGATGGCTGGTTTTGGGATGTTGATGCTTGGAGTATCTGTACTTGGTTTATTCTTGACACGAAAGAAAAAGCCAGTGCTTTATCAGCAGAAGTGGCTGTTACGCATTATGGCACTGACGACATTTGCGCCATTTATTGCTAATACACTTGGTTGGATTATTACTGAGCAAGGGCGTTATCCTTGGACTGTTTATGGCTTGTTTACGGTTAAAGATAGTGTGTCACCTAATGTTTCTGCGGCATCACTCTTAATATCAAATAGTGTTTATTTTGTATTATTTAGTGGACTTGGTGCGATGATGGTAAGTTTAGTGATTCGAGAATTGCATAAAGGTCCTGAACACGAAGAGGCGCACTTATCAGTAGCCAGTCAATCTTCTATTGATCCATTTGAGAAGGGGGCATATTAAATGATGGCGTTACAATTCTTTTGGTTCTTTCTTATCGGTCTCTTGTTTGCAGGATTTTTCTTCTTAGAAGGTTTTGATTTTGGCGTTGGGATGGCTGTGCAAACCTTAGCCCATAATGAGCATGAAAAAGATCAGATTGTCGAAACTATAGGCCCTGTATGGGATGGTAATGAGGTCTGGTTGTTAACGGCAGGTGGTGCTATGTTTGCCTCATTCCCTTATTGGTATGCCTCATTATTTAGTGGTTATTACCTGATTCTACTAACCATTTTGTGTGGTCTGATTATTCGCGGGGTTTCCTTTGAATTTAGACACAAGGTTCCAGCGGAGCAAAAAAACATTTGGAATTGAACCCTAACCATTGGTTCAGCCCTTGTTCCCTTCTTCTTTGGGGTTATGTTTATTAGTTTGATTCAGGGTGTACCTCTTGATGCTAAAGGAAATATGATGGCTCACTTTGGGGATTATATTAATTTCTTTTCACTTGTTGGTGGGGTGGCTGTGTTACTCTTATCTTACTTGCATGGTTTGAATTACATCAGCTTAAAAACGACTGATCCTGTTAGGGATTGGGCTCGTAATTATGCAGCCTTTTTATACTGGGTCTTGTACCTTGGCTTGCTTGTTTTTGCCATTCTTTTGTTCCTCAAAACAGATTTTTTTAGCCAACATGCTTTAGGAACACTAGTTTTATTGGTCGTGATTGTGGCTTTGTCCCTTTTTGCGCATGCTAGTGTCTTTAAGCAACATGAAATGTCTGCTTTTATAGCAAGTGGGCTGACCTTTGTTGCTTTGGTCGCGCTCTTATTCCAAGGACTTTTCCCAAGGGTTGCGAGGCATTGATACCTTGACATTTTTTGGTATTAGCAAGCGTTATGGCAAAAGCATTTATCGTAGCAGTGAAGCTTTTCGTAAGGCAACCATGAGTAGTTTAAGGATAGGGATTATATCTACTTTTGCCTTGGATTTTTTCTCAACCTTGTCGATTGCCGTTGTTGCTATTCTTTTGGGACTTCGTTTGATTAAAGGAGAAATCTTACTCTTTCCAGCCTTGACGGTGCTGATTTTGTCACCAGAATATTTTTTACCAGTGCGTGATTTTTCTAGTGATTACCATGCGACTTTGGATGGTAAAAATGCCTTTCAGGCTATTCAGAAGATTCTTAATCGTCCAAGTCATCGTAAGGCGCAACTAAAGCTTCCAAGATGGAGTACCGACAGTCAGTTGGTCTTAGATAATATTGCCATTCAGTATGGGGATAAAGATTTACTCGAAGGAACTCACTTTGCTGTCAGTGGTTTTCAAAAAGTTGGCATTATTGGGATGAGTGGTTCAGGGAAAACCAGTCTGATTAATCTCTTGAGTGGCTTTTTAGAAACGAGTGCTGGTCAAATTCGTTTGGGAGATCAAGTGCTTGATGAACTAAATCAGGAGGCTTGGCGTCAGCAGTTATTGTATATTCCTCAAAATCCATATGTTTTTGAAAGTAGTCTGAGAAACAACATAACCTTTTACACACCAGATGCCAGTGATCAGGAAGTTTGGGAAGCCATTCGTGTGGTTGGTTTGGAAGAATTGGTAACAGAATTGCCAGACGGTTTGGACACACGCATCGGAAATGGGGCAAGGCCCCTAAGTGGTGGTCAGGCACAACGGATTGCCCTAGCGCGCGCTTTTTTTAGATAAGAACCGTCGCGTTATGATTTTTGATGAACCAACTGCCCATCTTGATATTGAGACAGAACTAGAACTGAAAGAAAAAATGATTCCTTTAATGGAAAACCGTTTAGTCTTTTTTGCAACACATCGGTTGCACTGGCTTAATCAGATGGATGTGATTTTAGTGCTTGAAGACGGTCGCTTGGTTGAAATGGGAGATTATAGTAGCCTTATTGCTCAAAAAGGCAAGTTGTATCAGTCGACAGCAGCTATGGGAGGTGATGTGTGATGAAAATTCCTTTATGTGATTCCCTGAAGCATGATGACTGGGTAAAATCCTATTTGAAACAATACCGAATCCCACTGGTTTTAGCCCTGTTTTTAGGATTTTGTACCTTCTTTTCAGCTGCGGCTTTGATGTTTAACTCTGGCTTTTTAATTAGCAAATCGGCTTCTTTGCCGACTAATGTTTTGTTGGTTTACATTCCCATTGTTTTGACCCGTGCCTTTGGAATAGGACGTCCTGTCTTCAGGTATTTGGAACGTTTGACAAGCCATAACTGGGTGTTAAAAATGACCTCTAATCTTCGTTTAAAGCTTTATGAAGCTATTGAACAAGATGCTGTTTTTATGAAGCGTGATTATCGCTTGGGAGATGTGATGGGGTTACTGGCTGAAGATATTAATCATCTTCAGAACCTCTACTTACGAACAATTTTTCCAACCATTATTGCTTGGTTGCTCTATTTTTGCTATTATTATCGGACTTGGATTTTTCTCTCCTTTCTTTGCCATTATGATGGCGCTCTATTTTTTAATTATTTTAGTGCTATTTCCTTTGTGATCTGTGGTGGTTAATGGAGCTAGGCAAAAGCGGGAAAAGGCTTTGAAGAATGCACTGTATACAGACCTAACTGATAATGTGATGGGGATTTCTGATTGGATTTTTAGCCAACGGGGACAGGATTATGTGCAGTTGCATGAGGCTTCTCAAGCAGACTTACAAGCCGTGCAGCAACAAATGCGTCATTTTCATCATGTACGAAGTTTGTTATTTGAATTGGTATTTGGATTTCTAGTGGTCTTAACCATTATTTGGACCTCAATGACCTTTTCTGGGGATCATGGTGGTCAAGCCAATTGGATTGCGGCGTTTGTCTTATCTGTCTTTCCTTTGGTGGATGCCTTTGCTGGTTTATCGGTAGCAAGTCAAGAGACGAATGTCTACGCTGACTCAATTAGTCGTCTCAATGACCTACCTCACCCGAAAGAAAGCGAAACACAAGCTTTATCACCTCAGGTACCTCTTGATTTTCATATTGAGAATCTGACATTTCGTTATGGGCCAGAGGAGAAAAAAGTCTTGGATCAGTTTAGTCTGGACATTAAGACTGGTGAGAAATTAGCTATTCTAGGTCGTAGCGGCTCTGGGAAAAGCACTTTAGCGACTCTTTTACGTGGTGATTTACTTGCTGAAGAAGGCCAAATCTTGTTAGGAGGTGTTCCTGTGACCCAATTAGGTAATCAGGTTGCTGAATATATTGGTGTTATCCAACAGGCTCCTTATCTCTTCAACACAACACTGCTTAATAACTTGCGTTTGGGAAATGAAGATGCCAGCTTATCTCAGGTTTGGGAGGTTTTAGACCGTGTTGGCCTGCGTAAAATGGTAGAGCAGTTACCAGATGGCTTGAACACTATGGTTGATGAAGCAGGCTTGCGTTTTTCAGGCGGGGAAAGACATCGTTTAGCTTTGGCTCGTATTTTACTGCAAGAAAGCCCAATTGTTATATTGGATGAACCAACTGTTGGGCTAGATCCCATTACTGAAAAAACTTGTTAGTCACTTTTATGGAAGCTTTGGAAGGTAAGACCTTAATTTGGATTACCCATCATTTGAAAGGGATTGAACATGCTGATCGTGTGATTTTCTTAGAAGGTGGTAAACTTGAAATGGTAGGAACTCCAAAGCAACTCTATGCTACCAGTGACAGGTATCGTCACCTGAAAGCCATTGATGATGGCAAGTGGTAATACAATAACAAAGAAGCCTGAGACAGCGTGTTATGCTGTTTCAGGCTTCTTTGGGTTTTAAAACTTAGATATGACGTTTAAGCAGGTTATCTGTTAATTGCAGCAGTTGCTTTTGAGCTTTGATTTTTGGTAATTGTTTGATGTCAATGATAGCTTTTTCGGTAAAGCGTCTTGCGAGTTGCCGAGAAGCTTCAATACCACCAATGTCTATAACTTTTTGGGAGACTAATTGTCGCTCTGCTAGGGTGATTGCTCTGCCTTTATCAAGGAGAGGTTTGAAACTTGTTGGTTTTTTTGTAGGGCAAAAAGGAGAGGCAAACTATAAACACCTGTTGTTAGGTCTTCCAAGACAGGTTTGTTAAAGGTATTCTGATCTGCGGTATAGTCTAAAATATCGTCTAAAATCTGAAAGGCCATACCTATATTAAAGCCGATTCTACCAGCTAAAGCGACAATTTTGCCATCTGCTCCTCCAAAATACGCTCCTTCTTTACTTGCTAGTCTAAAAAGTTCTGCTGTTTTACCAGAAATAGAATAGAGATAGCTACGGATGGTTTGTTCTTGATTAAATTGTAGATGCATTTGGTTAAGCTCACCCATTAAAATTTTCTTCATGGTTTTGGCGTTTACCGTCATGTAAGGAGTATCTGCCATGCTTTCTAAAATTAACTCAAAAAAGACGGTGAAGAGTAAGTCCCCAGTATAAACAGCGACATCTTTCCCAAATTGACTTTGAATGGTTTCTTGCCCTCGTCTGAGAGGCGAATCATCGACAATGTCATCGTGGATGAGGGTTGCCATGTGTAGAATTTCAAGTGAAGTAGCAATTTTAAGCAGTTTGTCTTCATCCACAGATTCTTCTTGTCCAAATTCTGAGAAAAGATAGAAGAAAGCAGGACGGAGGTATTTTCCCCCTGCGGTGCTGAGGTCAACAATAGCAGTTTCGATAGCGGGGTTTCTAACTGCGACTCGTTTGTCAATTAAGGCACAGATTTTGTTAATTTTGGCCTGCATACGAGGGTTTTTGCTCTAAAACGAAGACATAGTGTGCTCCTTGGTTACTTTATTTCTTTATTTTACCGTATTTAAAGCACTATTACTAGGATTAGAATTAAGAAATCTTTTGCTTTTTAGAGGGGATTAAGAGAAGTCTATTTTTAGAAGCGATTTTACGAATGGATAGATAAGATCATTTCAAAATACGAGAAGGAGACTTGCTTTAGAAAGAATACATTTATTTGAATTTTTCTCGAGGTTTGTGTATATTTGTTAGTGTAACGACAATAGAGTAAGGAGTATTATGGTGACAATCATTGAGAGAGCTCCTGCAAAAATCAATTTAGGGCTGGATATTCAGGGAAAACGCTCAGATGGATATCATGATTTGTCCATGGTTATGGTTAGTATTGACTTATGCGACTATGTGACTGTTGATCATTTGGACGAGGACAGGATTGTTTTTTCATCCAATTGTCCTAAAATGCCTACTAATCACAACAATAATGTCTATAAGGCTGCTCAGTTAATGAAAGACCGCTTTCAGATTAAAACAGGAGTGTCACTTTTTTTAGAAAAACGCATTCCAGTTTGTGCTGGCATGGGTGGCGGATCGAGCGATGCAGCAGCAACCATCAGAGCATTGAATCAATTATGGCACTTAGATCTCAGTCAGAAAGATATGATTGAAATAGGAATGCAGATTGGTAGTGATGTTCCTTATTGTTTAGTTGCAGGATGTGCCCAAGTGACAGGTAAAGGAGAAGTGGTCAGCCAACTTGCTGGTCAGTTATCGTCTTGGGTGGTTTTGGTAAAACCAGAATTTGGCATTTCAACACGCACAGTATTTTCGGATATTAATTGTGACACCATTTCAAGAGTGTCTATTGCTAATTTGGTTGCTGCGATTGAAGCGGGTGACTATAATGGCATATTGGCTGAAATGGGCAATTCTTTAGAAGATATTTCCATTGCGAAGCATCCCTTTATTCAAAAAATAAAGGACAAAATGATACAATCTGGTGCTGACATTGCCTTGATGACAGGCAGTGGACCAACGGTTTTTGCCCTGTGTCAAACAGAAACGCAGGCTAACCGAGTGGTCAATAGTTTAAAAGGGTTTTGTAAGGAAGTTTATAAGGTGAGAACCCTGTAAATCCGTTCTGGGTTTGCTTCTTTAGGGGCTTCATGTTATAATTAACTGGTTAATGAAAGAGGGTAGTTATGGGGACTTTAGAAAAAAAACTGGATAGTTTAGTAAATGCGATTTTGATGAAGGCTGAAAATCAGCATGAATTATTGTTTGGGGCTTGTCAAAGCGATGTCAAGCTTACCAATACACAAGAACATATCCTAATGTTGTTATCGCAAGAACGTCTGACCAATACAGACTTGGCTAAAAAACTAAATATCAGTCAGGCAGCTGTTACCAAAGCTATTAAAAGTTTGGTGAAACAAGACATGTTAGCAGGGACTAAAGATACTGTCGATGCTAGGGTGACTTATTTTGAACTAACAGAATTAGCTAAACCGATTGCTAAAGAGCATACCCACCATCATGACGAAACCTTAAATGTTTACAGCCGCTTGTTGAAGAAATTCTCCGCAGAAGAACAAGAGGTGGTCGACAAGTTTTTAACAGTTTTCGCGGAGGAATTAGAAGGGTAGTCCATGAGATACATATCAGTGGAAAATCTCTCCTTTCAATATGAGAGTGAGCCTGTTTTAGAAGGCATCACTTACCATTTAGATAGTGGAGAATTTGTCACCATGACTGGCGAAAATGGTGCCGCAAAGTCAACCTTGATTAAGGCGACCTTAGGCATTCTCAAGCCAAAAGTTGGTCAAGTTACCATTGCCAAGAAAAATAAAGATGGTAAAAAATTAAGAATTGCTTATTTGCCACAACAAGTGGCTAGTTTTAATGCTGGTTTTCCCTCTACCGTTTATGAGTTTGTCAAGTCAGGTCGATACCCACGCAGTGGTTGGTTTAGACACTTAAACAAACATGATGAGGAACATGTTCAAGCAAGTCTTGAAGCTGTTGGCATGTGGGAAAGTCGCTATAAGAGAATTGGTAGTTTATCAGGTGGTCAAAAACAACGTGTGGTTATCGCTCGTATGTTTGCTTCTGACCCAGATATTTTTGTGCTAGATGAGCCAACGACAGGAATGGACAGTGGGACAACTGATACTTTCTATGAATTGATGCATCATAGTGCGCATAAACATGGCAAATCGGTATTGATGATTACTCATGATCCCGAAGAAGTAAACGCCTATGCTGATCGCAATATTCATTTGATTAGGAATCAAAAGCTTCCTTGGCGTTGTTTCAACATTCATGATGTTGAAGCGGACGATGATAAAGGAGGTCATGCGCATGCTTGATATTTTGTCTTATGACTTTATGCAACGGGCGGTAATGGCTGTTGTGGCAATCAGTATTTTTGCTCCAATTTTAGGGATTTTTCTCATTTTACGTCGTCAGAGTTTAATGAGTGATACTCTTAGTCACGTTTCTCTAGCTGGGGTAGCTTTTGGGGTGGTTCTTGGGATTTCACCAACTATCACCACTATTATCGTGGTAGTTTTGGCTGCGATTTTACTAGAATACCTGCGTGTTGTTTACAAGCACTATATGGAAATTTCGACGGCTATTTTGATGTCACTTGGTTTGGCCTTGTCCTTGATTATCATGAGTAAGTCTAACAGTTCTTCCAACATGAGTTTGGAACAGTATCTTTTTGGGTCTATTATCACAATTAGCATGGAGCAAGTCATTGCCTTATTTGCTATCGCGGTGATTATTTTGGTTTTGACCATTCTGTTCATTCGTCCAATGTATATTTTGACCTTTGATGAGGACACTGCTTTTGTAGATGGTCTACCTGTTCGCTTGATGTCTGTTCTGTTTAATATTGTGACAGGGGTAGCCATTGCCCTGACTATTCCGGCAGCAGGAGCACTCTTGGTTTCAACGATTATGGTTTTGCCAGCAAGTATTGCCATGAGATTGGGTAAAAATTTCAAATCTGTTATCTTTATTGGTATTGTTATCGGTTTTGTTGGTATGCTTTGTGGTATTTTCCTTTCTTACTATTGGGAAACGCCAGCCAGTGCAACTATTACGATGATTTTCATTAGTATCTTCCTTGTGGTGAACCTTTTGGCGTTGATTCGTAAAAAACTATAAAAAATAAGAGCTTAGAACGACTGTTCTGAGCTCTTTAGTTATTGCTGTTTAGTAAGTTAAGACAGCGTATTTTTTCTTACCACGGCGAACCACAGTTAGTTGGTTGTCGATTTTATCGGTGTCAGACAAGGTATAATCCAACTCTTGAACACGCTCGCCATTAATATAGATGGCACCATTTTGCACATCTTCACGCGCTTGGCGTTTTGATGGCGAAATACCTGCGGTGACAAGCATGTCAACAAGGTTAAGACTGTCTGCGGATTGAACGTGATAATTTGGTACGTTGCTCAATCCTTGTTTTAATTCATTTGCAGAAAGATTTTGGACGTTTCCAGCAAATAACTGCTCGGTAATGTTAAGGGCTTGTTTATAAGCTTCTTCGCCATGAACTAAGGTAACTACTTCACGGGCTAACGTTTTTTGAGCGAGACGTTCGTGACGGGCAGCGTTAAATTGATTTTCAATGTCTGCAATCTCATTTAAAGATAAGAAAGTGAAGATTTTCAAGAAACGCACCGCATCGTCATCCATGACATTTAACCAGAATTGGTACATCTCGTAAGGAGAAGTCTTATCGGCATCAAGCCAGACTGCATTGCCCTCTGATTTCCCGAATTTTTTCCCAGTTGAATCGGTGATGAGTGGTACAGTCATGACATGACAGGTTTTATCAGCTTTCCTGCGCAGCAATTCTGTTCCTGCGGTCATATTGCCCCATTGGTCTGAGCCGCCAATTTGTAAGGTGATGTTATGTTTATTATTGAGTTCGTAAAAGTCGTAACCTTGCATGATTTGGTAAGCAAACTCAGTGTAAGAAATGCCTGTTTCGATACGCTTTTTAACAGAGTCTTTGCTCATCATGTAGTTAACAGTGAAGTATTTACCAACATCGCGTAAGAAGTCGATGAAGCTAATCTGAGAGAACCAGTCGTAGTTATTCATGAGCTCTGCTTTATTATCTCCATTTTCGAAATCAAGGAAAGTAGACAACTGCCCTTTAATCTTGTCGCTCCATTCGAGGACAGTCTCTTTAGTTTGAAGGCTGCGCTCTGCATCTTTAAAGGAAGGGTCACCAATTAGCCCTGTTGCTCCACCAACCAATGCATAAGGTTTATGACCGGCTAATTGCAAGCGACGAGATGTTAAAATAGCAACCAAATGGCCAAGATGAAGGCTGTCGGCGGTTGGATCATAACCAGTGTAATAGGATACTTGCCCTTCTGTTAGTGCTTTAACAAGGGCTTCTTCATCGGTCGTTTGAAAGACCAAGCCACGTGCTTTGAGTTCTTCAAAAATATTCATAGGCTTTCTCCGTTTTCCGTTATAGTTTCGGAAATCATTATACCAAAAACTGTTGTGGCTATGCAACCTTTATCAAAGTTTGGTATAATAGAGGTTGAGGTATTTTATGGTGAAATGGAACACAAAACGAAAAAGAAAAGGTGAGCAAGGGTTAGGTCTCTTAGATTTGGGATCTGTTCTTTTGCGTACCTTGAAACTCATGTCTAACTTTTTTTACATTATCATCTTCCTTTTTGGAATGATGGGAGCTGGTATGGCTTTGGGCTATTTGGCTAGTCAAATTGACTCAGTCAAGATCCCAAGTAAAGCTAGTTTAGTCAAACAAGTTAAATCCTTAACCATGATTTCACAGATGAACTATTCTGATAATAGCGTGATTGCAACTCTAGATACAGATTTGCTCAGAACACCAGTAGGGAATGAGGCTATTTCAGATAATATTAAAAAGGCTATTGTCTCCACTGAGGATGAGAATTTCCAAGGACACCAAGGTGTTGTGCCAAAAGCTATTTTTCGAGCAACGTTAGCTTCAGTGCTAGGGTTTGGTGAATCAAGTGGTGGTTCAACCTTGACACAGCAGTTGGTCAAACAGCAGGTATTGGGTGATGATCCAACCTTTAAACGGAAATCTAAGGAAATTATCTATGCTCTTGCCTTGGAGCGTTATATGTCCAAGGATGATATTTTGTCTAACTATTTGAATGTTTCTCCTTTTGGGCGTAATAATAAGGGACAAAATATTGCTGGTGTGGAAGAAGCAGCGCGTGGCATTTTTGGAGTGTCAGCCAAGGACTTAACTGTTCCGCAGGCAGCTTTCCTAGCTGGACTTCCGCAGAGTCCTATTGTTTATTCCCCTTATATGTCAACGGGTCAAATGAAATCAGAAGAGGACATGTCTTATGGCATCAAGCGTCAGCAAAACGTGTTATACAATATGTATCGGACTGGTGTCCTAACGAAAAAGGAATACGACGATTACAAAGATTACCCAATTAGTAAGGACTTTATTCAGCCAGGAAGTGTTACTGTTACAAATCACGATTACCTCTATTACACGGTTTTGGCAGATGCTAAAAAGGCTATGTATAGCTATTTAATCAAACGAGACAAGGTCTCTAGTCGTGACTTGAAAAATGATGCAACCAAAGCAGCATATGAAGAAAGAGCATTGACAGAACTGCAACAAGGTGGCTACACGATTACCACAACGATTAACAAGCCGATTTACGACGCTATGCAGACAGCGGCAGCGCAATTTGGTGGCCTTTTAGATGATGGGACAGGCACTGTTCAAATGGGAAATGTCTTGACTGATAATGCAACCGGAGCTATCCTAGGTTTTGTTGGTGGTAGAGACTATGCCCTTAACCAAAACAATCATGCATTTGATACGGTTCGTTCTCCAGGATCTAGCATTAAACCAGTTATATCTTACGGCCCTGCTATCGACCAAGGGCTAATGGGAAGCGCTAGCGTTCTATCTAACTACCCAACGACCTATTCTAGTGGCCAAAAGATTATGCACGCTGATAGTGAGGGGACAGCCATGATGCCTCTTCAAGAAGCGATTAATACATCTTGGAATATTCCTGCCTTTTGGACACAGAAATTATTACGTGAAAAAGGTGTTGATGTTGAAGACTACATGACCAAGATGGGTTATAAGATTGCAGACTATTCTATTGAAAGTCTACCACTTGGTGGAGGAATCGAAGTGTCTGTTGCTCAACAAACCAATGCCTATCAAATGATTTCAAATAATGGAATGTATCAAAAGCAATACCTTGTGGACAAGATTACTGCCAGTGATGGAACAGTGGTTTACCAGCATGAAAGGAAGCCAGTTCGTGTCTTTTCTGCACCAACAGCCACTATTTTGCAAGATTTATTGCGAGGTCCAGTCTCTTCAGGAGCTACGACAACCTTCAAGAGTCGTTTGGGAGCAATCAATCCTAGTTTAGCTAATGCGGATTGGATTGGTAAGACAGGAACAACCGAGAATTACACTGATGTTTGGCTTGTTCTGGCGACGCCAAGGGCTACTTTAGGAGGTTGGGCAGGCCACGATGATAATACCTCACTGGCACCAATGACAGGTTATAACAATCACTCTAATTACCTTGCTCATTTAGCTAATGCTATTAATCAGGCTGATCCCAATGTTCTTGGTGGCGGGCAACGCTTTGCACTTGATCCAGGAGTTGTCAAAGCTTCAGTCTTGAAGTCAACGGGTCTGCAACCAGGAACGGTCACGGTCAATGGCCGAGCCTTCTCTGTCGGAGGAGAAATGACGACTAGCTTATGGGCTCAAAAGGGTCCGGGAGCGATGACTTACCGATTTGCCATCGGAGGAACAGATGCTGACTATCAAAAAGCTTGGGCAAGTTTTGGTGGTAAGAAAAATTAAGTTGCATTTTGTCGGAAAATAGTGTATAATATCTGTAACTATTTGTCGTCCAATCTAGCTGAAATATTGTCCAGCTAGGAAGAACAGCAGTTAAATCAAACTGATAAAGTCAGATTTAGCTGCTCTTTTTGTGCCTATTTTTAAGAAAAATAGGGTTTGTAACCCATATTTAAAGATTCTAAAAATTCACACTAGGGACAAATAATCATTTAGTTGCGATTTGCTGAAACAGCAAAGCTTAAAAAGAAGAAGGAGCTAAAAACTTGGCAGGACATGAAGTTCGATACGGAAAACACCGTACACGTCGTAGCTTTTCAAGAATCAAAGAAGTTCTTGATTTACCAAATTTAATTGAAATTCAAACTGACTCATTCCAAGATTTCCTTGATTCAGGCTTGAAAGAAGTATTTGAAGATGTACTTCCTATTTCAAACTTTACGGATACTATGGAACTTGAATTTGTTGGTTACGAATTCAAAGAACCAAAATACACCCTTGAAGAGGCTCGTATCCACGATGCAAGTTACTCTGCACCAATCTTTGTTACTTTCCGCTTGGTCAATAAAGAAACTGGTGAAATCAAGACACAAGAAGTTTTCTTCGGTGACTTCCCTATCATGACGGAAATGGGTACTTTTATCATCAATGGTGGTGAACGTATTATCGTTTCTCAGTTGGTTCGTTCTCCTGGTGTTTATTTCAACGATAAGGTTGATAAAAACGGTAAGGTTGGTTACGGATCAACAGTGATTCCTAACCGTGGTGCTTGGTTGGAGTTGGAAACTGACTCAAAAGACATTGCCTATACTCGTATTGACCGTACGCGTAAGATTCCATTCACAACCTTGGTTCGTGCACTTGGATTCTCAGGTGATGATGAAATTGTTGATATTTTTGGAGAAAGTGACCTCGTTCGCAATACCATTGAAAAAGATATCCACAAAAACCCAAGCGATTCTCGTACAGATGAAGCCCTTAAAGAAATTTATGAGCGTCTTCGTCCAGGTGAGCCAAAAACTGCAGATAGCTCTCGTAGCCTATTGATTGCACGTTTCTTTGATGCTCGCCGTTACGATTTGGCTGCGGTTGGTCGCTATAAAGTGAACAAAAAGCTTAACATCAAGACTCGTCTCTTGAACCAAATCATTGCTGAAAACCTTGTGGATGCTGAAACTGGTGAAATCTTGGTAGAAGCTGGAACTGAAATGACACGTAGCGTCATTGAATCTATCGAAGAACATCTTGATGGTGATTTGAACAAGTTTGTTTACACTCCAAATGATTATGCGGTGATTACAGAACCTGTTGTTCTTCAAAAATTCAAGGTTGTGTCACCAATTGACCCTGATCGCGTGGTAACTATTGTTGGTAATGCCAATCCAGATGACAAGGTACGTGCTTTGACACCTGCTGATATTTTGGCAGAAATGTCTTATTTCTTGAACCTTGCTGAAGGTCTTGGAAAAGTTGACGATATTGACCACTTGGGTAACCGTCGTATCCGTGCCGTTGGTGAGTTGCTTGCCAACCAATTCCGCATTGGTCTTGCTCGTATGGAGCGTAACGTGCGTGAGCGTATGTCTGTTCAAGACAACGATGTGTTAACACCACAACAAATCATCAATATCCGTCCTGTCACAGCAGCTGTTAAAGAATTCTTCGGTTCTTCTCAGTTATCACAATTCATGGACCAACACAACCCATTGTCAGAGTTGTCTCACAAACGTCGTTTATCTGCCTTAGGACCTGGTGGTTTGACACGTGACCGTGCTGGTTATGAGGTTCGTGACGTGCATTACACGCATTATGGCCGTATGTGTCCGATTGAAACGCCTGAAGGACCAAACATTGGTTTGATTAACAACTTGTCTTCATTTGGACATCTTAACAAATATGGTTTCATCCAAACACCTTACCGTAAGGTTGACCGTGCGACTGGTAGGGTAACTAACGAAATTGTTTGGTTGACTGCTGATGAAGAAGACGAGTACACAGTTGCACAGGCTAATTCTAAACTAAACGAAGATGGTACTTTTGCTGAAGAAATTGTTATGGGTCGTCACCAAGGTAATAACCAAGAATTTTCTGCAAGTGTTGTTGATTTCGTTGACGTTTCTCCAAAACAGGTAGTTGCTGTTGCGACGGCATGTATTCCTTTCTTGGAAAACGATGACTCCAACCGTGCCCTCATGGGTGCTAACATGCAACGTCAGGCTGTGCCATTGATTGATCCCAAAGCGCCATTTGTTGGTACTGGTATGGAATATCAAGCTGCCCATGACTCTGGAGCTGCGGTTATTGCTCAGCATAATGGTAAAGTTGTCTTTTCTGATGCTGAAAAAGTTGAAGTTCGTCGTGAAGATGGCTCACTTGATGTTTATCACATTACTAAATTCCGTCGTTCAAACTCAGGAACTGCCTATAACCAACGTACTCTTGTTAAAGTAGGAGATATTGTTGAAAAAGGTGACTTCATTGCTGATGGACCATCTATGGAAAATGGTGAAATGGCCCTTGGACAAAACCCAGTCGTTGCTTATATGACTTGGGAAGGTTACAACTTCGAGGATGCCGTTATCATGAGTGAGCGTCTTGTGAAAGAAGATGTCTACACATCTGTTCACTTGGAAGAATTTGAATCAGAGACACGTGACACAAAGCTTGGGCCTGAAGAAATCACCCGCGAAATTCCAAACGTTGGTGAAGAAGCGCTCAAAGACCTTGACGAAATGGGAATTATCCGTATCGGTGCTGAGGTTAAAGAAGGCGACATCTTAGTAGGTAAAGTCACACCTAAAGGTGAAAAAGACCTTTCTGCTGAAGAGCGTCTCTTGCATGCCATCTTTGGAGATAAATCACGTGAAGTTCGTGATACGTCCCTTCGTGTACCTCACGGTGGTGATGGTATCGTTCGTGATGTGAAAATCTTTACACGCGCTAACGGCGATGAATTGCAATCAGGTGTTAATATGCTTGTGCGTGTTTACATTGCTCAAAAACGTAAGATCAAAGTCGGAGATAAAATGGCTGGTCGTCACGGAAACAAGGGTGTCGTTTCACGTATTGTACCAGTTGAAGACATGCCATACCTTCCAGATGGAACACCAGTTGACATCATGTTGAACCCTCTTGGGGTGCCATCACGGATGAACATTGGTCAGGTTATGGAACTTCACCTTGGTATGGCTGCTCGTAATCTTGGTATTCACATTGCAACACCTGTCTTTGACGGGGCTTCATCAGAAGACCTTTGGGACACTGTTCGTGAAGCTGGTATGGATAGCGATGCTAAGACGGTCCTTTATGATGGACGTACTGGCGAACCATTTGACAACCGTGTATCCGTTGGTGTCATGTACATGATTAAACTCCACCACATGGTTGATGATAAACTCCATGCCCGCTCAGTAGGACCATACTCACTTGTTACCCAACAACCACTTGGAGGTAAAGCTCAATTTGGTGGACAACGTTTTGGTGAGATGGAGGTTTGGGCCCTTGAAGCTTATGGAGCATCAAATGTTCTTCAAGAAATCTTGACTTACAAGTCAGATGATGTGACTGGACGTTTGAAAGCTTATGAAGCCATTACTAAAGGTAAACCAATTCCAAAACCAGGTGTACCAGAATCCTTCCGCGTTCTTGTGAAAGAATTGCAATCTCTTGGTCTTGATATGCGTGTCCTTGATGAAGATGACAATGAAGTGGAACTTCGTGATCTTGATGAAGGTGAAGACGACGACGTGATGCACGTTGATGATCTTGAAAAAGCGCGTGAAAAACAAGTCCAAGAAACGCAAGAAGTTTCTGAAGCAATTGACGAAAAATAAGCAATCAACTCTTATAAACAATTATTTACTAGTTTAGGGCAGATGAGTCTTGCCCTTAGACTGGTAAAGTCATCAAAGGCAGAAAGGTAAAACTAGTGGTTGACGTAAATCGTTTTAAAAGTATGCAAATCACATTAGCTTCACCAAGTAAGGTCCGTTCATGGTCTTATGGTGAAGTTAAAAAACCTGAAACAATCAACTACCGTACACTGAAACCAGAACGTGAAGGACTCTTTGACGAAGTCATCTTTGGTCCAACAAAAGACTGGGAATGTGCGTGTGGGAAATACAAACGTATCCGTTATAAAGGAATCGTGTGTGACCGCTGTGGGGTTGAGGTAACTCGTGCCAAAGTACGTCGTGAACGTATGGGGCATATTGAACTAAAAGCTCCTGTATCACACATCTGGTACTTCAAAGGGATTCCATCACGTATGGGATTGACTCTTGACATGAGCCCTCGTGCCCTTGAAGAAGTTATTTATTTTGCGGCTTATGTGGTCATTGACCCAATGGATACTCCGCTTGAACCAAAATCATTATTAACAGAACGCGAATACCGTGAAAAACTTCAGGAGTATGGACACGGATCATTCATTGCTAAAATGGGTGCCGAAGCCATTCAAGATCTCTTGAAACGTGTTGATTTGGCAGCTGAAATCGCTGAATTAAAAGAAGAATTAAAATCTGCTTCTGGTCAAAAACGGATTAAGGCAGTTCGTCGTTTGGACGTGCTTGATGCCTTCCACAAATCTGGAAACAAACCAGAGTGGATGGTTCTGAACATCTTGCCAGTTATTCCGCCAGATCTTCGTCCGATGGTTCAATTGGATGGTGGCCGTTTTGCGGCATCAGATTTGAATGACTTGTACCGTCGTGTCATTAACCGTAACAACCGTTTGGCACGTTTGTTAGAACTTAATGCCCCAGGTATTATCGTTCAGAATGAAAAGCGGATGCTTCAAGAGGCGGTAGATGCGCTGATTGACAACGGTCGTCGTGGTCGTCCAATTACTGGACCAGGTAGTCGTCCATTGAAATCATTGAGCCACATGCTTAAAGGTAAACAAGGACGTTTCCGTCAAAACTTGCTTGGTAAACGTGTAGATTTCTCTGGACGTTCCGTTATCGCTGTTGGTCCAACTCTTAAAATGTACCAATGTGGTGTCCCACGTGAAATGGCTATCGAGCTCTTTAAACCATTTGTAATGCGCGAAATTGTTGCCAAAGAATATGCTGGTAACGTTAAAGCTGCTAAACGTATGGTTGAACGTGGCGACGAACGTATCTGGGATATCTTAGAAGAAGTTATCAAAGAACACCCAGTTCTTCTTAACCGCGCACCGACTCTTCACAGACTTGGTATTCAAGCTTTTGAACCCGTTCTTATTGACGGTAAGGCACTTCGTCTTCACCCACTTGTGTGTGAGGCCTATAATGCCGACTTCGATGGAGACCAAATGGCTATCCATGTGCCATTGTCTGAAGAAGCACAAGCTGAAGCTCGTCTCTTAATGCTTGCCGCAGAGCACATCTTGAACCCTAAAGACGGTAAACCTGTTGTTACCCCATCTCAGGATATGGTTTTGGGTAACTATTACCTTACGATGGAAGATGCTGGTCGCGAAGGCGAAGGCATGATTTTCAAGGATAAAGACGAAGCTGTGATGGCATATCGTAATGGTTATGCTCACTTGCATAGTCGGGTGGGTATCGCTGTTGACAGCATGCCCAACAAACCTTGGAAAGATAGCCAAAGACATAAAATCATGGTGACAACTGTTGGTAAGATTTTGTTTAACGACATCATGCCAGAGGACCTTCCTTACCTCCAAGAGCCAAACAATGCCAACTTGACAGAAGGAACACCTGATAAATACTTCCTTGAACCTGGTCAAGACATCCAAGAAGTCCTCGATTGCTTGGAAATCAATGTGCCCTTCAAGAAGAAAAACCTCGGTAACATCATTGCGGAAACCTTCAAACGTTTCCGTACAACAGAGACATCAGCCTTCCTTGACCGTTTGAAAGACCTTGGTTACTATCATTCAACCCTTGCTGGTTTGACAGTGGGTATCGCTGACATCCCAGTTATCGATAACAAAGCAGAAATCATTGATGCTGCTCACCATCGTGTTGAAGAAATCAACAAGGCTTTCCGTCGTGGTTTGATGACAGATGATGACCGTTATGTTGCCGTTACAACAACATGGCGTGAAGCTAAAGAAGCCCTTGAAAAACGTCTGATTGAAACACAAGATCCTAAGAACCCAATCGTTATGATGATGGACTCAGGAGCTCGTGGTAACATTTCTAACTTCTCACAGCTTGCGGGTATGCGTGGTTTGATGGCTGCTCCTAACGGACGCATCATGGAACTTCCTATCTTGTCAAACTTCCGTGAAGGTTTGAGCGTTTTGGAAATGTTCTTCTCAACCCACGGTGCACGTAAAGGGATGACCGATACGGCCCTTAAAACAGCCGACTCAGGTTACCTTACTCGTCGTTTGGTTTACGTTGCCCAAGATGTTATCATTCGTGAGGACGATTGTGGCACTGACCGTGGTCTTCTTATCCGTGCTATTACAGATGGTAAAGAGGTTACCGAAACCCTTGAAGAACGTCTTCAAGGTCGTTACACACGTAAATCAGTCAAACACCCTGAAACTGGTGAAGTCTTGATTGGTGCTGACCAATTAATCACTGAAGACATGGCACATAAGATTGTTGATGCGGGCGTTGAAGAAGTGACCATTCGTTCTGTCTTTACCTGTGCGACTCGTCATGGTGTCTGCCGTCACTGTTATGGTATCAACCTTGCAACTGGTGATGCTGTTGAAGTTGGTGAAGCAGTTGGTACTATCGCTGCCCAATCTATCGGTGAGCCTGGTACTCAGCTTACTATGCGTACCTTCCACACGGGTGGTGTAGCCTCAAATACCGATATCACACAGGGTCTTCCTCGTATTCAAGAAATCTTTGAAGCACGTAACCCTAAAGGGGAAGCGGTCATTACTGAAGTGAAAGGTAATGTCGTTGAGATTGAAGAAGATGCGTCAACTCGTACCAAGAAAGTCTACGTTCAAGGTAAAACTGGCATGGGCGAATACGTCGTACCATTTACAGCACGTATGAAAGTTGAAGTTGGCGACGAAGTTAATCGCGGAGCTGCTCTTACAGAAGGGTCAATCCAACCGAAACGCCTCCTTGAAGTGCGTGATACCTTGTCAGTTGAAACTTATCTTCTTGCAGAAGTACAAAAAGTTTACCGTAGCCAAGGGGTAGAAATCGGTGACAAACACGTTGAGGTAATGGTTCGCCAAATGCTTCGTAAAGTTCGTGTCATGGATCCAGGTGATACAGACCTCCTTCCAGGAACATTGATGGATATTTCTGATTTCACAGATGCTAATAAAGATATTGTTATCTCTGGTGGTATCCCTGCGACATCTCGTCCAGTCCTTATGGGAATTACGAAAGCTTCCCTTGAAACCAATTCCTTCTTATCAGCTGCATCCTTCCAAGAAACAACTCGTGTTCTTACAGATGCTGCCATCCGTGGTAAAAAAGATCATCTTCTTGGCCTTAAAGAAAATGTTATCATTGGTAAGATCATACCAGCTGGTACTGGTATGGCGCGCTACCGTAACATTGAACCACAAGCAATCAATGATGTTGAAGTTATTGACAAGCCAGAAGTTTCTGAAGAAACAGTTGCTGCAACTGAAACAGAATAATATTAAAAAGAGTCCTGAGGGGCTCTTTTTGTGATATTGAGAAGTAAGCGAGGAAGACTTGTAGTTATTGCGGTAACTATCACAATAACTGTCCTCTTAAGATATCATAGCCCGATGACAAAGTAATAGAAGTCCCCCAATGAGCAGATATTTTTCAAAAACCTTCTAATTTAGCTATAATAAGCATAAGAGGAATAGGTATTATGTATCAAGTGATAAAAATGTATGGTGATTGGGAACCCTGGTGGTTCATCGATGGGTGGCAAGATGATATTTTAGAAGAAAAGAAGTTTGATGAGTGGACAGAAGCTTTTTCCTATTTTGAGGAAGAATGGCAGAGCATGAGAAATCATTTTCCAAGTTACCACAGTCAAAAGAATCTCCTGGCTACGTTTTGGGAGAAAAAAGATACGAGATGGTGTGAGGATTGTGGTGAAGATTTACAGCAATATCATTCTATACTACTGTTGAAAAATAGGGATATTGTGCCCAATACACATTATATGCCTGATTTTGAACAGAGAAATGACTCACCTCAAAATGCATCATTCTGTAAGCTAAATTTATAAACGCGCTCAAAACAGAAGAAAATGTCATTAGTTTGGCATTTTCTTTTTTGTTTTACGAATAAATCAATGAGGGGGCATTATGGTACAAGCATTAGCAAAATCTATTTTGAAAGAAGCTGAGCAGGTTCAAGCTCAAGATATCTATATTTTGCCAAAGGAAGATCAGTATGAGTTATTGGTAAGGGTAGGAGACGAAAGGAGATTGGTGGATGTTTATCGGGGCGATCGGATGGCTCATCTTATTAGTCACTTTAAGTTCGTTGCAGGAATGACTGTCGGTGAGAAACGACGCTGTCAAGTCGGTTCTTGTGATTATGATATCGGTGAAGACACACTTTTGTCTCTACGCCTATCTAGTGTTGGAAATTACCGTGGACAAGAGAGTTTAGTGATTCGGTTACTGCATCATCGACAAAGAAGTTTACACTACTGGTTTGACGGACTGAAAACAGTCGCACGTCAGATTGGAGGCCGAGGGCTCTATCTTTTTGCAGGTCCAGTCGGATCAGGGAAAACAACTTTGATGCACCAATTGATTGCTGATTATTATCAGGGAGCACAGGTCATTAGCATAGAGGATCCGGTGGAAATCAAAAATCATCAAGCGCTCCAATTACAAGTTAATGATAGTATTGGCATGACTTACGACAACTTGATCAAACTATCTTTACGGCATCGCCCTGATATTTTAATCATTGGTGAAATTCGAGACAGCCAGACAGCTAGAGCGGTTATTAGAGCAAGTTTAACAGGTGCCTTAGTATTTTCAACAGTGCATGCCAAAAGCATTTCTGGTGTTTATGCCAGATTACTAGAACTAGGAGTGACAAGAGCAGAATTAGACAATTGTTTGGCTTTTGTTGCTTACCAACGATTGCTTAATGGAGGGGCATTAATTGACTCAACTCAAACAGAATTTGAACACTACTCACCAAACCAATGGAATCAACAAATTGATGACCTTCTTGCAGCGGGACATCTCAGTCCGAAGCAAGCAAGGATCGAAAAAATTATCCAGTAAGGAACGATACAAACTAATTCAGCTATTAGCTAACCTTTTGTTAACAGGATTTAACCTGACGGAGATAATAGCTTTCTTAACAAAAAGTCATCTGATTCCCGAGCCCTATGTTCTTCGTATGGAAGAAGCACTCTTAAAAGGTCGAGGGCTGGCAGATATGTTAGCTGGGATAGGTTTTTCGGATGCTATTTTAACTCAAATTAGTTTAGCAGATGGTCACGGGAACATTGAGACGACGCTTGTTAATATTCAGGGCTATCTCAACCAAATGGCTAAACTTAAACGAAAAACCATTGAAGTCGTCACCTATCCGATTATTCTTCTGGTATTTCTTTTTGTAATGATGTTAGGGTTAAGGCATTATGTTATGCCTCACTTAGAAGCTCAAAATCAGCTTACTATTTTTCTCACTCATTTTCCAGCTATTTTCTTTGGTATTATCCTTTTTATCGGTGTACTGTTAGGAGGAATTTGGCTGCATTGGCGATCGCAAAGTCACCTCAAGCTTTTTACTCACCTCAGTGCTTATCCTGTTTTAGGGAAACTCTTACAACAGTATCTGACGGCTTATTATGCTAGAGAATGGGGAACATTGATTGGACAGGGACTTGAATTACCAGTCATTCTGGATATTATGACCATGGAGAAATCTTTATTTATGCAAGAATTGGCTGAAGATATTCGAGTTAGTTTACTGGCAGGACAAGCTTTTCATGATAAGGTAGCTACCTATCCTTTCTTTAAAAAAGAGTTAAGTTTGATGATTACTTATGGAGAGATTAAATCCAAGTTAGGAAGTGAACTAGAGATTTATGCTCAAGAGAGTTGGGCTCAGTTTTTTAGCCAACTTCATCAAGCAACTCAGTTTATTCAACCGATTATCTTTTTAGTGATTGCTCTGACGATTGTCATGATTTATGCAGCAATTTTATTACCAATTTATCAAAATATGGGAGGCGTTTTATAAAATGAAAAACCAATGGAAACCATTACGGCAATACCAACTACAAGCTTTCACACTTCTAGAAATGTTGCTGGTGATTTTAGTCATCAGTGTCTTAATGCTCTTATTTGTACCTAATTTAAGCAAACAAAAAGATAGGGTTACCGAAACAGGAAATGCTGCTGTTGTCAAATTAGTGGAGAATCAAGCAGAGTTGTATGAATTATCGCAAGGATCAAAACCAAGTTTACAACAGTTGAAGAACGATGGCAGTATTACAGATAAACAGGTAAAAGCTTACACAGACTATTACGAAAAACATACCAATGAAAAGTCCAGTCTTAAACCTTAAAGCTTATACGCTGCTTGAAAGCTTATTAACGCTATCAGTAACAAGTTTTATTGTCTTGGGGTTATCTGTGCCTGTGACAAGTAGTTATCGAAGGGTTCAGGAACAGCTTTTTTTCACTCGTTTTGAGCACTTTTATCGTCACCAACAAAAGTTGGCTATTTTGGAACATGATCAACGAGTTTTGACAATTTCTTCGAAACAAATGCTAGCGGCAGAGGAGTGGTTAACAATACCTGAGTCGATAAGGGTTAAGAATAGTCAGCAATTGGTTATTGATCAAATGGGAGGAAATCATTCTTTAGCAAAGATAATATTCGAGACGACTGATCAACGGGTAACTTATCAATTTTATCTAGGGAGTGGAAATTATCAAAAAACAAGTCAAAGCTTACATCGCTCTTGAGAGTGTCATGGCAACAGGCCTCCTCGTGGCTATTGTCATACTGGTTCTAACAAGTTTGAAGCAAAGTCAGACAAGGTTGACATATTATCGCAGCCAACAAGAAAAGCTCAACCTAGCTCTGATGGCGGTACAAACTGGTCAAGCATCTCTCAATATGAATGATTGTCGTCTGACGGTTTCACGCACAGAAAAAACACTTATCGTTAGGGATCAGGAAGGAGAGGTTATTAGAATTGAAAAAAAGGACAGGTAGGGTCCAAGCATTTACTTTTTTAGAGGCTTTGATTGCCTTGCTGGTGATATCAGGTTCTCTTCTAGTGTATCAAGGGTTGACCAAAACACTCCTTAGCCACAGTCGCTACCTTACCAACCATGATCAAGACCATTGGCTTTTATTCTCCCAGCAGCTACGAGAAGAGTTAAGTGGAGTGCGATTTCACAAAGTAGAAAACAATAAATTATATATTGAAAAAGGCAAGAAAAAACTAGTTTTAGGACAATTTAAAAGCCATGACTTTCGAAAATCGGCAGGCAATGGACAAGGTTATCAACCCATGCTGTTTGGTCTGTCTCATAGTCATATACAAGCAGAACAGTCTCGTATTCGTATTACCCTTCACTGGAAAAGTGGACTAGAAAGGACCTTCTACTATGCGTTTCAAGACCAACCTTAAAGCAGGGATACTGTTGTATACCATGTTTATGGCTTGTGTTTTTATGTTGGTTTTGCAGGTCTATCTTTATCAAATCTCTTATTGTCATAAAGAATACCAAGCTCAGACAGCCTATGTGAGAGCAAGGTTAATGGCAGAAATGGTTTATCAGACGCAAAATCAAGACGTTGAGCGCGTTGTCTTTGAAGGAGGAGTGGTTACGTCACGTTTTAATAAGAATCAACACGTAATGACTGTCACTCTTGGTCGAAAAAAGCACTACCAATTTTACTACCCGAGAAATACTAAACAGCCATCCAAGGAGAATGCGAGTCGAGGCATCCTATTATCAGACGGGACTCTTTCTCCATAAACTTAGGGGATTTAAGATCAGGATTCCTTTTCATTTAAGGTGTAATCTGATATGATAGGTATATGAATTTTGAAAAAATTGAAGAAGCCTATCAGTTACTTTTAGAGAATAGTCAACTGATTGAAAACGATCTAAAAACACATATTTATGATGCCATCGTTGAGCAAAACTCTTTTTATTTAGGTGCTGAGGGAGCTAGTCCTCAAGTTGCCCAGAACATTAACAAACTGAAAGCCTTACACCTGACTAAAGAAGAATGGCGTAGAGCTTACCAGTTTATTTTTATTAAGGCAGCTCAGACTGAGCAGCTCCAAGCAAACCATCAGTTCACGCCAGATGCTATTGGTTTCATTCTGCTGTATCTTTTGGAACAATTGAGTGACAAAGATAGCCTAGAAGTCCTTGAAATTGGCAGTGGTACGGGAAATCTAGCACAAACTCTCCTCAATAATACGAGTAAGAAACTTGATTATGTAGGGATTGAACTTGATGACCTCTTAATTGATTTATCAGCAAGTATTGCTGAAGTAATGGACTCTTCAGCTCGTTTTATTCAAGAAGATGCGGTAAGACCGCAATTGTTAAAAGAAAGCGACGTTGTTATCAGTGACTTGCCAGTGGGTTATTATCCTAATGATGACATTGCTAAGCGCTATAAGGTAGCTAGTTCTGAGGAACACACCTATGCTCATCATTTACTCATGGAACAATCTTTAAAGTATTTGAAAAAAGATGGTTTTGCCATTTTCTTGGCACCTGTCAATTTGTTAACAAGCTCTCAGAGCCAATTGTTGAAAAATTGGTTAACTGGCTATGCCCAGGTAGTGGCCTTGATTACTCTACCAGATTCTATATTTGGTCATCCCTCAAATGCTAAGTCCATTATTGTCTTGCAAAAGCAGACAGACCATCCGACGGAAACCTTTGTTTATCCTATTCGAGACTTGAAACTTGCAGAGAATATTCATGACTTTATGCAAAATTTCAAAAAATGGAAACAGGATAATGTCAATTAACTGATTTTTTGTTATAATAAAATAGCATCACAGAAAACGATTTCAAGAGAGGTTAAAAATGTCAAAGACAATTGCAATTAATGCAGGTAGTTCTAGTTTAAAATGGCAACTTTATCAGATGCCAGAAGAAGAAGTGTTAGCACAAGGAATCATTGAGCGTATTGGTCTCAAAGACTCTATCTCAACTGTTAAGTACGATGGTAAAAAAGAAGAGCAAATTCTTGATATTCACGATCATACCGAAGCCGTTAAAATCTTGTTGAATGATTTGATTCATTTTGGTATTATCGCTGCTTATGATGAAATTACAGGTGTTGGTCACCGCATCGTCGCAGGTGGTGAATATTTTAAAGAATCAGTTGTTGTCGACGATACTGTTGTCGAACAAGTTGAAGAATTATCAGCCTTAGCTCCACTTCACAATCCTGGAGCGGCGGCAGGGATTCGTGCCTTCCGTGATATTTTGCCAGATATTACCAGTGTTTGTGTGTTTGACACATCATTCCACACCAGCATGGCAAAACATACTTACCTTTACCCAATCCCTCAAAAATATTATACGGATTATAAAGTTCGTAAATATGGAGCTCATGGGACAAGTCATAAATATGTGGCAGAAGAAGCTGCAAAAATGCTTGGTCGTCCATTAGAAGAATTAAAACTAATTACTGCTCATATTGGAAATGGTGTCTCAATTACAGCTAATTACCACGGTAAATCAGTTGATACCTCAATGGGATTCACTCCATTAGCTGGTCCTATGATGGGAACACGTTCTGGTGACATTGACCCAGCTATCATTCCTTATTTAATTGAGCAAGACCCAGAGTTAAAAGACGCTGCTGACGTTGTTAATATGTTAAACAAAAAATCAGGTCTTGGAGGAGTATCAGGTATTTCCAGCGATATGCGTGATATCGAGGCTGGCCTACAAGAAAACAATCCAGATGCTGTTTTAGCTTACAATATTTTCATTGATCGCATTAAAAAATTCATCGGTCAATACTTTGCTGTTTTGAATGGGGCAGATGCTTTGGTCTTTACAGCTGGTATGGGTGAGAATGCACCGTTGATGCGTCAAGATGTTATTGGTGGCTTAACGTGGTTCGGAATGGACATTGATCCTGAGAAAAATGTTTTCGGATACCGTGGTGACATTTCAACTCCTGAGTCAAAAGTGAAGGTGCTTGTTATCTCCACAGACGAAGAATTGTGTATTGCGCGTGACGTTGAACGTTTAAAAAATACAAAATAAAAGAGACTAAGTCTCAATAGATTAACCAAGTAAGGTAAAGTCATTGCTTTCCCTACTTGGTTTTTTGATAGTCTTCAAATGATTTCCCGTTGCTGTTATCATTACAGCCAAGTAGTGAGGAAAGATATCTAAGGTGGTACATTGAGAGGGAAATCTGATAAAAAGAACTACGGTTCCAGACAATTAGAAGTTGATTTTCAGTAACACTATTTTAAAATGACAAATAAGCGAGAAAAGTATTGACAAAAAATGTAAAGGAAACTATACTATAAATGTAAAGTTAACTTGACATAATTTTTGGAGGATGATATGGATAATCGTATTCAGGAACTCCGTAAAGCTAGACATATTAGCCAAGCAGAACTAGCGGATGCTATGAGTGTGACAAGGCAGACGATTATTTCTTTGGAAAAAGGTAGATATAATGCTTCTCTTGAGTTAGCTTATAAACTTGCTATTTTTTTTCAACTAAGCATAGAAGAAATTTTCTTGTTTGATCAAGAAGAGAGTGATTAGCGGTGGAGCGAAAAAACAAGGAGAGTTTTATTAGTTACTATATTTGGGGAATGTTTTCCAGTAGTCTAGCTATTTATTTTAGAAAATGCATAAGGAAATTAGGTTGACAACGGGATATGTTACTAAGTTAAAAACAATATTTGCTAGCTCTGATAGTGATAGTATTGGAACAGCTGCTAACCTTATGGATTAGGAAAGGACAGCCTTTTGGACAGGTTCTCATCATCACAGGTATTTTGTTACTAATCGCAACAGTTGTTTTTTATTTTGGGAAAAAGCTTGGTTTGTTAGGCAATAAAAGGGTTTCTGAGGATGAGTATCGTTGGCTATGGATTGGGTTAGGACTTGTTTCCTTATTTGCTGTTCAGATTATCGGTAAAATGATTTTAGTCATTGAGAAAGGCCAACAGGCTAATACAGTGAATCAATCGGCGATTCTTGGGGTGGGAATGCATCCGATTCTTCTGGTAACTTTGGTAGGACTTGTGGCTCCTATTGTTGAGGAAATTGTTTTTCGTGGTTTACTATATGATAAATCATTTGGACCTTCCTATATAGGTCTGATGTTTAGCAGTTTCATGTTTGGTCTTATTCATGTGCCCACTGATTTTGGAAGCTGGATTATTTATGTTGGTATGGGGCTTATTTTGGGGCTTGTGTATCGAAAAACACAAAAATTAGAACACGTCATGTTGATTCACTTTTTGAATAACGGCATAGCCCTGATATTGATTACTTTTGTGACAAAGATGATTTCTTAAAATAAGGAGATTGAGGTATGAAAAAGGAACCTTCACTTAAACAAAAATGCCAGTATTGGGAAAAGGTCTATACTCGAATTGGCCATGTATTGGTTGCTTTAGGCTTTTTATCCGCGACTTGGGGTCTTTGGTTAATGACACGTGGAAATATGAGACAGGGAACTCTGTTCTTCTTCTTTGCCCCTTTGTTTTTGATTGCTTCAACTTTTTTCTTTTATGTGTTTACAGAACCTACTGATTTAAAAAACTATTTGGTGGCTCTACATGATGAGCGTAACCGTGCCATTCGAAAACAGACACAGGTTTACTGCTTTTACGTAATCATTAATCTTTTTATTGCTTTATACTTTTTCTTCCCCCAATTAACTATTCGAGACCTTGTGTCGTATAAATTGCCTTTGATTTTGGCTTATCTTTATTTATTCCTTAGACATTGGGTTTCTAAAAAAATGTAACCCTATCTTGAACATTTTAAAGACGCGAAAACACCCCTGTTTGAGACTGCTTCAACTTCCTTGTTAGCTGTATTGTCTAACAAGAAGATGAGTTATCCTTGAACGGGGTATTTTGCTAAGTAGGGTGCTTGGTAGCACCTATTTTTGTAAATGTTTAGCCTTATCAATGGTTTTGTCAATGGCAGAGCTGACAGTGGCTGTGAGGCCGAGGCGTTCTAATTCCATCAGCCCAGCAATAGTCGTTCCTCCAGGACTGCAGATGGCGTCAATAAAGTCATTAGGACTTTGTTGACTGGCCAAAAGGTTATTGGCGCTCGCCAAAACAGTCTGGGTAATAATGTCAAGAGCTTTTGGTTTAGGAAGACCATTGTTAACCCCGGCTTTGGCCAAGGCCTCAATAAAGAGGTAAATGTAAGCTGGGCTTGATCCTGCTAGAGCAGTAAAGGTATCAAAGTCTTTTTCGTCAATGATAAAAGTGCTGCCAAAACTATCGGTTAGCTCCTGCACGCTTGCTTGTAATTCCTTGGAGACCAAAGCATTTCCAGTAAGGGCAGTGCTACTTTGGAGAATTTGAGCATTCATGTTTGGCATAATACGTAGTAAAGGGAGGTCTTCCCCTACTAAGGTTGCTAGGTCTTGGAGCGAAATACCAGCGGCCATAGAGATAATAGGCTGTCTAAAATGGAGTGGGTGGAGAACAGCGTTAAACAGCTGAGGTTTAATGCCTAAAATAACGAGATCTACTTGATCAATAAGCTCTTGATGAGATGAAGCGTAACTAAGTGATAACTGCTCTGCAATCTCTCTAGACCGTTCCAAGGAAGATCCAGAGATGATCAGTTCATGTGGTGTTTTTTTTAAGCCTGTAATCATAGCGCTAGCCATTTTGCCAACACCAATAATGCCAATTTTCATGTTGCAACTCCTTGTGAATAGTTGTGATACACCTGGTCTTCGACTGTTAATAACGTTTGATTAAGTCAACGGTTGAGCGATCAAGTTTTTTGACAATGGCTTGTAAGAAGGTTTGTGCTTCTACGAAATCATCCATAGCGTAGAGGGTTTGGTGAGAGTGAATGTAACGTGCACAGACCCCGATGGTAGTAGATGGAACGCCACTATTTTGAAGATGTGCTGCTCCTGCGTCGGTACCACCTTTACCACAATAGTATTGGAAACTTACGCCGGCTTCCTCAGCCGTTGTGAGTAAGAAGTCACGCATATCCTTGAGCATGACATGGCCTGGGTCGTAAAAGCGCAATAAGGTGCCCTCTCCGATTGTTCCAGGATTGCCATAAATATCGCCAGCAGGGGAGCAATCCACCGCAAAGAATAATTCAGGGTCGAACTTGGTGGTTGACACGTGGGCTCCGCGCAGGCCAACTTCTTCCTGAACATTTGCTCCTGCAATGAGGGTATTGTTAAGGTCTTGTCTTTTTAGAGCTTCAAGCATTTCTGTTACCATGAGGACGCCATAGCGATTATCCCAAGCTTTTGAAATGATGTTTTTTTGATTAGCTGTTAGGATAGTTTCAGATTGAGGGACGATGATATCTCCCGGTGTAATACCAAAGCTTTCAGCTTCTGCCTTATCTGTAAAACCACCATCAAACACAATATCTTCGATATTTGGTAGACTAGCAGAGCCATTTGCCCCACGTAAAAAATGAGGAGGTACTGATCCTGAGATCAGTGGGATAGCCTGTCCAGTACGGGTGTAGAGAGTAAACCGTTGTGAACTGACAACAAGTGGGTTCCAGCCACCGATACCAACCACGCGCAGTGTGCCGTCAGCTTTGATGTCACTCACCATAAACCCGACTTCATCCATATGAGCAGCCACTAAAATACGGGGTGCTTGGTCAGCTTTACTATCTCTAATACCAAAAATGCCCCCGAGGCCATCTGTTTCAACACGGTCAACCAGTGGGGTTATTTTTGTACGGAGATAATCGCGGACACTGTGCTCATAGCCGGCAATGCCATCTAATTCTGTCACTTCTTTGATTTTTGAAAATAAGTCTGTCATCTGTTACTCCATTAATAAGGGTTTAGACAAGTCTATGCTTGTCGTCTATCTTATATTCTACCACTTTTTAGGTAAGAATGGATGATCATTTCAAGGATGGAGACTGGAGAAAAAATAATCAGAAAGCTCACAGTAAGGGGAAATGATGTTAACACTAAGCAAAAATCCTAGAGATTAAAACTCTCTAGGATTTCTATGAAGGGGAGATACCTTTTTGCCATAAGCTGTTTTTTTAGGAAGCAAGGTAATTATCAAAATGATAAAGCAAAGGCTGGTCAGTAAGAATAGTAGGGCGCTTACGATGCGAAAAGACTCTCCACTGGCGAAAAGTAAGGATAATGGGGTCATAAAGTAACCTTCCATCTTCTATCAATTAATTTTTGCGGTATAGTTAATAAATAAATAAACTATACTTAATCATTATAAATTAAGTTTAATTGCTTTTGTATTCTTTGTCAAGTCTTAAAGAGATAAAAATATTATTTTTCCTTGTAGCTTAGCCTCTCTTTTTGAATTTGGGCTAGCCCATTTAAACTATTTTGTGATAAAATGAAAAGTATGAACAAAAAGCAAACAGGTATCATTTCAGGCCTCTTGGGGGCAGGGCTTGTCCTAGGTCTTGGATTAATGATAAATGACTATTATCAAGAAAAAGAACGTCAGCACATCACAAGGGACTTGCGTGCCTTTTTTTCAAACTTGGGACACATTGACGTTTTATATGTAACCCCTAAATTGCCTAGAGTAGCTCAGGTTTCAGGTGGCGTGGTCATGGCAGATGGTAGACACTACACGTACACTTATGATAGAGGACAGATTAGCGTTGAGGAGGAACGAATATGATTGTGCCAAGCACTTATGAGGAACTAGTAGGATTGATTGAAAATGAAGGTAAACTGGTTTTGTTTTTCACAGCTGATTGGTGTCCAGATTGCCAATTTATCTATCCTGTGATGCCAGATATTGAGGCAGAACATACCAATATGACCTTTGTGCGCGTTAACCGAGACCAGTTTATGGAAGTGGCACAAAAGTGGGATATTTTTGGTATTCCTAGTTTTGTCGTGATTGAAAAAGGTCAGGAAGTAGGGCGTCTGGTTAACAAAATGAGAAAAACCAAGGCTGAGATTACTCATTTTTTAGCGGCTTACGATTAATAGAAAAGGAAGAATGACATGATTTTTGCATACAATAAAGAGCAAGTTGGCGACGTGTTGATGGTAATCTCACAAGAGACAACAACTATGAAACGTCAAGTGGAACGTAGAGGGAAAGTGGCTCGTGTTTTTGCAGAGGAAAACGGCAAAACCCTTGCTTGGAATATCTTTGACGCGTCGAGTTTAGTTACCCTTACTGGTAATGGGCAAGTCTTTTTAACTGATGAAGATGTGGCTACTTTAAATGATGAATTGGCTAAAGAAGGATTTTCAGAAAGACTTGAACCGACTGCGGGACCTGTTTTTGTCGTTGGTCAAATCGTTGAGATGGTGGCTCATCCAGATAGCGACCATTTGAATATTTGCCAAGTGGCTATTGGTGAGAATCAAACGGTTCAAATCGTAGCGGGCGCACCAAATGCTGCACTTGGTTTAAAAACGATTGTTGCCCTACCAGGTGCTATGATGCCAAGTGGGAGTTTGATTTTCCCAGGGAAACTGCGCGGCGAAGAAAGTTATGGCATGATGTGCTCTCCTCGTGAGTTGGCCTTGCCAAATGCACCACAAAAACGTGGCATTATTGAACTTGATGAGTCAGCTGTAGTAGGGGAAGCTTTTGACCCAGCTAAACATTGGAAAGGTTAAATGAATCAGCTGAGCAATAATGACAGAAAGTCGTTGTCATCAATGATTAGTTTTAGAAGCACAAAAATAAGTCTAGGAAAACCAGCCTTATCATTAGTCTTTAATGATTAATGAGTAAGATTGGATTTTCTTAGACTTTTTAGTTAAAGCTAGTTTTGTTCTTTTTTAGGATTAAGTGTTGTAAAAAAGCAATGTCTTTATAGGGTTTTAGGTCACAAATAGCCAATTCCATCTCAAGCAAGTTTTCTCGCCATCCTTCAGTCGTTTTAAAAGCATTTGGTTGCAATTCGTAGACGGTTCTGATGCCGTAGTAATGCTGCAGGGGTAGTTGTGTTTTTGACAAGAGGTCTTCAATGCTAAAGGTTTGTCCATCAGAAAAAGATAGACTTTCAAAAGCATCTCCATTTAGCAACTGCATGGCTTTTTGGCAGTCATTTTCAAAGACAACAGAATGAAGAACCTTTCCAACGTGATTGTGCTTAATCAGGGACAATGTTCCACCTTGTTTTAAGATGCGTTCAAATTCCTTTAGGTAAACAGGATGGTCTTCGGGGCTAATATATTCTAGGACATTATGGCAAATAATCAGATCGAAGGTGTTATCAGCATAGTGGTGAAGACTTTCAAGAGAACCGTTTATTTTAGTAATAGTGTCCTGGGTATGTGCAAAAAGTAAATCAGAATTTGGTTCAATAGCGATGACCTGATTGTTGGCAGCTAGATGTTCGGCAGTCAGACAAAAACCTGCTCCAAAGTCCAATACGTGCTGATTCTGATGATGGCCTAGTTGCGCAAAAATAATATCGTACATTAACCGACTCCATGGTTGTTGTAACATGTCTTTATAAGCTTCAAGATTAGCAGTCATTAGCAGTTCTTTTCTTTAGTTTAAGATATTATTTATTTTACCATAGTTTTTACGAATAATAAGGTAAGGAGGTTGATATGTATAATAAAGTGATTATGATCGGTCGTTTGGTGGCTAAACCAGAATTGGTAAAAACAGCTACCGATAAGCATGTAGCACGTCTCTCTTTGGCTGTTAATCGAAGATTTAAAAATGCTTCAGGAGAGCGAGAAGCAGATTTTATTTCTGTTGTTGTTTGGGGAAAGTTAGCAGAAACCTTAGTTTCTTATGCTAGCAAAGGTAGTTTGATGTCTATTGACGGTGAACTTAGAACCCGCAAATATGATAAAGATGGGCAAGTGCATTATGTGACAGAAGTGCTATGCCAGTCTTTTCAGTTATTAGAAAGTCGTGCTCAGCGTGCGATGCGAGAAAATAATGTCGCCAATGACTTGGTAGATCTGGTTCTAGAAGAGGAGGAGTTGCCTTTTTAAGCAGGTGTAGTTAATCCTTTAGAGGTGTAATATTATTTGAAAAGGTCTCTTTTTTACGAGTTGAATGCTCTAAAAATATTTCTGAGTCAGCTCTTTTTATCAATTGTTAGAATATTACCAAGAAACCGAAAATTCCATAAATAACAAAAAATAAGTTAAAAAGTCTTGACAGTGTTTAAAAAAAGGGTTAGAATGTTAAACAATTAAGACGAAAGAAAACAGGAGGTGCTGATATGGTATCAAATAGCACAACTCATACGATGACTAAGCGTTATTACTATAGCTTCTTTAGATAGTGTTTGTAGACATGGGAAACATGGGTACAAACACGGTAAACGTTACGTTTGTATCTATGAGGCTATGGCTGTTTGAGTTGTTTGTCCGCATAGATGATATATCTAAGTGGACACCATACAGCGCGTATTTTGTTATACCATTGCACGTGTATAAGACCATTTAGGTAATTCTAAATGGTCTTATTTTTATGCAATAAAGAAAGAGGAAATAACATGGGATTTAAAAAAGCATCACTCATCGCCTTTATAAGCTTGGCAACTTTATCACTGGCTGCTTGTCGCAAGGAGGCAGGGCAGGCCCATCAATCAGCTAAGGTCGGCATTATTCAATATGCAGAACACTCTGCTTTAAATGCTGCGCGTGAAGGATTTATTGAAGCCTTGGCAGAAGGAGGTTTCAAGGAAGGCAAAACGCTGACAGTGACAACTCGAAATGCTCAAGGGGATCAAGCAAACCTCCAAACCATGGTAGAACAGTTAGCTGGTAAAAATGACTTGAATTTTGCCATTGCTACACCAGCTGCTCAGGCTTTGTTAAATAGCGATCAAGAGACGCCAGCTGTTTTCACGGCAGTAACGGATCCTGTTTCAGCAGGCCTAGTGGATTCTTTGGCTAAGCCAGGTGGGAATATGACAGGATCAATTGATGCCACAGATGTAGCTGGGCAAATTGATTTATTGACAAAGGCTTTGCCACAAGCTAAAACCGTTGGTATTTTTTACAATTCAAGCGAGGTGAATTCTGAAGTACAGGCCAAAGCAGCTAAGAAAGCTCTGGAGAAAAAGGGGCTCAAGGTTCTTGTTAAGACGGTTACCACAACTAATGATGTGCAACAAGTCATGACGAGCTTAGCTAATCAAGTAGATGCCGTTTACCTACCGACAGATAATACTGTAGCTTCTACAGCCAGCACTATCGGTGATATTCTGAAAGAAGCCAAGGTGCCTTCTATGGGAAGCGACGATTCTTACCTATCAGCTGTTCTGTTTACATCAGGAGTAGACTACAAAGCTATTGGGAAGCAAGCCGGCAAAGAAGCGGTAGCTATTCTAAAAGGGAAAAGTCCAGCAACTATTAAGGTAGCGAAACCTGAAAAGGCTAAAATTGCCGTTAATGACGACATGGCAAAAGCATTGGGGATGGATTCCCAAGCCATCAAAGCACTTGGGAAATAGAATCAGTTTTAAACAGATAGGAGAAGAGGATGAAAAAAGTTTATTATCTCGTCATCATGGCATTAGCGACGCTAACACTAGCTGCTTGCCGGTCTACTAAAGACCAAGTGGCTAACCAGAAGGATATTCACGTAGGTATTTTGCAGTATATGGAGCATGATTCCTTGTCTTCAGCCCGTAAGGGATTTGAGGCGGAGTTAGAGGCTGAGGGCTATAAAAAAGGTAAAAACCTGACGTTAGATTACCAAAATGCTCAAGGTGACCAGTCCAACCTACAGACTATTTCAGAACAATTGATTTCTAAAAATGATTTGATTTTGGCTATCGCAACCCCTGCTGCCCAGTCTTTGGCAACTGTATCAACAGAAACACCAGTTGTTTTTACGGCAGTAACAGATGCCCTATCAGCTGATTTAGTGGACAGTATTAAAAAACCTGGAGGCTTGATAACAGGAACAAGCGACCAGGCACCAATAGACAAGCAAATTGACTTGCTTGGTCAGGCCCTTCCCGAGGCTAAAAGAATTGGAATATTATACACTACTAGCGAACGTAACTCAGAAGTTCAGGTGAATGAAGCTGAAAAACTCATGACCAAGGCGGGCTATCAGGTTGTCAAAAAAGGCATTTCTAGTTCCAATGATGTGCAAGATGCGGCTAACAGCTTGATGAAAGATGTAGATGCTATTTTTGTTCCAACAGATAATACGGTTGCCTCAACCATGACCATGTTGGGAGAACTGTCTATTGCCAATCAAGTTCCCATTATCGGTGGGTCAACAGATATGGTAGATGCTGGAGGCTTGCTAACCTACGGTACTAACTACGAGAGTCTTGGAAAACAAGTTGGGAAAATGGCAGTCAAAATTTTAAAAGGGGAAAAGCCAGCTAATCTCGCCGTTGAACACCCTAAAACAGTTGAATTGCACATTAATCAAGAGATGGCTAAAGCCCTCAATATTGATGTGTCACAATTAACAGCAGATTAAGAAAGCTATTACCATTAGATAAATTTATAAAGGAGAAAACATGTCACTCGTTTTATCAAGCTTGTCTCAAGGTTTACTGTGGTCTATCATGGCTATTGGTGTTTACCTCACTTTCCGTATTTTGGATATTGCGGATTTGACGGCTGAGGGTTCTTATCCTCTGGGCGCAGCTATTTGTGCGACAGGTATCGTCTCAGGCTTAAACCCTCTGTTAGCAACCATGCTCGCTTTTGGAGGTGGCCTATTAGCAGGATTGGTGTCAGGACTTATTCATACCAAATTAAAAATTCCAGCTCTGTTAACAGGGATTGTCACTTTGACAGGACTTTATTCCATAAATCTCAAGGTTTTAGGCAAGGCCAATGTGGCCCTTCTTCGACAAAAAACCTTGGTAACGCAACTTTACGATATGGGATTTACTAAGATTGCGGCGGTGATGATTATTGGTGCTCTCTTTGCAGTAGTGGTGATTGCTCTCTTAACCCTTTTGATGAAAACCCAAATTGGTTTGGCGCTGCGCTCCACAGGGGATAATATTCCTATGAGTGAATCAAACGGCATTAAGACAGAACACATGAAAATGCTTGGCTACATGGTGTCCAATGGTTTAATTGCTTTGTGTGGTGCTCTTCTTTGTCAAAATAATGGCTACGCCGATTTAAATGCAGGGGTAGGAACGATTGTTATAGGTCTAGCTTCTATTATCATTGCCGAAGTCATGATTCGCAATTTGAGCATTGGTTGGCGCTTAGCTTCCATTGTCTTGGGATCAATCGTTTACCGTTTGATTATCTTGGCTATTCTAGCTATTCCAGGCATGGATGCCGATCTAGTAAAACTTTTCTCAGCTATTTTGCTAGCAACCGTGCTATTTGTCCCAGAATTGCAAAAGAAATTGAACATTCGTAAACCCAAATTAGGATAGGAGAAGTTTGAAAAAAATAAAAGCTAATTGATTTATTGTTTATCCTGATTTTGGGCGCACTAAAAAGAGGTGTTGAAACCTGATTTTTGAGATTAAGCGACATTGAATCCGTGCTGTTGTGCAAAACGAACAGCGTCTTGAACAGACATCGTTTTATCAGGATTTCGTATTTGGGTCAGTCCTTGTAAAACAGGATTGTAGTCTTCTTTTTTCCGTAGCACTTGGTACACAGAAACCAGTAATCTGCGACAGATAGCGATAATTGCTTTTCGGTGTCCACGGCGTTTCTTGAGTTTAAGATACTTGTTTCTCAATTCTGGATGCTTATCAGATTTGACAACAGCGTTTGCGACTTGAACAAGGAAAGGTTTCAGGTATTTTCCCCCTTTAGAAATGCGCGTAGAAAACTTTTTCCCAGCACTTTCATTGTTGGCAGGGACAAGTCCAGCCCAGGAACACAGTTTGGCAGCTGAATCAAAGACTGTCATATCGCAATCAATTTCTGAGATGATTCTGAGAGCAGATAAGTCTTCTTTGAAACCAGGTACGGTTTGAATTAGTTTTACTTGATGTTGATAGTCTTGTCCCAGTTCCCGAATCATCTGTTCCAAATCTTCTTTACAGATAGCTAAGGCATCATAATGAGCTTTGATAACTCTGATTTTCTCAGCTTGTTCAGGTGTTAAAGCACCTTCCATAGCGATTTCAAAGTCTTGGACTTTATTCTTCATTCTCTTGTGAACCAGTTGCTCAATACTGGGTTTATCTTGTGGATTGTCAAGGATGCTCTTAATAATAGCTTGAGCACTTTTTCCGAAAACATCGGAAACGACACTTGCAATTTGAAGATTAGACCAAGTGAGACAGTTCTGATACCGATTTTTCTCGCCAACCTGAAGTTGTGTTAGCTTCATGCGATATCTGAAAAGGTCACGGAGTTGTCTGATTTTGAGCTGGGGAATAAAGCTAGAAGCAACTAAATCATGCTTGAAAAGGTCGGCTATCCATTGCGCATCTTTCTTGTCGGTTTTCTTTCCTCGAATAGCTTTGACATATTTGGGATGAGCTAAGCAGACATTGGTCTGTTCTTCTAGGATATTGAAACCAGGAATCCAGTATTTACCAGTAGATTCCATACAGACATCGAAGCAGGAATAATATTCCAACCAATCACGTAGCTGAGTGAGTCCATTGGTAAAGGTGGAGAAGCGTTTACGATGGTACTCAGTAATTCCTTGATTATTGGTGATGGCAATAACTGCTACGACAAAAGTTTTATGCACATCAATTCCACAACAATTAGGATAAACGATTTTTAACATAGGAGGAAACTCCTTTCTCAAAAGTAGAGAAGCTCCTATCCCTTGACTGCTCTTCCCTTTCACAAACGAGTCGCTTATCCAAGTATAAGTTTACGTGCTCTTAGTCACAGTTAGTTGTGCTTGATAGGAAGAACCACACCTATAATTATTCGAGGTAGTAGCTGAACTACTCACTTACTCTCCTCCCCGTGATTTGTAGTAGTGATAGGGCATCTCACTGTTATTATAGACAAAAATAAAGAGCGTAACACCTTTTTATTCAGTGTTATGCCTTGAGTGAAACGAAAGGAATAAATTATAATTATGACGACGAGATTATCCATTCAAGCTATTCACAAAACCTTTGAAGCAGGAACCATTAATGAAAATCATGTTTTAAGAGGGTTATCTCTAGATGTGGCAGAAGGGGATTTTATTTCCATCATTGGAGGCAATGGGGCTGGTAAATCTACTCTCATGAATACTCTAGCTGGAACATTCCCTATTGACCAAGGCGATATTTTACTAGATGGTCAATCCATCAAGAAATTACCAGCCTCAAAACGTGCTAAGGATATTAGTCGAGTCTTTCAGGATCCTAAAATGGGAACAGCTTCACGTCTCACGATTGAAGAAAACATGGCTATTGCTCATCGTCGAGGCAAATCACGAGGGTTAAGTTGGGGAGTGAAAGACAAGGACCGTCAGTTATTTAAGGAAGCCTTGAAAGAATTAGGGTTACATTTAGAGAACCGTCTGAAAGTAGATACCCAATTCTTGTCAGGTGGTCAACGCCAAGCCTTGACTCTCTTGATGGCCTCATTGGAAAAGCCAAAAGTCTTACTCTTAGACGAACATACAGCTGCCCTTGACCCTAAAACTAGTGCGATGGTCATGGAATTGACTCAAAAAATCGTCGAGAACCATGGCCTAACGACCCTTATGATTACTCACAATATGGAAAATGCTATTGATTATGGCAATCGGCTGGTCATGCTCCATCAGGGGAAAATTGTAGTCGATGTGAAAGGGGACGAAAAGAAAAACTTAACAGTTGCCCAGTTGATGGAACTCTTCCATCAAAATAGTGGCCAAGTATTGACAGATGACGCCCTTGTTCTAGGTTAATCTGCTTTAGGAAAAGTTGGGAGTCTTGTCTAATAGCTAAAAACCCTCTGCTAACCTTAGAATTAGCAGAGGGTTTTAGTTATGTTTTGGTAGGATGGATGATTGTCTCTGGTCTCCACTCCTAGCAGAGGACGATTATAAGAGATCCAACTCTTTGAGTTTGTCATCAACCATTTGTAATACAGTTGCTAAGTCGTCTGGGTTCTTAACAAAATCAAGAGAGTTACCATCAATTTTCATCTTTGGAGATACCTTGTAGTCTTCATACCAAGTTGGGTATTCTTCGTGAACTTGGTGATAATATTGTTCGAGTTCAGGATTGTTCCTAACCTGCTCAAAACTTCGACCCCGATTTTCGATGCGTTCAAGCATTTTTTCAAAAGAGACATCGATGTAGATAAGGAGGTCAGGACGTTTCTTAGGCATGCCCTCTAGTTCTTCAAGCATGTTTTCAAGTAACTCTTGGTAGATTTCTAGTTCTGTCTTGGTAACATTGCCATTTTTATAGTTTAGTTTCAAGAAAAGTTCGTCTTCAAAAATAGAACGATCAAGAATATTATTATCAGATTGATAAGCCTCTTTAATTGATTTAAACCGTTTATTTAAAAAGAAAATTTGAAGCAAGAAGGCATATTTTTTAGGATTTTGGTAATAAAGATCAAGCACAGGATTGTTATCAACTGCTTCATAAAATACCTCAGTTCCCAAATGATTTCCTAGTGCAGCAGCAAGAGAACTCTTGCCTGCCCCAATTGTTCCTGCTAGTACAATCAACATGTGTCTCCTTCTAATATTTTTAGCGTACTTGTGCAAAAATCGCTTCAACCTCAGCTAAAGTCTCAGCGCGTGAAACAGCTCCCCGAACTTTGGCAGCACCAGCTGTTCCACGAAGATAGTGTGGTGCTAAACCACGAAATTCCCGAACAGCGATGGTTTCACCTTTTAGTTTAATTAGACGCCTAAGATGTTCTTCGGCGATGTCAAGTTTCTTGGTAAAGGGAAGATCTGGCAATTCTTGTCCGCACTCAAAGAAATGATTGATTTGAGTGAAAAGGTAAGGATTGTTCATGGCTGCGCGGCCAATCATCACAGCATCCACACCGATTTCTTCAATCATAAATTTGGCGTCTTGGACGGAACGGACATCCCCATTTCCAATAAATGGAATCTTAGTGATAGCCTTAGAAACTTGGGCCAATGTCTCATGGTCGCAGGTTCCTGTATACATTTGTTCACGGGTACGACCATGCATGGCAAGAGCAGATACGCCAGCAGACTCAGCGGCAAGGGCATTCTCAACGGCAAGCGAACTGTCAGCCCAGCCAGTACGCATCTTAACAGTCAGTGGAATATCTAAAACAGATGTGACTTCCTTGATGATGTGGTAAATCTTATCAGGGTCGCGGAGCCACTTAGCACCAGCCTCATTTTTGACGACCTTATTAACAGGGCAACCCATGTTAATATCAACAATGTCGGCCTTGGTGTTGGTTTGGATAAAGTCAGCTGCACGTTTCAGTCCTTCTGTGTCACCACCAAATAATTGAATGGACATAGGATGTTCATTCTCATCAATATGGAGCATATGAAGGGTTTTTTCATTGTTGTAAAGAAGTCCTTTTTCGGAAATCATTTCCATGACCACTAAGCCAGCACCAAATTCTTTAGCGATGGTACGGAAGGCAGAATTGGTCACACCAGCCATGGGAGCAAGTACGGTACGGTGAGGGATTTCCACATTACCGATTGTAAAGGAAGAATTAAGTTTTGTCATTGATGAGGGCCTCCAAATCATTTTCATTAAATTGGTACTTGGTGCCGCAGAATTGGCAGACAATTTCAGCACCCTTATCTTCGTCAATCATGGCCTGTAAGTCTGCTTTGGGTAAAGTCATTAAGGCTGCTTCAAAACGTTCTCTAGAACAGTCACATTGGAAGTTTAGCGGTTCTTCAGAAAGACGTTTGTAAGGTTCATCTCCATAGATGGCATCCAAAAGGGCATCCACATGATTTTCAGAAGCTAGTAGTTGAGAAATGGCAGGCATTTCTTGCAGGCGTTTTTCATAGCGAGCAATCTCTTCTTCGGAAGCCCCAGGTAACACTTGTAGCATGAATCCGCCAGCAACTTTGACCTTATCATTTTCATCGAGAAGCACATTAAGCCCAATAGCAGAGGGTGTTTGCTCTGATTCGGTTAAATAATAGGCAAAATCTTCGCCAATTTCCCCAGTAATAAGAGGCGTTGTAGAGGTGTAGGGATTACCTGTTCCATAGTCAATAATTGTTACAAAATGACCTTTGCCCATAAAAGGACCAACCAGCACTTCACCTGTTGCTGTTTTTTTTATGTCAACGCCAGTGTTTTGAATGTAACCCTTTACATGTCCCTTAGTATCTGCTACAGATATAACATGTCCAAAGGAAGAATCACCAATTACTTTAACCGTAATCTTGCTGTCGCCTTTTTGATTGGCTGCTAATATTTGATTGGCAATCAAGGTACGACCAAGAGCCACTGTTGACGACGATAGGGTATTATGTTTTTCCTGGGCCAATTTAACTGTTTCAGTGCTATCAAGAACATAAGCCCGAAAAGCACCTGATTGAGAAATTGATTTAATAATTTTATCCATAGCTTACATTATAGCATAAAGCTCTAGCTTCTTGAGTATGAATTAATTGAAAATTTGTTTGAGAACGATAATAGCGCTAGTTTTTGATAGATTAATAAGTCTCTCTCAAATGAGGTAAAAGCGGGCGTTGAAGCGTATTCTATGATATTAAGAGCATTAGACGTTAGAAAAAGTTTTACTCTTTTATTGTCACAGATGAGTTGGATAAGGATTAATGATTAACTTTAAAAACAATAGGTGTGTTTTTCCTCACCTATCAGAGCTATCAGCTATTGAGTTATATTTTGTAATGGATGAGTGTAAACATTGCTTATCCAAGAGAAAATGATTGGTTTTATTGTCTTGAAAATCAATCACAACTACTACAGGACATGTGTTGGCTAACCGTAAAGATTTTATGAGGGTTCCTCCTGACTTTAAAGATCATTATATTTATAAAATAGTGAAAAATTCTGCAAGGACAGTTATGTTCATGATGAAAATGAATAATAATCTTGATAAATTAGAAGTAGCTTCTTCTCAAAAAATGAGGAATTGACTTCAATTTTAGAGCAATTCCTCATGTTATGTTTCTATGAAATGGATTGAGACAACTTCGCAGTGGTCTCTAATATGGCTTCATGACTTTTATTTTCTACAAATGTTTATCTATACAATGATTGGTAGAAAAAGGTCTATATTGAAGCTTGTGATTATTCTGACTTATATCTTATTAAAAGGGTGATAGCAATTATCACTTCTAAAATAGTTAATAAGAGAAAACTATTTCCAATAAATGAAAACGATTGAGCTACATCAGTAAGAAGTATATAATCCCAAACAGCGTGATAAATGACTAATAACGTGATGCTTTTAGTATAGTTATAGACAGCTGCAAAGAAGATGCCTGCTAAAAAGGTACTAACTAGTTGCGCAATCATTGAAGAGATTGATAGGCCACCTAGGACATTAATACTGTGGAGTAAAGAAAAAATTAATGCTGATATTAGTATACCTTTAAATATGCCTTTTTCTTTTGCTATATTAGTGAAGACAATACCTCTAAAAACTAACTCTTCTGATATACCAACAAAAATACCATCTATTAAAGGTATCAAAAATACCATAGACAATTCAAATTTGTTAATGACTGTAAATATTCCAAGTAAAATGACTGGGATAAACATAGTCATAAACAAACGGTATCTGGGTTTATGATTGCCCAAGTTTTGCTTATACTTGAAATAAGTGAATATCGAAAATGGGACTAAAATAAAATATGTTGGTAAAAATGTATGAGAGAATCTAGGGTCACCGTAGCTGACTCCATAAATATGATAGGTGATATACATTGCTATCGCCATAATTAATATAAATGCAACAGGTATTTTGTATAGTTTCTTCATCATAAATTAACTCAGTATAGATTGAGTCTTGTTCACCACCTTTTTAAACATTTAAATATTGGTTTTCAGATATCTGAACCATTTCAATATTATTTTTTCATTTTATATTCATTTTGTCAAGATAATTCACAACATAATTAAGTTTTTTCTTAGAAAATTTTGGATTATAAATGGTGAGATAAGCTAAAACATGACAAAATAGCTATCGAGTCATATTAGTTAGGATGATTGATCCATCTAGTGAAGCATATTATTTTGATGACAAATAAAAAATTTTAACCCATAAGAAGTTTCAATGTCTCTAATGATTTCAGGTTTAAATGATCCAATATCCAATAATTGTAAGGGTCATATTAGTTTTGGTTTCAGTTCACTTTGTAGTTACTTTATTGAACTCATACTAGAGATATATCTTATCAGTGGAGAAGAGCTTTTTACTTTGCCGACGATGTCAATTGTTCAGCGATGATTTTCGCATATTTTTCCTCTTTAAGTAGCAAGATATGCTTCTGTAATTGGGTAGTAAAACGATTAACGTCAGCATAAGAGCAATCAAGGGTTAATGCATTGAAAGCTAGTTCTTTCTTGATAAACGGAAGAAGGCGTTGGTCACTAATAACGAGATCAGGATTCAGATTCTTCACTTTATAAATATCATCTGTTAAAAGATGAAAGGAGTGAAAAGCAACACTTTTAGTTGAAATTTGTGAGGAGATAATATTCTTGAGAAGATCAATATTGATATAATTAGTTGTAATAAGAACAATCGTAATAGGTGGTAAGGCATTTTTGAGCAACTGTTCTAAGTGATAACAGAGTAAAAAGAGATGCTGTTGATTAGATTCTTTAATCCCTATGCTAAGTAGCCATTGTGTAATCGTTTGATTGATGATTTGAAAAACTTCAATATTACCTGTGTAGTAATGAGAAGGAAAACGCACGTGTCCGGGTATGAGATGTTGTAAGTTAAGGATAAAGTATACAGAAAAATAAATTAAAATTCTAACTAACTCGGGGTGATTTTTGTCAAATAATGGTGAGAGCTTCTGAATAGATTGTAATAATTGTTGAAAGTTAGGATTGTTTTCAAAGATAGTACGTGTTTTTAAAGAGTGTTCAAGGGACCATTTTTTTGCGCCAAAGGAATTATTGGCAGTCAGGTAGATTAAAAAGAGATAATCTAAGTCATTTTGACCAAACGTCATTCCTGTGTGAGGCTGAATAATTTCCCGAATACTGGTAGCCAAATTATTGTAGATAAATATTTCTTTTAACTCGTTGAGAATTTGTGATTCGGGGATAAAAACGTCTTTGTCGTGACGTTTCCAGGACAGAGCTAAAAGAACATCATAAAAAATAAAGGTCTCAGATAATAAATGTGAGGCTCTAAGATTAGTCATACCATTAAAAAGAAAATGACGAATGATAAACTTATCTTTGTGACTTAATTGATAGACTTCAATACCAAATTTAGTCTGCAAAAAAGCGATCAGGTAACGAATACGGTACTCATCTCCGACAATACTATTTTTTTCGATGCTTAGTCCAATTTTTTCAATATAAGGTAATAAACTGTCTTTAAGACGGTAGGCAGAAGCAGTCGAGATAAATTGTGTTTTAGCAAATTGAGCCAGAGACATCCCATTCTGGATAGGATTCGTAACGAAAAATCGGAGTAATTGCAAAATTTTTGATTGATTATACAAAGGGTACAAAAAATCTTCAATCGGACATAGTGCCAAGACCTCAATCTGTATGCTGGTTTTGTTGAGATTAATCATCAGTTTATCTTCAAAGAGTTGATTCAGCTCTTTACAATACTGACGGACTTGTTGATCGGATAAACCAGTCGCGTCTCGAATATCCTGTATGGAAATGGATGGTGCATTAAAAAAAAGCGTTACTAATAATACTTTATCTCTGACGGTTTGTTCAATGTAATGATTCTCTAGCAAGACTCTCTCCCTCTCTTTTCTTACTAAGAAAAATACTATATTTATAAAGATTATAGTCGGCAAGCATTAAAAAATCAAAGAAATGGATTTGGAATCCTGTAATATTTAGAAACATTACTGACGTAGTAGAACTGTAAATTTCTCAAAACAACCTTTAAAAAACTTAAAAATTGAGAAAATAAATTATTTTCAATATGGAAATAGCTTTCTCTATGGGTTAGAATAGTCAAAATATATTCGTTCGACAAGGTAGCCAGTTTAAAGTTATATTATTAGGGCAAAATCCTTCGTTAGCTTTACTTCTCTATAGTGTCTTTGAAATGTTAGATAACTATGGAAAGCAGAGTTTTTTATTTTGCTTTGAAAATAACTAGCACCATGAGTAGACGGAAATATGATTATTGACTATTGGAATGTTTATGGAGAGAAACATGATGTTAAAGAAACACTATCATTTGGAAGAGTCTTCCCGAAAAACGCGCGTTAAGATGCATAAGTCGGGCAAGCAATGGGTACGTACTGTTATGTCCAGCATTGGACTATTGCGTCTTTTTAAAGGCATTTCGACGGAAGAAGTGAAGATTCAGGAGGGAAAAACTGAATTCCAAAACCATTCGCACGCTATTAACCTCTTAAAAGGGTTAGCTGCCACTGGGGCTATGCTTGGAGGCTCAGTGATTATGGCAGATCAGGTTATGGCTGAAGAAGTTACAACAGAGGGAGTCCAGCCTTTAGCAACTGCAAATACTGTTGTTATGACTGCTACTGAAGACAATCCAGTTACAGTGACAACTGTTGAAGCAAAAAGTCAAGAAAGCACCTCATTATCAGCTTCTGAGTCTACCTCAGTTAGTCAATCACAGTCTTTGTCCAGCAGTGAAAGTACTTCAGCATCGGAAGCTGCTCTATCCTCGGAAACTGAACTAACAAGAGCTATTCAACCAAGAGCAGTACGATCTGTGAGCGAAGAACCAGAGATGGAGCCCTTGCCGATGGAAGCTTTGGAGCTGCCAAAAGCTGAAGCGATGGTAGTTGGAAAAGATGTGACGAATGAGTTGCAGAATGTAACAATTTCTATTTTGCCAGAAAAAGAAAATCAAACACAGAGCGAACTATTAATTGATAAAGGAGAATCATTAAGGTTTACTTTAAATTTTAATATTAAAGACTTTAAAAAAGGTGATTTTTTTGAAATCGATTTGTCAAGTAATATTGATACTCAGGGAATAACTAAAGATAATTTTGAAGTTGATGAAATTGTAACTAATTATGGAACTATTGCTACAGGTCGTTATAATGCTGAAGAGCATAAGATTATTTATACATTTACTCAAAATCTTACCAATGTAAAAGCACATTTAGATTCTTCTATACATATTGATGATAGAGTTGTTAAAAATAGTAGCGACTTAGAAAGAGTTCTTATAAGAGTAGGTAAAACAGAACATGTGTATGAAACTAAAGTAACATATGCTAATCCTCTACGTCATTCTACTGTTGCGGGAATTCTAAATGAGAAATCAAGAGTAATATATGCGGGAGAAGATGGGACTACCTATGTTACGCAAATTAATCCTGATGGAGAAAACTTAGGAGGAGCGCTGTGGGATTTAACTACAGAAATACGAAATAATGATCAAAGTCAGGTAAATTTTAAAGACGCCGATATAAAGATATATAAAGCTCTATCTAATACTAGTCTTTCGCAAAGTGGAAACGATCAGTATGATGATCCCTCTAAATTTTTAGATGTTACACAGCAGTTTAATCTATTAGTAACACCAGAAAATATAAAAATTAATTGGGGATCGAGAATAGCTAACGATAAATATGTTATCAAGATAAAGTCAATTAACAAAAGTATAAATCTGGGAACGGTACTTGCGTATGGGAACAATGGTATAAAATATAACGCTTCATTTGTTACAAAGAGAGGATATGGGGATGGAACTGCTGAAGATCGTGCTTCAGAATCGGCTTCTACCTCAAGTAGCTTAAGTGCTTCAATGAGCACCAGCGTATCAAGTTCAGAATCTGCTTCAACGTCAAGTAGCTTAAGTGAATCGACAAGTACCAGCGTGTCCGCTTCAGAGTCTGCTTCTACCTCAATTAGCATGAGTGCTTCAATGAGCACTAGCATGTCAAGTTCAGAATCTGCTTCAACGTCAAGTAGTTTAAGTGAATCAACAAGTACCAGCGTGTCAAGTTCAGAATCGGCTTCAACGTCAAGTAGTTTAAGTGAATCGACAAGCGTTAGCGTATCAAGCTCAGAATCTGCTTCAACCTCAAGTAGCTTAAGTGCTTCAATGAGCACCAGCGTATCAAGTTCAGAGTCTGCTTCAACCTCAAGTAGCTTAAGTGCTTCAACAAGCGTTAGCGTGTCAAGCTCAGAATCGGCTTCAACGTCAAGTAGTTTAAGTGAATCGACAAGCGTTAGCGTATCAAGTTCAGAGTCTGCTTCTACCTCAATTAGCATGAGTGCTTCAATGAGCACTAGCATGTCAAGTTCAGAATCTGCTTCAACGTCAAGTAGTTTAAGTGAATCAACAAGTACCAGCGTGTCAAGTTCAGAATCGGCTTCAACGTCAAGTAGTTTAAGTGAATCGACAAGCGTTAGCGTATCAAGCTCAGAATCTGCTTCAACCTCAAGTAGCTTAAGTGCTTCAATGAGCACCAGCGTATCAAGTTCAGAGTCTGCTTCAACCTCAAGTAGCTTAAGTGCTTCAACAAGCGTTAGCGTGTCAAGCTCAGAATCTGCTTCAACGTCAAGTAGTTTAAGTGAATCGACAAGCGTTAGCGTATCAAGTTCAGAGTCTGCTTCTACCTCAATTAGCATGAGTGCTTCAATGAGCACTAGCATGTCAAGTTCAGAATCTGCTTCAACGTCAAGTAGTTTAAGTGAATCAACAAGTACCAGCGTGTCAAGTTCAGAATCGGCTTCAACGTCAAGTAGTTTAAGTGAATCGACAAGCGTTAGCGTATCAAGCTCAGAATCTGCTTCAACCTCAAGTAGCTTAAGTGCTTCAATGAGCACCAGCGTATCAAGTTCAGAGTCTGCTTCAACCTCAAGTAGTTTAAGTGCCTCAACAAGCGTTAGCGTGTCAAGCTCAGAATCTGCTTCAACGTCAAGTAGTTTAAGTGAATCGACAAGCGTTAGCGTATCAAGTTCAGAGTCTGCTTCTACCTCAATTAGCATGAGTGCTTCAATGAGCACTAGCATGTCAAGTTCAGAATCTGCTTCAACGTCAAGTAGTTTAAGTGAATCAACAAGTACCAGCGTGTCAAGTTCAGAGTCCGCTTCTACCTCAATTAGCATGAGTGCTTCAACAAGTACCAGCGTGTCAAGTTCAGAATCGGCTTCAACGTCAAGTAGCTTAAGTGCTTCAACAAGTACCAGCGTGTCAAGTTCAGAATCGGCTTCAACGTCAAGTAGCTTAAGTACTTCAATGAGCACCAGCGTGTCCGCTTCAACCTCAAGTAGCTTAAGTGCTTCAACAAGTACCAGCGTGTCAAGTTCAGAGTCCGCTTCAACCTCAAGTAGTTTAAGTGCCTCAACAAGCACCAGCGTGTCAAGTTCAGAATCTGCTTCAACCTCAAGTAGTTTAAGTGCCTCAACAAGCACTAGCGTGTCAAGCTCAGAATCTGCTTCAACCTCAAGTAGCTTAAGTGCTTCAATGAGCACCAGCGTATCAAGTTCAGAATCTGCTTCAACGTCAAGTAGCTTAAGTGCTTCAATGAGCACCAGCGTATCCAGTTCAGAGTCTGCTTCAATGTCAAGTAGCATGAGTGCTTCAACAAGTACCAGCGTATCCAGTTCAGAATCTGCTTCAACGTCAAGTAGCATGAGTGCTTCAACAAGCGTTAGCGTGTCAAGTTCAGAGTCCGCTTCAACGTCAAGTAGCTTGATGGCTTCTGATAGCCATACTCCTTCAGGCTCAGAGTCCGCTAAGGTGTCGCCGGCTCTTCCTAAGACTGGTGAGCGAGAGTCCTTAGCAGCCGTAATTGGTGTCGGGGCCTTGCTAAGTGGTGGTCTTCTTGGTAAGAAAAAGAAGTCACATTAACATAACTAGCTAGAGCATCTAAAACGATTTGTCCTTATTCTAACCATTGATAAAGAAATTCCCACAGATGATGGTCTTCGTGGGAATTTCTTTACTCTAAATGAGCTGATTGACATTGTTATGGTCTAATAACAACGGTTTTTTGGAGAAGAGAAGTCAGGTTTTTTGTGGGAAATTTGCTATAATAACCAGTAGGTAGTCTTTTAGTTAGTGATAAATAGGAAGCGAAGAGGACAAGATGAAAAACTCCTTATTAGGTAAAAAAATAGCATGGACATTTGGAATTGTTTTTCTTTATTTATTAGGTCGAACCATTCCCATTGGAACAGTTTCTTTAAATGCCGCTATGTTTCAATCACAAGTTTCCAAGAATCTCATGGCTGCCTTAGCCTCTGTGTCGGGAGGTCAGTTTGAGATGACAACTTTGTTTACACTAGGTATTGGTCCCTATATGACCATGATGATTCTTTGGCGAAGCTTAATGATTTTTAACGTTCCTGGCATTACTTCGTTAACTAAGAAAGTAAGTTGGTTTTGGCAAAACATCTTGGCTCTTACCATTGGAATTATTCAAGCTTTTGGATTAACGGCATCCTTAACCTATGTCAGTTTTGCACCAAGTTATCTGGACAATGCCTTATTAGGTCGACTAACAACCATGGTCGTTCTGATTTCAGGAAGTATGGTATTAACCTGGTTGACCCAGGTTAATACCAGGTATGGTTTAGGTGGACCGGTAATCATTATTTTAGTCAACATGTGTCTCAATCTACTAGAGAATGCAAGGTCATTATTTGCGGAATGTTATAACAGACATCTGATTGACTGGGTGCTCTTAGTAGGTTTTATAGCTTTGCTTTTGGGTTTGGTTTTTTGGACAGTACTTATTTATCGAGCAGAGTACCGTATCCCTTTAAGACGTATATCGATTTATAGTCGTTTTGCACAATCGACCTACCTTCCTATTCGTTTAATGCCAGCGGGAGGGATGCCTTTTATGTATAGTATGACGTTAATGACTATCCCTCCTCTTTTATTCCAAGGCTTGTTAAGCTTTTTTCCGGAGTCTGTACTCCTTCAGTATTGGCTAGAAAATAGCAGTCTTGACACCCTACCAGGAGCGATTATCTATTTGCTTATTCTTTATATCTTGTCTATAGGTTTTGCTTATTTTAATTATGACGCTCAGAAAATGACTAAACAGTTTCAATATCATGGTGACTATATAGATCAGATTCGTCCAGGAAAGGCTACTTATTGCTATATTCAGCGAACCATTCGTCTGTTTGCTCATTTTGGTGCTTTTTTAGTAACGCTGGTAGGGGGATTACCGATTTTGATCAATCTTTATGCGCACCAACCGATTCATTTTGCCATGATGGTGAGCAATAGTTTTATCATGATCAATCTTATGATGACTATTGCTGAACAAGTTGAAGCTTTAAGAATCTGGGAACAGTATGACCCATTAGTCTAAAGGAGTTTTATGTTTTATTTTATTCCTTCTTGGTATCCTGCCAATCGTCAGTGGTATCATCAAACGCCTGTCTGGTATCGATTTAATCAGGAGATGGCATTTGATGATACAATCAATCAGGTAAAACTTTTTCGAGAAGATATGACACAGGTGGCTTTGTTGGTGTTGAATTATCAGCCACAGCTGCGCTATTTTTTGCATCAACAAGATCTGTTAGGTCTTCAGTATTGGTCTTTTTTTGATGATATTCAAAATAGTCATGACAGACAGACCAAGGCTATCGACTTTAAGAAATTGAATTGGCCAAAAGGAGTTCGCTTTATCTATACGGCTTTTGCGGTGGTGGTAAGGATAGGAAAAATCGATTTAGCAACGGTTCATTTTGCTCACAATGGCAATTTACACAGTATTTGTTATAAAGACAAAGGGCAAATAAGCAAAGAGTATGTCTTTGATGACCGTGGCTTTTTATCGAGTTTATTGGTGTACAAAGAAGGACAGGTTCATCATCAGGATTACCTCAATCCTAACGGCGTTTGGCAAGTTCGAGAATATTTTGAAAAAAACCAAAGAGTCTTAGAAATCAATCCTCAGTCTGATAAGGTGTTTGGCAAACAGTTCTACGCTTCTTGGGAGGAATTGATTAGTGAAAGACTAGCGCTCTTAAAAGAACAACAGTTTCAAGCAAAAGATAAGCTGGTTATTGCTGCTCATCAGCAACATAATTATTTACTGACTAGTCTTTTTTCAGACCAAAAAAAGATTATCTCCTTTTTTGGTCAGCGGCTTACCTTTAAACATAGCCCTCAAATGGTAGGGATATTGTCCGAAGCTCAATTAATCATAGTAGACACTCAAGAAAAAGAAAACTCTTTGAAGGAAATGATGGCCAAACAATTGACTCAGGAGTGTCCAGTGCTTAGAATGACTCCTTTTGATACCCGTCTACGCCTAGGACACAGTCAAAATTACAGGGAGCTAGAAGTTTACTATTTCATTGATACTATTGATGAAATAGCTTATGAGGAAAGTCTTTTGATTTTACTGGAGCAAATGCAAAAGCATGAAAACATGACCTTGAAGATAGTCAGCTTTGATTCACGACGTCATCAAGAAGCAATGTTAGCCCATATAGAAGAGTTGATTAACACTCATTTTAATCAAGAAAACTTTTATCAAGAACAAACTATTGGTGAAAATCAACTGGAAGAAAGACTTGTTTTGGATCGCATTCAGCTGCAATGGATAACTAGCGAGCGTGAACTCATCGTAGCCCTTGATAAAGTACGTTTAGTACTTGATTTGGGAGATAAGCCTGATTTGTATACGCAGATTGCTAGTATCTCAGCCGGTATTCCACAGATTAATCGAGTAGCAAGTGAGTATGTGAGCCATCAGAAAAATGGGTGGATTTTGGCTTCTTTAGAGGAATTGAGCCTTGCTTTAGATTATTATTTGACAGGATTGTCTAATTGGAACAAGGCTTTGGTGCATACGGTTCAAAAAATGTCAAATTATAGCAGTGGCGAGTTGTTAGAACAGTGGAAAAAATATTTATAAGGAGAGGACATGTCTGAAATGATGCGTATCTTGCAAGTAGGTGGAAAAGACAAGTCACTTGATCTCAGCTTGCCAGATCAGATGGAATGGCACTATGTTTCTGCTGAAGGATTAGAAATTTACTTAAAGACTCTCTTAGAAAAAGAAATACCAGCTGAGAATAATAGACCTGGACTTCAAGAAGTTGGCAAATCAGTTGTTTTGACACCTAATTGGCAATTTGACGCTGTTTTACTGATGACTTATCTGGATGAAGCGAAACTTGAGCCCTTATCTGCATGGGTAGAGGCACATGCCGTTTTCTATGCTAAAACTCTATCGATGTCAGCCAGTCAAACGGGGTTTTTGAGACGCAAAATGGCTCGACCTTTGGATTTATTGACACAAGATGATTCTAGTGAGCTTGTTTCTTTTTTTCAACTAGCCTTGTTTAAGGGACAATACGGTGATAAGTTACACGTATCTGATAGTGATATTTTTTCTGATTTTCGTGGAGAGATTTCTTTTCAAGGGCATGCAAGCTTAACTTTTGAAGGTGACTTTGGAGAAGAGTTAACACCACTTTTTACGTTTAAGTATGGGATTCCTATGGAAAAAGTTGCGACGGCATTATGGTGGGAGTTTGAAAGAGAGGGAGTAGTGACGCTTGCCCTCTCCATAGACCATATTTATGCTGGAGCTATTGATGAAATCAAGAATAGTCAAATGGTTTCTGATGACGCTTTGAGCAGTCCTATTTTGCTTTACCCTGATGCGGAGGTCGGACAGTATAATGTCACGGTTTATGCCAAAGGGAAAGGAAAGCTCTTGTCTGGCCCTTTACACCGTCGATTATCACGTCTGGGGTTAGGAGAGCTTCTTGTTGGTGGACAGGTTTATCGGAATGATAAAAGGCAAGAAGTGTTGACTTATTTTCATCCTGGGGATATGAAACCTCCATTATCCGTTTACTTTTCTGGTTTTCGCAGTGCTGAAGGCTTTGAAGGCTTTCACATGATGAAAGCGATGGGAACTCCCTTTTTGCTAATATCTGATCCACGATTAGAAGGAGGATCCTTCTATATAGGGAACTCTGACTATCAGGAAATAATTGTGTCAGCAATCAAAGAAGCCTTAGATTATCTAGGTTTTGATAATTCTCAACTCATTCTTTCTGGTCTTTCGATGGGAACTTACGGCGCTCTTTATTATGCGGCTGATTTGGAACCATATGCTCTTATTGTAGGAAAACCGTTTACTAACATTGGCGATACAGCTATGAACATGTGTTTAAAGCGTCCAGATGATTTTGAAACTAGTGCCGATATCCTGTTAGGATTGGTTGGGGCTAATGACTCAGTTGCTGCTGAGCAGGTGGATGCTCAATTTTGGGAACATTTTAAGCAGGCTGATTTTTCTAAAACCCAGTTTGCGATTGCTTATATGTTAGATGATGACTACGACCAGAAGGCTTATGATCGTTTGCTGACCTATGCTTCTGATAAATCGTTTCATCTGTTTGGTAAAGGGTATACAGGCCGGCATAATGATAATAGTGAGGCTATCATCAAATGGTTCTTAGATCAGTATCGCATATTCCTAGAAGATGATTTTGGAAGGAGCAGGATATGAGCAAATCACTGATACTTAACTTAAAGTCAACTGAACTTTCTCGATGGGACACGTATTTGTATGGTACATACCTCTCAAAAGATACAGAAGGGCTGCTGTTTGATAATCCCTGTTTAGCACCTGGAAAGGCGCTCTTAGGTTGGTATTCTAAAAGGCATTATCAGATGCATCGTGTCTGTCCAGACTTACCTTTGATTATTCCTGGACATCACTATCAATTAAGTTATCACGTCCAAGTTCTATCGGAAGGGACTTGCTATCTTCAAGTGAGGTTCAAAAATCAGCAAGATGAGGTGATTGAGGTTTTAACCGTTCGTGAAAGAGAATGTCATTTTACTTGTCCAGCAGATACCTATCATTATGATATTTCTCTGATGACAGCAGGATGTCATCGTTTGCTATTTCAGGGGATTAAGTTATATGCTTGTGATACCTCTGAGAGTTGGCAGAAGGTTGAGGAAGCTAGTTCTTACAGGGAACAAGATTTACCAGAAGATTTAGATCTCATTCGCTTTCTTATTCCATTAACATAGAAGGAAAAACATGACAAGAAAGGTTTCATTAGCCTTGTCGGCTTTAAAGTTAAAACCGATTAAAGGTATTTTAAAGAGAGTTAACCAGCTCAGTCAGCAATGGGCTAGCATGTCTGATAAAGACTTGCGCTATCAAACGTATCTTTTGAGACAGCGACTAGCCGAGGGTGACAGTTTAGATATGATTTTGCCAGAAGCCTTTGCAACAGTACGAGAAGCTGCAAAGCGGGTTTTAGGTATGTATCCTTTTGATGTCCAAGTGATGGGAGCAATAGTGCTTCATCAGGGACGCATCGCTGAAATGAAAACAGGAGAAGGTAAGACTCTGACAGCAACTATGCCTCTCTATCTCAATGCTTTGGAAGGTAAAGGAGCCATCTTAGTTACTACTAACGAGTATTTAGCGGTGCGTGATGCTAAGGAGATGGAACCCTTATATCATTTTTTAGGCTTAAATGTTGGCATTGGTGTTACTGAGAACAAAGAGAATAATCTGACTGTGGACCAAAAAAGAGATATCTATCAATCTGATATTGTTTACACCACAAGTGCTGCATTGGGATTTGATTATTTAATAGAGAATTTAGCTAGTTCTAGTCATGAAAAATTTCTGAGAGGTTTTCACTATATCATTGTGGATGAAGCAGATGCAATTTTATTAGATATTGCTCAAACACCTTTGATTATCTCTGGATCGCCTCGAGTACAATCAAATCTGTATATGGTTTGCCAACGGTTTGTAGAAACGCTCAAGGAAAACCTCGAGTACAAATATGATAAGGATAAGCAAACAGTCTATCTCTTGGAAGAAGGAATGGATTGGGCGGAGACTTTCTTTAATGTAACAGATATTTACGATGGTGACTTTGCTGAGCTCAATCGTCACATTAATCTAGCATTACGTGCTAAGCACCTTTATCAAAAAGGGAGAGATTATGTGGTTCAAGATGAGGAAGTCAAGTTGTTAGACAATCGAACAGGACGGCTATTGGAAGGGACACGCCTTCAATCTGGAATTCACCAAGCTATTGAGACCAAAGAAGGGCTCAATAGAAGTCAAGAGAGTCGTGCTATGGCTTCAATCACTTATCAGAATTTGTTTAACCTGTTTCCTAAATTATCTGGCATGACAGGGACAGGTAAGTCAGTGGAAAGTGAGCTCTTAGAAACTTATGGTATGGATGTGGTTCTTATCCCGACACACCGTCCAGTTCAGCGGCAAGATTTGCCTGATCAGATCTTTGTCACTTTACCTGAGAAACTTTATGCGACACTAGGTGAAGTGAAAAGACGTCATAGTACTGGACAGCCTATTTTACTGATTTCTGGAACAGTTGAAGTGGCGGAAATTTATTCGAAAATGCTGTTGCAAGAAGGAATTGCTCACTCTCTCTTGACAGCTAATAATCTTGCTAAAGAAGCGATGATTATTAAAGAAGCTGGACAACTAGGAGCCGTTACAGTTGCAACTTCACTAGCAGGACGAGGGACCGATATCAAATTAGGAGTAGAAGTGGCATCTCTTGGTGGTCTCGCTGTTTTGGGGACAGAAAGGATGGCCAATAGTCGTATAGATTGGCAGCTGAGAGGTCGTGCAGGACGGCAAGGTGATCCTGGAATAAGTCAATTTTTTATCTCACTCGAAGATGACTTAATTCTTAAACAAGGACCAAAATGGTTAAAAGATTATTTTGAGAAAAATGATCACGCTAACCGTTCCAACTATGGTTTTCCTCTGAAAGCTAGGCGATTTAAGCGAGCTATTAATCAGGCTCAGTTAAAAAGTGAAGATGAAGCTGCAGATAGGCGATACCAAACGGTACAGTTTGATGAAGCTTTACGAATTCAAAGACAGTTAGTTTATGGTCTACGCGAAAAGCTTATCAATCAGCAAGGAAGTTTAGCTCAGGCTGTCGAAAAAATTGTTAACGAAATGATAGAGGACTTTGTAGAACAACGGGAAAATGACAGTGAAGCCACTTTAAAGCGTCATATTTTGGAGAACTATAGTTACCAGTTTAAGCAATTACCTGGTAGCGTTAACCCAGGTTCAGATAAAGAGGTCAAAGCACTACTTTGGAAATTATTTTCTGATGAAATGACCAAAAAGCAACAATTACTTAAGTCTCAAGAAAGTCAAGAAGAATTTTTTCGTTTGTGTGTCTTAAAAGCTATTGACAGTTGTTGGATTGAAGAAGTAGATCATTTGCAACAACTTAAAGCGGTTGTAATCAGTCGTTCTTTGGCTCAACGTAATAGTATGTATGAGTATTATCAAGAAGCCTTTCGTTCTTACGAAGATATGGCCCGTGCCGTTAAAGTAGAAGTGATTCGACATGCCATGCTCAGTACCATACGAATATCAAGAGATGGGGAAAAATCTATTTATTTCGCATAAGCTTAAGGAGAGAAGATGACAGTATATAATATTAATCTAGGCATTGGTTGGGCCAGCTCAGGGGTTGAATATGCTCAGGCATACCGTGCCACCCTCTTTAGAAAATTAGGTGTTACTGCTAAATTTATCTTTACAGATTTTATCGCAGGTGAAAATATTCAGCACCTGACCCAGAATATGGGCTTCAAAGATAACGAGGTTCTTTGGCTTTATAGCTTTTTCACAGATATTCCTATTGCTCCAACAAGTGTGACATTGACAGATTTGCAAGAGAGTATGACCTGTCCTATCCAACGAGAAGAGCGTCAAGGTAAGGTGGTTCGTTATTTTAACGATGATAGTGATTTTTTCATGACTGCCTACTGTAACGATGCGAACAGTCAATTGGTTCAGCGAGTGGAGTATGTTTCAAAAGGGATTTTGATTCGAAAGGATTATTTCACTTCGACTCGTTTGTTTTCGGAATACTATGCTCCTAAAGATGGGAGAGCTACGGTTTATTTGCGTCGCTTCTTTAACCAAGATGGTAGTGTGGCTTACGAGGAAAATGTGGATGGTACTCAGAGTGTTTTTCGTTTCAAACAAGAAATTTTTGATGACAAGTCCCAACTTCTTAAGGAGATGTTGCATCGACTTCAATTAAGTAAAGATGATCTGATTATCCTAGATAGATCAACTGGTATTGGACAAGCTGTTTTTCAAGAAAAAGGCGAAGCAAAGCTTGCAGTTGTCATTCATGCAGAACATTTCAGTCCTCATAATGTTACTCCAGATACTATTTTATGGAATAATTTTTACGACTATCAATTCACTAATGCTGATAAAGTGGATGCTTTTATTTGTGCGACCTCCGTTCAAAGCCAATTACTGGCAGATCACATGCAAGTTTATCAATCGTGTCAACCGCAAATTGTGACAATTCCTGTGGGGAGTCTGGTCACTTGTCGTCATCCAGAAAAAGATCGAAAACCTTTTTCCTTGGTGACTGTTTCTCGTCTAGCTTCTGAAAAACATGTGGATTGGTTGGTTAAAGCAGTTATTGAATCTAAGCAATGTTTACCAGGACTCAGTTTTGACATTTATGGAACAGGTGGTGAAGAGGCCAAACTAAGGGACTTGATTGCAAAGAATCACGCTCAGGATTACATTCGATTACTAGGGCATAGACAGATGGAAGAGCTTTACCAAGATTACGAAGTCTATCTTGCAGGCTCAACAAGTGAGGGATTTGGGTTAAGCTTAATGGAAGCAGTAGGGTCAGGCTTAGCTTTAATAGGACTTGATGTGCGATATGGTAATCAGACGTTTATTAAAGATGGACAAAATGGCTATTTGATTCCAAGACAAGAGCCTGATGACAGTAAACAAATGGTCAAAGCTTTCGCAGAAAAAATTATAGATCTGTACAGCAAAGCAGACTTGGATGCCTTTAGATATAAATCTTATCAGATAGCTGAATCTTTTTTAGAAGACGCTATCATGAAGAAATGGCGATATTTTCTTGAGGAGGTAGTAGGAAATGATTAGACTATATGACTGGCCAAATCAAGAAAGTTTTGATTTGGATAATTCCTTAAACCAAGCAGGTTTTTTTGGGTGGTCTATTGTGATTAATGACCATGGCTTCTTACCTTCAAACATGGAGTCACCCTATGGTTATTTCTGTGGTATGTTAGAGCAAGAAGGGAAACCCTTGTATTTTAATCAGGTGCCTGTACCAGAGTTTTGGCAAATTGTAGGAAATAATCATCAGGCCGAAGTCTTAGATGGGGAAGTTAAACGAGCTAATATCTTCTACATAGAACCCAAACAAAATCGTCATGTTAAAAATGTGGATTGGTTCGATCGACAAGGGAACGTACGATTTACCGATCATTTTAACCAATGGGGTTGGAAGTTTGCTCAAACAGCTTTTGATACTTCACAAACAGTTACACTTAAGACTTATTATAATGCTTCTGGGCATGAAATCATTGTTGAAAATTTTAAAACGGGAGACATTATCTTAAATTGGAAAGATTGTTCTTATTTCTTTAAAAATCGTGTCGAATTGCTAGCCTTTTATTTCAAAGAAAGGCAATTTGATACAGAAGTCATCTGGTATAATTCTTTGTCAACTCCCTTTTTTGTAAGTCGTTATCTATCACATCGTACTGTTCATCAGGATATTCTTTTTTGGCAGGAAGAAATTGGAGATGATATTCCTGGTAATATGCGTTTGATCTTTGAGCAAGATAGGGAATGTACGCAACAGGTGGTTGTCCAAAAATACAGTAGTTACCAAAGATTATTAAAACTGTTACCAGAAGTTTATCATGAGAAAGTCTATTATTTGGGTTACCTTTACTCGATAGCTCAAGAAGCTAAAGATCGCAGCAGGGTATTTATCTTGACTAATTCAGATCAGATTGAGAGTTTAGAAGATTTGGTTGATCAATTGCCTAAACTCCATTTTCATATTGCGGCTTATACAGAAATGTCCCCACGATTGATGGCTTTTGATGACAAAAACAATGTGTCCTTGTATCCGAATAGTTCAAGATCTTTTGTTTTGGAAAACTTTAAAAAATGTGGTATCTACTTGGATATTAATCATCAAAATGAGGTGGATAATAGCGTTCGTCAAGCCTTTGAGCAAGGTGCTTTGATATTGTCTTATGTTAAGACTGTTCATAATCGAGAACTTATCGCTCCTCAACATATTTTTGACCAGCAAGATCAACTGATTACTTGCCTAAAAAAAATACTGGTATCTCAAGAAACTTTTCAGAACATGTTGGTTGATCAACAGCAGGGGGCTAACCATTCAACCTTAGGTGACTACCAAAGGGTATTGAAAATGGAGGGATAAAAGGAGATGAAAGTTCATATAACCAATCTGCGAGGAATGGCAGCTTCTAGTACAGCGCAAGTAGCACAAAATAAAGTGGCAAAAATTGCGCGTGACCTAGGCTTTTATGAAATTGGTGTTTATTTTTTTGATACTAAATCAGATTCAACTTCTGAACTGGCTAGACGCATGGATGGTATGATTGCTAGTGTTAGTCAAGGAGACGTCTTAATTGCTCAATTTCCAACCTGGAACTCAATAGAATATGACGATGCCTTAATGACACGCTTATGTTTTTATGGCAACAAGGTAATCATCTTCGTCCATGATATTATCCCATTGATGTTTCCTTCTAACCGCTATTTATTGCCTAAAGTTATTGCCACTTTGAATCGAGCAGCTCTTCTAATACTACCCTCTCAAGCTATGTATAATCTTTTGGTATCGGAGGGTTTGACTGTCCAAAATTATTTAATTCAAGAGTTATGGGATTATGAAACGGAAATTCCTGTACAGTATCCTCGTTATCAGAATTTGATTCATTTTCCAGGGAATCCAAGTCGTTTTCCATTTGTTTTGGATTGGAATTATGGAGTAAAACTTCATCTTTACTCTAATGATATTATTCTTGAGAATAATCACTTAAGGAAATTTAGCTGGCGTCCAACAGAACAGTTAATTATGGAAATGTCCCAAGGTGGATTTGGGCTTATTTGGCACCTAGATGATGATTTAGAATACATGAGTATTTACTGTCCCTACAAATTATCCATTTTTATTGCAGCAGGGATTCCTGTTATTGTGAGACGAGGCATTGCTAATCAAGCTGAACTAGAGGAAAAAGGTGTGATTATAGTTGTAGATAGTTTAGAAGAAGCCGCAGCTATTGTTACTCATATGAGTTCAGAGCTTTACGATAGTTATTGTCAAAATGTTAGAAAGCTAGCTAAGGTTACTCGGAATGGCTGGGTAACAAGGCAGTTATTGACCAATGCGGTCTATTCTGTCATTAATGATAAGGAGTAAGTCGATGACCAAAAGAAACCATTTATTAGAAGCAGACATTGAACATCATATTAAAAAAGCTCGAAACGGAAAGTTACTTGAGGAAAAAGAGAAAAAATCTTTTTTTAATCTAACTATCGTATTCTTGATTACTATTGTTATCTTAATTTCTTTGTGGGCATCATTAAAGGGGTGATTTAATATAGTTATGAATGGCAAAAAATAATAGACACAGTGTTAAGATAGTTAGTCATTATTTTTTCTAAACCTGTTTTAGTTTGCTAGTGGGGAGCATTCTTACGCTTACCTTAACACTGTCTTTGACTTACTCTAGAAAATAGTCTTAGTTATTTGTTTTACGGCTGTATTCTTTGCCTATCTTTATGAAAAATCGAGTTTAAAATAAGTGTAGAAGTTGAACATGGTACAGGAAATACCAGGTTAGCATGATTACTATTCGAGTTAGTCTTAGTGTTTTAAACAACTGACGTTTTTTCTCCAATGTGCCTTCATGATGTTATAAGAATTCATTTCTACTGTAGCTCTTTATTTTCCATAAATGACGACGTGCGCTCCCACAAATAAAGGGGAGCGCACGTCGTCATTTATGGAGAAGTCAGAAACGAAACCATAATAGTAATAATTTTTATTGTGACTAGCCAGTTTTAGATAGCGGTAAACGCTTGGCTTCGAGATACAAAGTATATCAGTAACTTTTAATACCGCTCTTTTAGATTGGGAAATATCTTTTTAGATAGATATTGTGTCTCAACAAAGAGGGTTCAATGATTTCGCTTAGGTTGATGCACAGCATGCCTTCAAGATTACCCTCTTTATCTTTGATAGAGGAGGTGAATTTTCGGCTATCTCTGTGCGTGGGTTCTACCATAACTTTGTGGATGATCACAAAATATTTTCAGTAAATTGGTGTTTCTTTATCCATATTAAATAACCTGTATTTTTTTGTTTAGCAATATAGCGATACATTTTAATCTAAAAGACAGTTCACGGTAATAGTAGTTATTTTGGTCATCATACTTGATAAAACACCTTTTTAATGGATCGGGCTTCGGTAGTATTTAGCTGGGAGCTCTAATCAGAGGTTGTGTTCTCTACTATTTTTTGCATTTCTTTGCTTTCGTTGAGGAGAGCTTTTACGATTTGCTGATCACGGAGCTTAATTGAATCATTGATAGTTTCTGCTGACTTAACAATGACATTTTCGAGTTGAGCTCGTTTTTTTCGGCCTTGTTCGATAGCAGAGATAATACCATTGTTTTGTGCAACTAGACTTTCTACAAGTGTTGTTACTGATGTTATAGACATGGTAGGGTTTTGCACGGATCTCTCTAAGGCAGGTATAGCTTCTTTACTGGTTTCGGCCAGCATTTGTAAGGCAGCATTGTTAGCATTAATAATGGCATCAGCAGTTACTCCAGATTTTATTGATTGTTGCATCATTCCTATTTGAGCAATGGAAAGTTTCATGGTTGGAATGGTGTTACGGCGTAACATGCCTAGTTTTTGACGCATATCAGAAGATACTTTAACCAGGTTTCGCATCTGTGGTGTTGTTGCCCAAGCAACAAAAAGACGACTTAGATACTCAGTGTGTTGTTGTTCAAGTGTGTTGATTACTTCGGTTGTCCGAGCTAATAAATCAGTTTTTCTTTGGTGTTCAGGTGTTGCATTGTCGAGCGCTGCTAATTCTGTCTGTAACGCCTGAGCACGCTTAGTAGCCTCTTGTTGGCTGGCTTCGACAAAGGCAATAACCCCTACCAGGTTTTCGATAGATTTAGTATTATCCTCAATCAACAGCTCAGCTGAGACAATGTTACGGGCCAGGATATTTTCTTGTTTAACAACATCGGCAGCCATGTTGTCCATTTTTTGTTCGATACTTTGAGCATCAAAATAGAATTCTTGCAGGGTGTTTTTGCCTTGCTTAAATATTTTTTGAATAAGATTTGGCTTCTTATCTAATTCAGCAGGTCCAATGTCTTTATATTTTTTGACAAAGCCATTTAATTCTTGATTGGTGTTTTTGAGCAAATCATCTACTTGAGGGATTTGTAATTTCTTCTGTTCTTTCAAAATATGATGAACAGTTGTATTAACATCTTCAACAGCTGACTGGCCAAAATCTAACAGGCTATTTTGATTAACCATGAAAGAATCTACTAGAGTAGGTACCTTGTTGATAATGGCTGTTTGTTGTTCAGAACTCAACTTTTCAAAGAAAGAGATATTTTTTTCGTCGTCGTTTGATTGTTCGGTAATTATTTCCGTCGTTTTGTCACTTTTACTGATAGCCTTATCGGCAATTGCATCAATATCAAAATTAAATTCAGACATAGTAAACCCCTATTCTTCTAGTTCTTCTTACTTGCGTATTGGTTTTTGTTTTTGCATTATCCTTAGGCTGACATCGAAATCCTTTAGTTCACTTTCGTTCAATTTTCTCAAGGTTTCATCAAGATTTAGGTCAAATTCTTGCAAGGCTTGATATGCTAAAGCTAATCGTTCATCAGCATTGTAGTAGTCTTTTGGGGAGGTTTTAATTTTTATATAGCCGTTTAGGATATCATTAAAATGCTGCATACTGGATTCTTGAAGAGCTTCTAATTCAGCTTTATTATCAGCTGTGGCTATTTTTTCTAAAATATTTTTGTTATCTTGTTGCACATTTTGATAAATTTCTTGAATTTCCGGAGCCTTGTCACGAATGACTTTTTCAGTCAGAATGTCAGTACTAAGAGTATGATCTATTTGTAGTTGCTCTAATTGTAGAATAGTTTCAACTTTGACGTCATCAGCTTTGTGATTAATCCGATGATAGACTTGAGGGGGGATGTCATTTTTTAATTGGTAAGATTCTTCTTTGATGAATTGAATCTTTGATAATAACTGTTGGGCTACCAACTGAAAATTTTTAGTATCGTTTTCTAATAAATAGCGATTTAATAGTTGGCTCTGTTTGTCAGCAAGATGGACGGTGTCCTTAAGATTTTGGATTCTCTTGAGTCGTGCTTGACTTTGCAAAAGTTTTTGCTTTTTCTTGATTTTCCTGAAACCAATTCCTAAAGTTATAGCTGTCGGAATAAGTAAGAAATCTGGTATAAATTTACTGACGGAGCCGAGAGTCACAATATAAACTAATATCCATAACCAGCTCGAGAATAGCGGGAGTCCTTCGAGCAGCCTTTCAAGCCTGTGTTTCATTTGTTCATCATTCCATTTCATATCATTTTGAGAAGGAGGGAATTCCTAACCTTATTCTACCGTAAAAAATGTCTTACTTAAAGCATTTATCGTCTTATGAAGTGACAGTTAAGGGAAATAAGTTAAGAAAGGTAGGTACTGGTGAGGATGTTGTTCGTCTTTTAATGATTTCAAAAGTCATAAAAAGGTATAGAAATGAATTTTTCTTAATCTTTTGGTCGCGGTTAGCTATTTTTATCATTTTTTGCTATAATAAATTGTAAGATAAACTTGCAGGTGAGAGTCCTGCCATGTTGCTCAAGAAAGGTGAAGGCCGCTGCTGTTTTTGGCATGCCGATATCGAAAATATATGACATCAGTAGTAGTTGTTGGTACCCAATGGGGTGATGAAGGTAAAGGAAAAATCACGGACTTTTTATCTGCAGATGCAGAAGTGATTGCGCGTTACCAAGGTGGTGATAATGCTGGACATACTATCGTGATTGACGGTAAGAAGTTCAAATTACACTTGATTCCATCAGGTATTTTCTTCCCTGAAAAAGTTTCTGTTATTGGTAATGGGGTGGTTGTTAATCCAAAATCTTTAGTTAAGGAACTCGCGTACCTTCACGAAGAAGGTGTGACAACGCATAACCTTCGTATTTCTGATAGAGCGCATGTTATCTTGCCATATCATATTAAATTAGATCAGTTGCAAGAAGATGCCAAAGGTGATAATAAAATTGGAACTACTATCAAGGGTATTGGTCCAGCTTATATGGACAAGGCTGCACGTGTCGGAATTCGTATTGCTGATCTTTTAGACAAAGAGATTTTTGCTGAACGCTTAAGCATTAATTTAGCTGAAAAGAATCGTCTTTTTGAAAAAATGTATGATTCAGCAGTACTTGACTTTGATGATATCTTTGAAGAGTACTATGCATATGGTCAAGAAATAAAAAAATATGTGACAGATACTTCTGTGATTTTAAATGATGCGCTTGATGCAGGTAAACGTGTTCTTTTCGAGGGTGCACAAGGGGTTATGCTTGACATTGACCAAGGAACTTACCCATTTGTAACCTCATCTAACCCCGTTGCTGGTGGTGTCACTATTGGTTCTGGGGTTGGCCCAAGTAAAATCAACAAAGTTGTTGGTGTCTGCAAAGCCTACACTAGCCGTGTTGGTGATGGCCCATTCCCAACAGAGCTTTTTGATGAAGTGGGTGAACGTATCCGTGAAGTTGGTCATGAGTACGGTACGACAACAGGTCGTCCACGTCGTGTAGGTTGGTTTGACTCAGTTGTTATGCGCCATAGTCGTCGTGTGTCAGGGATTACTAACCTTTCCCTCAATTCCATTGACGTTCTTTCAGGACTTGATACCGTTAAAATTTGTGTTGCTTACGACTTAGATGGTGAACGTATTGATCACTACCCAGCAAGTCTCGAACAACTCAAACGTTGCAAACCTATCTACGAAGAATTGCCAGGCTGGCAAGAAGATATTACAGGTGTTCGTAGCCTTGATGATCTTCCTGAAAATGCCCGCAACTACGTTCGTCGCGTGGGAGAATTGGTTGGCGTTCGCATTTCAACCTTCTCAGTTGGTCCAGGACGTGAACAGACTAACATTCTGGAATCTGTTTGGGCGTCTATTTAATCATTGTGAGCGAAGAGGAGTTGGACAAGTCGTCCAGCTCCTTTTAGTGTCTTTCCTTTATGATATTTGTCTGTGTTGTTTATGATTTTCAGCTTAAAAATAACATCGTATTCTCTTAGCACGAGTACAAAAAAAGTTTAATGTTCGGTTTTTCTTTTGAAATTAATATTTTTTGATAAAAATAATAGGATAAAACTGATTTTTTTGATATACTAGGTTTTCGGTTCTTTAAAAAACTAAAGGACATCAAAAAAAGAAACTTTATATTTTAGAAGATTAAACATTTAGGAGGTTCATTTTCGTATGAACAAAAAGGTAATGTCACTTGGACTTGTTTCAACAGCTCTCTTAACACTAGGAGCTTGTGGTAATCGCTCTGCCCAAAAAGAGGTTGACCATTCGTTAAAGATTGCTATGATCACAAACCAGACAGGGATTGATGATAAATCATTCAACCAATCAGCTTGGGAAGGATTACAATCGTGGGGCAAGGAAAACAAGCTTGACAAAGGGAAAGGATATGATTATTTCCAATCAGCTAATGAGTCGGAATTTACCACAAATCTTGATTCAGCGGTATCAAGTGGCTATAACCTTATTTTTGGCATTGGTTTTCCTTTGCATGATGCCGTAGTAAAAGCGGCAACGGATAATCCGGAGAGTCAATTTGCTATTGTCGATGATGTCATCGAAGGTAAGAAAAATGTCGCCAGCATCACTTTTTCAGACCATGAAGCTGCTTATTTAGCAGGAGTTGCGGCAGCCAAAACCACAAAGACTAAACAAGTTGGTTTCGTTGGTGGCATGGAAGGTGTCGTGGTTAAACGCTTTGAAAAAGGTTTTGAAGCTGGGGTTAAATCTGTGGATGATACCATCAAGGTAAGAGTTTCTTATGCGGGTTCCTTTGCGGACGCGGCTAAAGGGAAAACGATTGCAGCTGCCCAATATGCTGAAGGTGCTGACGTTATTTATCAAGCAGCCGGCGGCACTGGAGCTGGTGTTTTCAATGAAGCCAAATCGCTCAATGAAAAAAGAGATGAAGCAGATAAAGTTTGGGTTATCGGTGTTGATCGCGACCAAAGTGAAGATGGCAAATACACCTCAAAAGATGGCAAATCATCTAATTTTGTTTTGACATCAAGTATTAAAGAAGTTGGTCAAGCACTTGCGAAAGTTGCTACAAAAACCGCTAAAGGCAAATTCCCAGGTGGTCAAGTGACGACGTTTGGGTTAAAAGAAGCTGGCGTGACGTTGACAACAGACGCTTTATCAGATGAGACGAAAGCTGCTGTTGAAGCGGCCAAAAAAGCTATTATTGAAGGGACCGTTACTGTTCCTGAAAAGTAACAGTCAGATAGCCGTTTAGACAAAAAAGTCACTCGTTTTTAGCGAGTGGCTTTTTGAGTAAAGAAAAGCTGATAGTAATGCGTTTTTAAGTGGTATTCAAAAGAAGCGCGATAGGTTTTTACATTGTCAGCTAGCCAGTAGAATGGGATTGTTCGGTACGCTTTGAGCAATAGTGATGTCAAAAAGCTATAGGCCCTTCTCTCAGAAGTAACAATGAATATTGTGGTTGAGAAAGACAGCTTGATAGTCTTCCAAGTCCTCAGGGTGATAGACCTTAACCTCAGCCATCTCGTACTCCCTGCCTAACAGTTTGTACTTATTTTCGCCGAATTGGTGGAAAGGTAATAGCTGTACTTGGTCGATGTCAAGTTGGTTGAAGAGTTCTGAGAAGGCTCTAGCATCATCTAGGGAATCATTGAATTGAGGAATAACTGGAATCCGTAGAACGATTTCTTTGCCGGCTTGAAAAGCGTAGTTAATGTTTTTGATGATTAAGTCGTTACGAACCCCGGTTACCTTGCGGTGTCTAAGTTGGTCATAATGTTTTAAATCGGTATAAATAAAGTCTACGTAATCAATAAGCGTTACAAATTGATCATGTTTGGCAAAAGCAGTGGTTTCAATTGCGGTGTGGAGACCTGCTGCCTTAGCAGCCTTTAACAGGGCTAAAGCAAAGTCAAACTGAGCAAAGATTTCCCCTCCTGATAGGGTCATGCCGCCGCCAGATTCTTCGTAGAAATCAATATCTTTGAGCACTTCCTCGAGGACCTCATCAACGGTTTTTTCTTGTCCAACGATTTCGGTTCTAAGGCTATCGCTTGTTAGCATTTCCTCAGGTGCTTTTTGCTGAGATTCGGGATTAGCACACCAAGGGCATCTTAAAGGACAGCCTTTCAGAAAAACGGTTGTTCGAATCCCCGGGCCGTCATGGATGCTAAAATGTTGGATATTAAAAACAATACCGCGATCAGTCATAGTGTCTCATCCTTTCGTTATAGGATCATCATAGCAGATAAACGTAAATAAATCAATTACGAATGAAATGAACATTGACTTTTCTTTTAAGAGGATAACTGATACAATGAAAAGGAGGTGAATTATGAATCGATTAGAACAGATTATTCAACTGGTGTCCCAGAAGAAAAAGATAGATGTGAATAGTTTATCGGAGCAGTTAAAGGTTTCGAAAGTAACCATCCGAAAAGACCTTGATAAGCTCGAGAGTAAAGGCTTATTGCGCCGTGAGCATGGCTATGCGGTTTTAAACAGTGGCGATGACCTTAATGTTCGTTTGTCTTACAATTACAACATTAAGCGACGAATTGCAGAAAAAGCAGCTGAATTGGTCCAAGATAATGACACGGTCATGATTGAATCGGGATCAACTTGTGCCCTTTTAGCAGAGGTTCTTTGCCAGACCAAACGCAACATTAAAATCATTACCAATTCTTGCTTTATTGCTAATTACATTCGTCAGTATAACAGTTGCCAGATTATTTTATTAGGTGGCTATTATCAACCTAATTCAGAAGTTACGGTGGGTCCATTATTGAAAGAGATGGTTTCTTTATTTCATGTCAATCATGTCTTTGTAGGGATAGATGGATTCAACTCAAATCTTGGTTTTATGGGCAAAGACATGATGCGTTCAGAAGGAGTTCGTTACATGGCAGAGATTGCTGAGGAAGTAGTTGTTCTGACTGACTCGAGTAAGTTTACTAAAAATAGTTTAGTACACCATTTATCGTTATCAGATGTTGACCGAGTCATTACAGATCGTGGACTTAACAAGCAAACACGGGACTTATTAAGTGCTAGTGGCCTAATTCTTGATTTTGTTTCTTAGAGAATGGGTGAACAGATGAAAGAAGAACGTAGACGGCTTCTTGCCAAGGTGGCTTACTTGCATTATGTTCAAGGAAAAAGCCAAACCTTGATTTCAAAGGAAATGAATATCTACCGAACAACGGTTTGTCGGATGTTAGCAAAAGCTAAGGAAGAAGGCATTGTTCGGATCGAAATTGCCGATTATGATGCCGATTTATTTGCTTTAGAAGAATACGTGCGAAAGCAGTATGGTTTGGAAAAATTAGACCTTGTTCCAAATCAGGTTGAAGATACCCCAGCGGATACCTTGACAAATGTTTCGAAAACAGCAGCAGAGGTTGTGCGACATACGGTTAAGGATGGCGATAAGATTGGTCTGTCCTGGGGAGCGACCCTGTCGAGTGTGATTGACGGGTTGGACCCTAAAGCCATGAAGGACATTCTTATTTATCCCTTAGCAGGCGGACCGAGCCACATCAACGCAAAATATCATGTGAATACCCTTATTTACCGTTTGGCCCGCATTTTTCATGGGAATAGTGCCTTTATCAATGCAATGGTGATTCAAGAAGATAAACAATTGACCAAGGGCATTATCCAGTCTAAATATTTTGAGAGTATTTTGGCGAGTTGGGACCAGTTGGACCTTGCTTTGGTTGGCATTGGAGGAGAGCCCAACAGCCGTGAGGAAAGTCAGTGGCGTGACTTGTTAACTGATGCAGATTATGCACAACTCAAACAGGAAGAAGCTGTTGGAGAAGTTTGCTGCCGCTTTTTTGATCAAGCAGGTCATCCTGTTTACAAAGATTTACAAGATCGGACGATAGGTATCTCGCTAGAACAATTAGGTCGAGTGCCAAAGACCATTGCCGTTGCGACAGGTAAATATAAGGCAAAGGCCATTTTAGCCGCTTTAAAGGCGGGAGTGATTAACTATCTGGTGACGGATAAAGAGACCATGCTAGCTGTTTTAGCGTTAGATGAAAATATTGACCTTAATAACGTTCTTCTTTAATCAAAATTCAAAGATACTATGATATTTATAGAGGCCCGATACCAAACGGTTAGGGCTTTTTTGTTGATTCATTTACTGATAAAACAGAGATTGCTCAACTGTGCAATAAATACATTAGCACAAAAGTGCATTAATCAAAATATAGCACAAAATATATTGACCCTAGAAACAAACGTGATAAAATGAAGCTATCAACGAAAAGAAAACGATTACAAACGTAATTGAATCGTTTTCGTAACAAAGTGATAGCATTTGATTAAGAGGAGAAGGAGTTATTTATGGAACTGATTGTACCAGACCAAATCATTATGGGGTTAATTTTAAATGCTGGCGATGCTAAGCAGCATATTTACCAGGCCTTGAAATGCGCCAAGGCTGAAGACTATGACACGAGTGAAAAAGAAATGGCATTAGCAGATGATGCCTTATTGGAAGCTCACAATTTACAGACCCAATTTCTTGCCCAAGAGGCTAGTGGCAATAAGTCAGAGATTACAGCTCTTTTTGTCCACTCACAAGACCATTTGATGACGACCATTACAGAAATTAATCTCATCAAGGAGATTATTGACCTTCGTAAAGAATTGGCAACCAAATAATATTTCATTCATAAAAAGGAGATTGACATGATTAAGGTTGGATTGTTTTGCGCAGCAGGGTTCTCAACAGGCATGTTGGTGAATAATATGAAAGTAGCTGCTGAAAAGAAAGGCATTGACTGCCAGATTGATGCCTATTCCCAAGGAAAGTTGGCTGAGTATGCCCCATTGATTGATGTGGCACTTTTAGGCCCACAGGTTGCTTATACTCTGGATAAATCAGAAACTATCTGTAAAGAGAATGGCATCCCGATTGCAGTTATCCCAATGGCTGATTATGGAATGTTAGACGGCAACAAGGTGCTTGATTTAGCCCTTAGTCTTGTTAAAGAATAGGAGTCAATCATGGCAAATATGAATATGCAAAAAATCATCATGCCAATCATGAAATTTGTGAATATGCGCGGTATCATCGCCTTAAAAGACGGGATGTTAGCCATTTTACCTTTGACAGTTGTGGGAAGTCTTTTCCTGATTGCTGGTCAGATTCCTTTTCAAGGGGTTAACGATGCCATTGCCGGTGTGTTTGGTGCCGACTGGACAGAACCCTTTATGCAGGTTTACCATGGAACGTTTGCTATTATGGGCTTGATTTCCTGCTTTGCGATTGGTTATTCTTTTGCTAAAAATTCAGGTGTTGAACCTCTCCCTTCAGGGGTTTTATCCTTATCAGCTTTCTTTATTCTATTGAGATCATCTTATGTTCCAGCAGAAGGCGAAGCTATTGGTGATGCCATTAGTAAGGTTTGGTTTGGTGGGCAAGGGATTATAGGTGCTATTTTAATTGGTTTAACGGTAGGTGCTATTTATACAGCATTTATCCGTCGCCACATTGTCATCAAAATGCCAGAGCAAGTGCCACAAGCCATTGCCAAACAGTTTGAAGCTATGATTCCAGCCTTTGTGATTTTTACTTTGTCAATGCTTGTGTACATTATTGCCAAGTCAGTGACAGGTGGTGGAACCTTTATTGAAATGATTTATGCTGTCATCCAGGTACCGCTGCAAGGGTTAACAGGTTCTCTTTATGGCGCTCTCGGCATTGCCTTCTTTATTTCCTTCCTTTGGTGGTTTGGTGTGCATGGACAATCCGTGGTCAATGGAATTGTAACAGCTCTTCTCCTGTCCAACTTAGATGCCAATAAGGCCTTGTTGGCAGCAGGTAATCTGTCTTTGGACAAGGGTGCCCATATTGTAACCCAACAATTTTTAGATTCTTTCTTGATTCTCTCAGGGTCAGGAATTACCTTTGGTTTGGTGGTAGCTATGATTTTTGCAGCTAAATCTAAACAATATAAGGCCTTGGGTAAGGTAGCTGCTTTTCCAGCCCTCTTTAATGTTAATGAACCAGTCGTCTTTGGTTTTCCAATTGTGATGAATCCGGTCATGTTCTTGCCATTTATCTTGGTTCCTGTTTTGGCAGCCCTCATGGTTTATGGCTCCATTGCCATTGGTTTCATGCAGCCCTTTGCAGGAGTAACGCTGCCGTGGTCAACACCAGCCATTATCTCAGGGTTCATGGTTGGCGGCTGGCAAGGTGTTGTTGTGCAAATCCTTGTGCTTGTTATGTCTACATTAATTTATTTCCCATTCTTTAAGATTCAAGATAGAATTGCTTGCCAAAATGAAGGGGCAGCTGAAAACGAATAGTTATCCCTTGTTTATGATGCCCCTAGCTACCTTTGAAAGCAGCTGTTGCAATGCTTTCTAGACTCTGTTTATCCTTGATATCGTTAAGACCATCTCACCTTCTGAGGTGGTTTTTTAGAAAAGAAAGCTGATTTCAAGCGTTAGTCATATGCACTATTGTGCAAATCGTGATGGTTTATAATTCTTTCAGGCAGCAGTATTAAAAAAGGACTAAATATGGTAAAATAATTACGAAAGAAACAATTATAATTACGAAAGAAAGATAGGAGGCGGCGATGACTGAAACAAAGATTCCTTATTTTGGCAACTTAACTGATAGGATGAATCAATATCGTGAGGCGGTGTTAGACAAGAAACCTTATATTGATGCTGAGCGCGCCATCTTGGTAACAGAAGCCTATCAAAAACATCAGAACAAACCGGCGAACCTGAAACGCGCTTACATGTTGCAAAATATTTTGGAAAACATGACCATCTATATTGAAGACGAAAGTCTCATTGCTGGTAACCAAGCCTCTTCAAACAAGGATGCGCCGATTTTCCCTGAATATACTCTGGAATTTGTCCTCAACGAACTCGATCTTTTTGAAAAACGAGATGGGGATGTGTTCTACATTACCGAAGAAACTAAGCAACAGCTGCGAAATATTGCCCCATTCTGGAAAAACAATAATCTACGTGCTCGCTGCGGTGTCTTGCTACCAGAAGAAGTTCAAGTGTACATGGAAACAGGTTTCTTTGGCATGGAAGGCAAGATGAATTCGGGAGATGCCCATTTAGCTGTCAATTACCAAAAACTCTTGGAATACGGATTGAAGGGATTTGAAGAACGGGCACGAGCTGCCAAAGCTGCGCTTGATTTGACCATTCCTGAAAACATTGACAAATATCATTTTTACAACTCTGTCTTTATTGTTATTGATGCGGTCAAAACTTATGCCAAACGCTATGCCCAATTGGCTAGAGAACTAGCAGAAACCGCTGGTCCAGAACGTCAAGTAGAATTGTTAGAAATCGCGCGCATTTGTGACAAAGTGCCTTATGAAAAAGCAGAAACGTTTGCAGAAGCTGTCCAATCCGTCTGGTTCATTCAATGTATCTTGCAAATTGAATCAAACGGGCATTCGCTATCTTATGGCCGCTTTGATCAGTACATGTATCCTTATGTCAAAGCTGATTTGGAGGCTGGCCGTGAAACAGAAGGTTCAATCGTTGAACGGTTGACCAATCTCTGGATTAAGACCTTGACCATTAACAAAGTGCGGAGCCAAGCCCACACCTTCTCATCAGCAGGTAGTCCACTTTACCAAAACGTGACGATTGGTGGTCAAACACGAGATAAAAAAGACGCGGTCAACCCACTGTCTTACCTTGTCCTACGGAGTGTGGCTCAAACCAAATTGCCACAACCTAACTTGACTGTTCGTTACCATAAAGGCCTAGACAACACCTTTATGAACGAATGCATTGAGGTCATGAAACTTGGTTTTGGCATGCCAGCGATGAACAACGATGAAATCATCATTCCATCCTTTATCAAAAAAGGTGTCTCAGAAGAAGACGCTTATGATTATTCAGCCATTGGTTGTGTGGAAACAGCAGTTCCTGGGAAATGGGGCTACCGTTGCACGGGGATGAGTTACATTAACTTCCCTAAAATCTTGCTGATTACCATGAATGACGGGATTGATCCAGCATCAGGGAAGCGCTTTGCAACAGGACATGGTCATTTCAAAGACATGACATCTTATCAAGAATTAAAAGCAGCCTGGGATGCCACCCTGCGCGAAATTACTCGCATGAGCGTCATTGTTGAAAATGCTATTGACCTCGGTCTCGAACGTGAAGTGCCAGATATTCTTTGCTCAGCCTTGACAGATGATTGTATCGGCAGAGGCAAGACCTTAAAAGAAGGCGGAGCTGTTTACGACTACATCTCAGGCCTTCAAGTTGGTATTGCTAACCTATCTGATTCCCTAGCAGCGCTGAAAAAATTAGTGTTTGAAGAAGGTCGATTAACTCCAGAAGAACTCTGGCAGGCCCTTGAAAGTGACTTTGCTGGAGAACGCGGAGAAGACATCCGCCAAATGCTAATCAATGACGCACCAAAATATGGTAACGATGATGACTACGCAGATAGTCTCGTGGTAGAAGCCTACGATACCTACATTGATGAAATCGCCAAATACCCAAATACCCGTTATGGCCGTGGCCCAATCGGAGGTATACGCTATTCTGGGACATCATCAATCTCAGCCAATGTCGGACAGGGAAAAGGAACCTTAGCGACACCAGACGGTCGTCATGCGGGAACCCCATTGGCAGAAGGTTGTTCACCAGAGCACAGCATGGACAAAAAAGGCCCAACATCTGTCCTTAAATCTGTTGCTAAATTACCAACAAATGAGATTGTGGGGGGTGTTCTCTTGAACCAAAAAGTTAATCCGCAAACCCTGGTCAAAGAAGAAGACAAACTGAAATTAATGGCCTTGCTTCGCACCTTCTTCAATCGTCTCCACGGTTACCATATTCAATACAATGTGGTGTCTCGTGATACCTTGATTGACGCCCAAAAGCATCCTGAAAAACACCGTGACCTCATTGTCCGTGTTGCTGGCTACTCTGCTTTCTTCAATGTTCTCTCAAAAGCAACCCAGGATGACATTATTGAACGTACGGAACACACGCTTTAGAAAGAAGAATATTTATGGAATACATGTTAGACACTCTAGACTTAGACGCTATTAAAAAATGGCATCATATTTTGCCGCTGGCAGGTGTGACCTCAAACCCTTCTATTGCCAAAAAAGAAGGTGACATTGATTTCTTTGAACGGATTCGAGAAGTTCGTGCCATTATCGGTGATCAGGCTTCTATTCATGTTCAAGTGATTGCCCAAGATTACGAAGGTATCTTAAAAGATGCTGCTGAAATTCGTCAGCAATGTGGGGACAGTGTTTATGTCAAAGTACCTGTAACCCCAGAAGGGCTAGCGGCCATTAAAACCTTGAAAGCTGAAGGCTATCATATTACCGCGACAGCTATTTACAGCACTTTCCAAGGGTTATTAGCCATTGAAGCTGGCGCTGATTATTTGGCTCCTTATTATAACCGTATGGAAAATCTTAATATTGATCCAGAGGCCGTGATTGGGCAATTGGCAGAAGCTATTGACCGTGAGTGTTCTGACAGTAAACTCTTAGCAGCAAGTTTTAAAAATGTGGCTCAGGTCAATAAATCCTTTGCTTTGGGAGCACAAGCCATCACTGCTGGTCCAGATGTTTTTGAAGCAGGATTTGCGATGCCATCTATTCAAAAAGCGGTTGATGATTTTGGTAAGGATTGGGAAGCCATTCATCACCGCAAGAGCATTTAAGGAATATCGTCAGTATTAATCACAGATAAAGGAGTTCAATGATGAAAGTATTTGCAAGTCCATCTCGTTACATTCAAGGTAAAAATGCCTTGTTTACCAATGCAGAAACCCTGAAACAACTAGGGGATAATCCTATTTTACTTTGTGATGACGTGGTTTATGGTATCGTCGGAAAAACATTTGAAGCTTATTTGGCAGATAACGGCATGCCCCCTGTTCACGTAGTCTTTAATGGGGAAGCATCTGATAACGAAATCAACCGTGTGGTTGCTATTGCCAAGGACAATGGTAGCAATATCATTATCGGTCTTGGTGGCGGAAAAACCATTGATAGCGCTAAGGCTATTGCGGATGTGTTAGCTGTTCCAGTGATTATTGCCCCAACCATTGCCTCAACAGATGCCCCAACCTCAGCCTTATCGGTTATTTACACCGATGAAGGAGCCTTTGAAAAGTACATTTTCTATTCAAAGAATCCAGATCTTGTTTTGGTTGATACACAAGTGATTTGTCAGGCACCCAAACGATTATTGGCATCAGGGATTGCAGATGGGTTAGCAACATGGGTAGAAGCGCGTGCGGTTATGCAAAAAAATGGAGACATCATGGCAGGTGGTAATCAAACGCTGGCAGGAGTTGCCATTGCGCAAGCCTGTGAACGAACCTTGTTTGCGGATGGTCTCAAGGCGATGGCTAGTTGTGACAGACAAGTCGTGACCCCAGCTTTGGAAAATGTCATCGAAGCCAATACGCTCCTTAGTGGGCTTGGTTTTGAAAGTGCGGGTCTGGCTGCTGCACACGCCATTCACAATGGCTTTACAGCGTTGACAGGAGATATTCACCATCTTACTCATGGTGAAAAAGTCGCCTATGGCACGTTGACACAACTCTTCTTGGAAAATCGTTCACGTGAAGAAATTGACCGCTACATCGACTTTTACCAAGCCATTGGCATGCCGACAACTCTCAAGGAAATGCATTTAGACACTGCTAGTCAAGATGATTTCTTAAAAGTTGGCCGTCAAGCAACTATGGCAGGCGAAACCATCCATCAGATGCCATTTGTTATCACCCCAGAAGATGTGGCTGCAGCTTTGGTTGCTGTTGATGCCTATGTCACTAGTCGATAAGGACGTGCTGCTTTAAAACGATTGATAAGTAGACTTTTCGAATCATCAAACAAACCGCAAGACTAGTGAGTCCTTGCGGTTTTTATAGGTCAATAAGTCTCTTACTTTGATTGCACAAGAGCTTTTATTTTGCTACTATTAATTTATTAGATAATAAAGAATAGACATTAGGACTCTTAGATAGAAAGTGATTCATGACATGTTTAAAAGACAACAAAAGAGGGCAGAGTTTATGGGCTGTCTTCAATCATTGTATAATGAGAAAGAGCTTAACTTAAGTCAATCTTTTAGAGAAAAGTTGATTTGGGCAGCTAAAGGGCTTGATTCTGGAGATAGGCTGAGTTACTTAGCTTACCAATTATATCCCTATCTTATGGAAGAAATGAAGAGAGAAGAGGCTAATCATAACCCTCAGTTCTTAAAAGCTAAAAAGTACCTCGAGAAGATCAGATGGCGATATAATGTGGGCTCTGTATGGGGTTGGCCTTTCTCTAGTTAAAGCTAGCAGTTATTTATAGGAGTTAAAAACCAGTCTAGGGATATATTCCTAGACTGGTTTTGATTATGGTGCTTACTGTTGGTTGGTAATAGCACTTTTAGCAGGGTCATTGTGGGCAATACGGCTGGCAGCTGCTGCCGCAATGGCGCTAACAATATCATCTAAAAAGGTATGGCAGGATTTGCCGTCTTTGTGGTTGAGTTTGTCAACAATCCTTGGTTTTGTCTTGTCCAGATAACCGTAATTGGTAAAGCCGATGGAACCATAGAGGTTAACAATGGATAAGGCCAAGATTTCATCAATCCCATACAGCCCTTGGTCGGTTTTTAAGATAGTAAGGAGCGGCTCAGACAGCTGATCGGCTTCAGCCAATTTATCCAATTCGACCCCAGTGATAATAGCGTTTTGTACTTCTCGTTTTTCAAGCACCGCTTCAACACTCTCTAAACATTCTGCCATGGTCAAGTTGGGGATATAATTATTCTGCAAAAAAAGTACCAGCTCTGCAATAGCTTCTAAAGAAACCCCTCGTTCAGCTAGTAATTGATAAGACACTTCTCGTAATTGATGGTCAGTTGTCATGTGAGACCTCCTTTTTCTTTATTGTAACATAAATGACCTGCCAAGTAACCCAAAGGAAGCCTTGCCAGCAATGTAATTTGAGAAACACTTGTAAAACGATTACAATAGGGTTGTATAACGGTCCACAATAACTAGTTGTTTGTCCAAATTTAGGGACTAGAAAAGAGATTGATATGACAAAACGACAGCTCCGCTGGCTTCTTTTAGTGATTTTTGGGTTAATAGTGTTGGTATTCTGATGGCATAGCAGAGCAGTCACCCCAGACAAGCCTCAGCCATCAGCTCTTTCAGCTTCTCAAGCAATTATTTACCCAAAAGAAATGAAAGATTTACCTCATCAAGCCTAGCTCAAATCAGGTCAATTAGTGAAAAAAGATGGAAAACAATATCGTACCTTGTCTGCGTCATTGCCTCAACAATCAGGGAAGATTTATTTTTATTATCAGGTATCAGAAACAGGAGAGAAAAAGGGCATCAAAAAGCTTTTGTCGGCAGGCTATCAAGCTGGAAAGAACCATGTGTTTGATGGGCAGTTGCAGTTCTATTTACCCAAAGAGAATCGGATTCATTTTACGGTGTCAGGAAGAGTTTTCAGCCAAACCAAGATAAAGAAGGTAACAGCTCAGTCAAAACCAACTGATGAGGTAGGTGTTTATGAGATTCAAGTTGTTGCTAAAAATGCTTTAATAGATTTCTTGCTAGACCACCAGGATTTGGTCTATTAGTTGGGTAACTGCTAACACCACTTGTGAGCAATTTTGGTTGCTCATCTTCAGTAAAGGGCTTTTGTGATATAATGGGGTAATCTATTATAAATAAGGAGGGCTTGTAATGATTCAAAAAGTTGGTATTGTCAGTTTATCAAGTGGCATTTTAGGTGAGGACATGGTCAAACATGAGTTAGACTTGGGCGTCAAACGGTTGAAAGCCTTAGGACTCGATCCTGTCTTTTTGCCAAATGCTTTAAAAGGTCTAGAGTATGTGAAAGACCATCCAGAAGCTAGGGCTGCTGATCTTCTTGAAGCTTTTGCAGACCCATCCATTGACATGATTTTATGTGCTATCGGCGGGGATGACACCCATCGTCTGTTGCCTTACCTTTTTAGTGATAGACAACTCGAAAAGGTTGCTCGGCAGAAGGTCTTTCTTGGCTTTTCAGACACAACCATGAACCATCTCATGCTCCACAAGCTAGGACTAAAAACCTTTTACGGTCAATCTTTCCTGGCAGATATTTGTGAACTGGAAGAGGAGATGTTGCCCTATTCCTTAGCCTATTTTAAGGAATTAATCGAGACAGGCAGTATTGCAGCTATTAGACCAAGTGACGTGTGGTACGACGAGCGGACAGATTTTAGCCAAGCAGCCTTGGGAACTAAACGAGTGGTCCACTCCAATCAAGGATTTAAATTATTGCGAGGTCCAGCCCAATTTAGCGGGGAGATTTTAGGGGGCTGTTTAGAATCCCTTTATCAGCTATTTGATGGGTCACGTTATGCAGACAGTGTGACCCTGTGCCAGCAATATGGTTTATTTCCTTCTTTGGCGGATTGGGAGGACAAAATTCTCTTACTTGAAACAAGTGAAGAAAAGCCAAGCCCAGAGCTCTATCGTCACATGCTTGAAACCTTAAAAGAAACAGGCATTTTCAGCGTCCTTTCAGGTGTTCTGGTCGGTAAACCTATGGATGAAACCTACGATGACGATTATCAAAACATTCTTTTAGAGGTCATTGATACCGATATTCCTATTTTGGCTAACCTTTCTATTGGGCATGCTACTCCAAGAGCTATTGTGCCATTTGGAGTGAAGGCTTTTGTGGATGCAGACCAGCAACTTATTCGTTTTGACTGTTAGAATGAGGGAACGTTTACTTATAACTTGACCAGTCATCAGTAATGTAAGCAGAAGTAGAGGCAAGTCTGCGGAAAGCTAGAGACCACTAGAGAAAGGAGCTATTAAAGGCATTTTTCTTGTGGTCACTGTTCACACCCAAAAGACTTCAACTGTTATTCAGGAAAGTTAAAGGGCTATTTAGGAAATCACTATATTATTTTTGTGAAAAAGGTATCATAAATTTGTCGAGGTTACAACGAGACAAAGATGAGAAGATATGGGTGTTCCTTATATATAAAAGTCGTGACTATTTTTAAGTGATATCTGCCACTAACCTTGTAAACATTGAGGAAAACATCTCCTATTTTAGAAGAATGACATGACAGCCAAACTAAGAATTTTTGCACGTGCACCTGTAGTCCTTGCAGAACAGATGGAGCACCTAACGCTTGTAACGTTTGTTAAGTGAAACTAAAGGAATAGTGATGACAGTTTGTTATCAAGGAAAGACAACTGGAGTTTGGAAATTTGGATGTCAAAACTCCACAACCCGGTTGGGTTAAGGAAGGGTTTCAGAAAAATTATATTGTTTGGCTAGATAATCATATCAGGGTTCTCATGGCGGATCTAAATCCTTTGACAATAACCAACTTAAAGATTGGTGCAACAGGAATAGTAGGCGGTGGTTTTGCAGGCTACGGGATGTATGTGCTCGGTTATCGAGGTGATTTTTTGGACATTACAAATCATCGTATTGTCTCAGCCAAAACCTTCCATAAACAATACGACAAGATAGAAGATAACTAAACATTGTGAATTGGCCAGTAATTGTTCACCTACCACAAAAAAGTTAGCATTCTTTTTAAGAAGAGGACTTAGTTCTGTACGGGGCAGAGCTAGGTCCTTTTCATGTTACCCTAATAGCTTACTATTAATAGTAGTCAGTGTTGCCTTTTCAGCTAATATAACCTTCCTTTTGATATAGGAAGACTCTCTATATCCTTTTTGGTAAATGATTGTTGATTCACTCCTGATGATACGGAGAGTAAAAGAAAAAAGTAGGTGCTATATCCTAATAGTGACAAATTAGGATAGTAATCAAGTACTAAGACGAAAAATAACGAAAAGATACAAAAAAATTATAAAATATTCGTAATCTTCTTATAAAAAGTATAAAACAAAACTAAAAAGAAACTATTATTACAAAATAAGGAGTAAAAAATATAGTTTTTCTATCATTATCTCTTTTAATTTTCATATTTTTTAAAAAAACTATTGCTAAACTGGTTATGTAAGCGTATACTATCTGTAGTGAGCGAAATTAAAAAAAGAGGACAAACACATGAATTTACTTGGATTACAACGGGTTTTTTCAAAAAAATGTCAGTTAGTTAAGTTGTCGATGGTGGCTTTATTATCAGCCACAGTTGCTATCACAACATTAACACCTGAAACCATTGCATCTGCACGTGAGACATATGTCTCTAACGAAGTTGTTCAGAATGATGAAGCGCATCAGTACTTGCAAGAATCTTTAGCGTGGACTTTCAGTGACAGTCCAAACTACTATAAGGTGTTAGGAGCTAGCCAAATCAATCCAGCACTTTTCCCTCAAGCAGGTGATATTTTATATAGTGGACTAGATGAGCTAGGGAGGAGTCGTACTGCCAGAGGAACACTGACTTACGAAAATGTTGCAGCAAGTTACGGCGTTAGACAGTCTTTTGCTAAAAATCAAAATCCTTCAGGATGGCTAGGAAATCCTAACCGTGTGAAATATAAAATTGACTGGTTAAATGGTATAGCTTATGTTGGAGATTTTTGGAATAGAAGTCACTTAATTGCAGATAGCCTTGGAGGAGATGCTCTTAGAGTTAACGCTGTCACAGGCACTCGTACTCAAAATGTAGGAGGTCGAGATCAAAAAGGAGGTATGCGTTATACCGAACAAAGAGCTCAAGAGTGGTTAGAAGCCAATCGAAATGGTCACCTCTATTATGAAGCGGCACCAGTTTATCAAGGTGATGAATTAGTTCCAAGAGCTGTAGTGGTATCAATGCAATCTTCTGATAAATCAATTGACGAAAAAGTTTTGGTTTATAACACAGCTAATGGCTACACCATTAACTATAACGACGGAACGTTTACTCAGAATTAATAACAAAAAGTCAGGCCTCTGCTCACTAGGCTTGACTTTTTTGTTGATTTACAAATGATTTGAAGCCCTATGGATATTTTGTAACTATTATTAAATCATAAAGCCTAATCTAAGGAGATTTGTTAAAATAATTCTAAAAGTTATTTTGATAAAAAAGTGTTATAAGAAACCTTCTGAAATGGGCAGTAGAGAAATCAGCTATAGGATTAATAGCCTTGTTCGTATTATTCAGCGCTAATCAAAATCGATTACCCTTGTTGAAATAATTCTGCTCAATAGTTAGTAAGTCAAAGCATCTTTAGGTTCTAAAATTATAACCATTATCAGCTTTTTTGTTCGAATCGTAAGCAAATAGAATAATACCATGAGCTTTAAAGATAAAAACCTTTCTTTACTCTCTATTCCCTACCTTTCAAAGCCCGCTTTGCCATGCGTTGGATTTTAATGGTGGAGTTATTCTGATAGATGACGCCGTTTACTAAGGCACCGTGTGCATATAAGTTGGGCATGACGCCGTATTTTGGTGATAGGACTTGCGCTGTTTCTGGTAAAATGGTAAGTCCGCCTTGAGTATCTAGTTGACCAAGGCGCTGATTGATGAGTGATTGGAGAAGAGGTGTTGCTGATGAGAGATTAGCTGGTGTCAAGTGATAACCCGTTGCATTGATGATGCGATTGACGAAAAACTTAGTCGACTTAGTAATGATGGTAAATCCCTGATCCGTCGATGTGATATCTGAAACATCATCAATCGTCGTTAGTCTATTTTGTTTGAAAGCTTCTAACAGTACTTTAGCAGAATCCTCTGGCATGGGATTGCGCAAGTTGACGATGGCCTTACCATAAGTGTCTTGATAAGCTTTGCGATCATCTAAGGACATGTAGGGCCACAAATCAGTCAACCAGACCGTTATTCTTGAGGCTAGTTGCTGTAAAAGATAAAGCTCTTTAGAATGTTCAAAGGCTAAAGCAATGCCCTCTTGCCCTGGGGCTAAAACTTGTTTTGTTGCCTCTTTCCAACTCTTAAAACCCATAGCTTGTAACTCGCTTGATAACAAGTTGTCAAAGGTATTCAAAGTAAAGGAATGCTCAGCTTGGTTGAGCAGTTGGTTGAGCGTTTCGTCTGTGAAAAACTGCCAATCGATGACAGGCCCTTCTAGAATACGCACTGTTGGAAAAACGTTTGACCGAGAAAAAGCTTGAATAGAAGCCTTGGTATCACTGACAAGCCATTTAATCACATCAATGGCAGCCAGTCCTGTCCCGACGACAGTAACCGTCTGCCCCTCAAACACATCTCTGGCAAATTGTTTCAGAGGGTAGGGATCAGCATGGTAGCCAAGAGCCCCCTCTAGTTCATAAGGGTCTAACACCGGTAAGGCTCCACAAGCAAGATGAATCTCGTCAAAAAAGACTGGCAAATCGCTGGGAGTTGATCCTTCTTCCAGCTCTACTTGCCACTGTTGCTGCTGAGGAAAATAATGGATGTCCTCAACTCTAGACGTCACGACCCTAACAGGAAGTCGGTCTAACAGGGATTTTGCTCTCTCAGATAAATACTTTCCGTAAAGAACTCTTGCGACATAAGATTGGTCAGTGTTGTAGCCATTTTCTCTTAGCCATATCATGAAATCATTCATGTTGCGATAATCAAACGAAATGTCGTCAATAGGAGAGTTTATCAAGGCCAATGCCACATCTTCTTGGAAAGGAATTCCTTTCCCAAAGTGGTGAGAATCATCAAAACAGAAAATCTCCATAGTCGCTAAAACGTCTTCTGACTGATGAGAAAGAGCTAGCAAAACAGCCAAACCACTCACTCCCATTCCCACAATACCAATCCTTTTCTTCACCGAATCATCCTCCTTTCTCCTATCATAGCACAAAAATAGAATTGCTAGCGGATAAAGCCTGATTTTTACTAAAAGTTGTCTCTGTTGCTCTCGCCACTAGAAGTTATAAAGGTGTTAACGAATGCGTCTTAAACCATCTTTTTCAAGCTGAAACACCTTTTGACAGATCTCATCTATAAACCATTGGCCATGCAACAGGCTGATAATGGCACGAGGTATTGACTCTGAGTTGTGAAATCATAACAGGCGATATGAATACCATCCTTGGTCTTCCGGTTGCAGAATTATCACAGAGACTTTTTGGAAAACAGGAGAAACTATCAAATAGTAGCAGCTAAAAACGCTAAGACCCTAGGGCCTTAACATTTGTCTTGGTAGCATGCTACTTGGTAATGAGGGATAAAGTTTCAGTTAGCTGTCTGATAAAGCGTCCGATCCCATCTTAAGAAAAAATGTTATCTGTGGATGAGAGAGAGGGCTAGCGACTGTAAAAAGGCTAGTTTTCCTCTTTCTTTATGAGGTTCCTTGGCTAGTTGCTGTGCAAAATCAATAACAGGTTGGGGTGCCTCGTACTTGTTCAGCACAAGATACCAGGAAATATCATTGCTTAACTTCGCGAGTGCATCTCGCTCCCCTTTTTCCATTGATGCTCTAGCTTTTAAAAAGATTTTTACTAGGGCATTATTATGAAGAGGCCACAGTTTTCTGTACAACATTTATAAATTGCTTTTATGCAGCCAGTCGTTTTGCCATTGGAGTTTGGTAGTTAAGACTACCATTAGTGCGATAGTGGTTCCACCAGTAGACATAATCTTTCGTTTTAAGGATTAATTCTTCCAGTGAATGGAAGGTTTCCTGGTTGACAAACTCCAGTTTGAAGGAACGATAGGTACTTTCAGCGACGACATTGTCATAGGGACAACCGGCTTGACTGAGGGAACGAATGATACCAAAAGCTTCAAGCATCTCATCAATCAGCTGATTGTCAAACTCTTTATTGAAGAGGTCAATGATGAGACAAACGTAAGCCCAGCACTTACCAACACGGATATAAGTCAAGTCGGTCACAGTCGCTTCAAGTGATCTTTCTTGATTGAATTGTCTGTGTAAGTAGTTAGGAATGGGTGCGTCATTCTTTCCTTTGGAAAGCGGTTTAAAGGCTACTTTCTGATAAATGGATACTAAGTTGAGTCTCTCTATGATGCGACGAATCCGCCGACGAGACAGTGAGATAGCATCATTCTCTAAACATTTCTTGATTTTCCTAGCCCCATATCTAGACTTACTCTCAAGAAAAATGCACGTAATCATCTCTTCAATCTCTACTTCAGATACTGGCTCTACAGCTTTGTAATAATAGCTAGAGCGTGGTATATTCAGCCAACGACACATGGCTGATATGCTACAGTTAACTTTGTTAGCAGTGATTACTTCTCTTTTCGTGCCATAATCACCGCCGCTTGCTTTAGGATATCTAGCTGTATTTCGAGTTCTTTATTGCGTTTTCGGAGTTCAATCAGTTCACGCTGTTCATCTGTAAGATTATCAATAGTTTTAAATGAGCCAGTTGTTTTTGCCTGACGAACCCACTTATCGAAGGCTGAGGGCGTTAACTCATATTCTTTGATAAGCTCACTTCGTTTCCTGCCAGCATTGTGGAGGTCAACGATTTGTTGCTTAAAGTTATCGGTGAAGTGGCGACGTATTTTTCTAGACATATCTGTTCTCCTATTTTCTTTAGTGTAGAACACTTTATAAATTCTGTCTAGCTTAGTGTAACCTATTCAGACAGTACTTTTTTTATCTCTTTACTCTTTTAACAAAATTAGTTTATGTATTTTTTTGAGTTATAAAAAAAGACTATCTTAATTAAAGTATGAAAGCGTTTTATAATATAGGTGTAAAAAAAGCAAAGGAGAAAAAAATTATGACTGACTGGTTAAATATTGCTGGTAAAACGGCAATCGTTACAGGTGCTTCCTCAGGTATAGGTAGAGCAATTGTTGAAGAACTTCTGGAATTAGATGTCAAAGTTGCTAACTTTGATATTGTAGACAATGGCTTAACTCATCCAAACTTAATATTTGTAAAGGTTGATGTTACTTCTCGTAAAGAAGTTGAAGATGGAGTATCGAAAGTAGTAAAACATTTTTGTAAAATTGATGCATTAATTAATAATGCTGGAATTAATATTCCTCGACTTCTAGTTGATTCAAATGATCCTCATGGGAAATATGAATTAGATGACGAGACATTTGATAAAATTACAGCAATTAACCAAAAAGGCCTATTTTTAGTAAGCCAAGCAGTTGGACGTATACTTGTTGAACAAAAGTCAGGTGTTATTATTAATATGGCTTCTGAAGCTGGGCTTGAAGGCTCTGAAGGGCAAAGTGCTTATGCAGCAACAAAAGCAGCATTGTATTCTTATACGCGTTCATGGTCAAAAGAATTAGGAAAATATGGTGTTCGTGTTGTAGGTATTGCACCAGGTATTATGGAAGCTACTGGGCTAAGAACACGGGCATATGAAGAGGCATTAGGATATACTAGAGGAAAAACTGTTGAAGAGATTCGTGCAGGATATTCATCTACGAGTACTACACCACTTGGACGTAGTGGGAAATTAAGGGAAGTTGCAGATCTTGTCGCTTATTATATTTCAGATCGTTCAAGCTATATTACTGGAATTACAACAAATGTAGCAGGTGGTAAAACAAGAGGATGACATCCAGCTAGAAAGGATAGTCATGGCATTAGTTAACCGTTGGTATGATATACTCGAAACTTTATTGATTCAAAACCAGTTGGCTTTTGATGATTTGAGAAAACATATGAAGATTAGCCCACAAACTTTAACAAAAAGTATAGAGCAATTAAATGATCTTTTAGATGGTGATATTGAAATTATTCAAACAAATAACCAACTAGAGTTGACTGTCTATGATTATGCTAGACTTGAAACAATTTTAGCCGGTAGCCTTAGAAAGACTAGTGATTTCAACTCAGCAAGTAAACGTGTTGCGTATTTACTTAAACGCCTGTTGGAATCTCCGACACCAATCGTAATAGATGATCTTGCAGAAGAAACAGGTGTAAGTAGAAGTACGATAAATAAAGATTTAAAAACAGCAAAAGAATTAGCAAGCCTTTATCACATTGAAATCAAAGGAATTCCTAATAGAGGAATTCAAGCTTTTGGATCAGAATTAAAAATTAGACTATTATTTATCCATCATGTTTATGCTTATTTCGATACTGATTATTTACAAAAAGAGAGTCTTGTTTTCTTAGAAAACCTTTATAAAGTTTACCGCTTACCTCGAAAAATTCAAGAGCTTCTGAATAAAACGATTGCAATAACAATAAAGCGTATTCATGAGAATAATCATTTAACAGATTATATTCCCTTTTATAGTAATGAGGTTAAATCAAACTCTTTTATGGAGGAACTTGTTTATCACCTAGAATTAGACTATCAAACTTCCTTGAGTCAATTTGAACGTGATTTTATTTCTTTCGCCTTGAACACCCAATATATAGATGGCTTGACTTATCATGAAGGTTTATTAAATCCCGATTTTCTTCAACTTTATCAAAAGATGATTCAAGAAGTGAAAGAAAGCCTGTTGATTAATTTTGATGAAGAAAAATTATTTGTTGAAATTCATACACATCTAAAATTTTTAATTAATCGATTAATTTTTCAGATTCAAGCTAATGATCTTTTTCATGGAGAAATTAAACATAAATACCCATTAGCATTTGAAATGGCAACATCGGCTGGGAAGGTATTAGAAGAAACCTTTTCAACACATTTGGAAATATCCGAATGTAGTTATTTAGCATTATACTTTGAACTGATTTTGCGAGATAAAGAACAAATTGTTGAAAAAGGATCAAAGCGTATTGCTGTTGTTTGTACTACTGGACGTGGAACGGCAAATATGATTTGTCGAAGGATAACTAAGGTTCTTGGTCCAGATATTGAAATTTTTCAATTTTCTGAAGAACAGTTTAACCCTGAAAGAGATGATAATTATTTTGCAATTTTTACAACCATACCATTAAAATTTGGCCAGTTAAAATCTCCATTGGTTCAAATCACTAATGTATTCAATGATCAATGGTTGCAAAATGAATGGCAAAAAGTTCATCTCTTTCATCAAAGAAACATTCAAGATAGTATTATTCGCTTTGTCCGTTTAAAACCTGAAAGTACATATTGTAGTTATTTGACAAATATGGTTAAGATATTAGCTAAGAAAAATATAGTCGATTTCGGTTTTTCTGAACGAATTATCCAAAGAGAAATGAAACAATCTACGATGTTTGGTAATCAGGTTGCCTTTCCTCATGCAATTAATTATCATTCTGATAAGCCAATCCTTCTAGTTGGGGTATTAGATCAAATATTTTGTGAAGGATATAATCAAGTTGCTATTATCTTTATGGTAGCAATCCCCAAAAAAGTTGAAACTCGGTTAGAAGCAGAAATGTTGGAACTTTATGATGATATTTTTAGGATTGCTAGTGATGAATTATTAAGAAGTGAATTGCGTTTAATAGAGTCAGAGGAAGCTTTTTATCAATTTACGGAGGAAAGAGGGATTTTTTAATGGATAGTATTATCGTACTAGCGATTATTGTGATATCTGCTTATATTTTTCAAATCTTTTTAGGCATGAAACAACTAAAACATTTCAATCAGGTTTACGCTGAATTACGGCAAAAAGGTCGCGTCACTATTGGTAGACGGTCAGGAAGGATCAGATCAGGGACTATTGTCATGTTTGCTATTAATAGTGAAGGCATTGTTTTAGATGCACGTAAAATGCAAGGTATTAGCGTTTTAGCAACCTTTAAAGCCATGCCACAATTTCTTGGTCAAGATATTCATTATGTTGACAGCTACAATCCTTTAGTAAGAAAAGAAAACCGTTTACTTCAAATAGCTATAGAGGACGCCAGAGAATTATTCTTAAGAGTAGAGGCTGGTTCTTATCAGGAAATTTCAAGATATAGCTCAGCTTTTGATTTTGATCTTCACATGAAGACCTTAATGACTCGCTTAAAATATCAATTTAAAAAATAAATAAACAAAGGAGTTTATAATGGATTACATTACAAAATTCGCAGAAGGCTTTATGAAGCTCTTTCAATTAGGCGGCGAAACTTTTATTAGTTGGATGACAGGAATTGTTCCTGTAGTATTGATGCTTTTGGTTGCAATGAATGCTTTTATTGCTATTCTTGGTGAAGAGCGTGTTAATAAACTTGCAGAGGTTTCTGCTAAAAACCCTATCAGCCGTTACATGATTTTACCTTTTATCTCAGCGTTTATGTTAGGTAATCCTATGGCTATTAGTATGGGACGTTTTATGCCAGAATATTATAAGCCTAGTTATGTTGCTTCACAAATGCAATTTTGTCATACCTCAAATGGTGTTTTCCCTCACATCAATCCTGGTGAACTATTTGTTTGGTTAGGCATAGCATCAGGAATTAAGACTTTAGGATTAAGTCAAATGGAATTGGCAATTCGTTATTTACTTGTTGGTTTAATTATGAACTTTGTAGGTGGTTGGGTAACTGATTTTACAACTGCATATGTTTCTAAACAACAAGGTATTACTTTAAGTAAAACAGTTGAATTAGACTAGTAAAAAGGAGTAGAAAAATGACTTATCAAAGTATTAAAGTAGTCAAAGGTAGTGGCGGATATGGCGGACCTCTTGTTATTACACCAACTGAAGAAAAACATAAATTCATTTATATTACAGGAGGTGGTGAAAAACCTGAAATTGTAGATAAGATTGTTGCTTTAACAGGTATGAAAGCTGTTAATGGCTTTAAAACATCTATTCCAGATGAAGAAATTGCTCTAGCGATTGTTGACTGTGGTGGTACATTGCGTTGTGGAATTTATCCTAAAAAAGGAATTCCAACAATTAATGTTGTAGCAACTGGTAAGAGTGGTCCATTGGCACAATATATTACAGAAGAAATATATGTTTCTGCCGTTGGGATTGATCAAATTATAGCCACAGACGAGTCTGCATCTCTTGAAAATCGTGTCCAAAATGATACAAATAAAGCAATTTATGATACAAGTAAAAAAATTACAGAACAACGTGCGGAATCAAGTTTTGTAGCACGTATTGGTATGGGTGCGGGTAAAGTTGTAGCGACCTTCAACCAGGCTGCCCGTGATGCGATTCAAACAATGCTTAATACTATTCTTCCGTTTATGGCATTTGTATCATTATTAATTGGTATTATCCAAGGGTCAGGTGTTGGGAACTGGCTAGCTAAATTAATGGTTCCTCTAGCAGGTAATATCTGGGGGTTAGTATTGATTGGATTTATTTGTTCTCTACCTTTCTTATCACCATTATTGGGACCTGGAGCAGTTATTTCTCAAATTATCGGAACACTTATCGGTGTTGAAATTGGTAAAGGTAATATTCCGCCACAAATGGCATTGCCTGCCCTATTTGCGATTAATACACAAAATGGTTGTGACTTTATTCCTGTTGCTCTTGGGTTGACTGAGGCAAATTCAGAAACAGTTGAAGTTGGGGTACCATCAGTCTTATATTCTCGTTTCTTAAATGGTGTTCCACGTGTAATTGTGGCTTGGATTGCAAGTATTGGACTTTATAAGTAAAAAGATTTAAAATCAATAAAAGGGGGAGTTTGAATGGTAAAAATATTTGAAACAAAAGTGACATCTGTTGGTGCAGAGGCCGATGGAATGATAGAAAGTGCTAATATGTTGATATTATTCGGTCAAGGAGCTCCAGCGGATCTTGCAGAATTTTGTTATACTATTGATAATAAAATTCTAGACGGTCATATTCAAGAAGGGAGTACACTATTAATTAATCAAAGTAATTATAAAGTCACTTCAATTGGAAATGTTGTCGAAAAGAATTTGATAAATCTTGGGCATATTACTATTTCATTTGATGGTTCAAGTGAAGGTTCATTACCAGGCACATTACATGTTATCGGTTCAGAAATTCCGAAAATTTCTGAAGGCACAACCATTGCATTTTTTCAGTAATTGAAAATAATCTTTTATCATTAACAATTTTCCCATGATATAGAATTTAAATCCATTATGCTAACTTTAATTGATATAAAAAGATATTGATTTTGAGAGAACCCAAGGAGTTCTCTCTTTTCAGTACTGTCAATAATTTTGTGTAAACCCAAGAGTAGAGTTGCTTAATATTAATCAAATAAACTATCAAGTGTGTCAAAACATGTTCCAAATCCTTTATGAATACGAGCTCCAAACTTAATATGATAGTCCTCAAAAATGCTTAAAAGTGACCGTTCTAAGGCTTCTTCATTTGGAAAAACCACCCGCTTCTTGTTTTGTTGCTGAATTTCTTTGTTGAGTGATTCAATCAAGTTTGTAGAGTAAATACTAGACCAAATGTGATGTGGAAATTGATAGAAAGTTAGGAGATTTTCAGTCATTTCAAGTGATGCCATGACCTTTTTGTAACGAGGCTTCCATTTAGAGACAAATTGCTCTAATAATTTAGTAGCCTCCTGTGAATTTGTGGCACGGTAAACCTGCTTGAACTGATTTAGAATAGATGCCCTATCTACTCGCTTAACCTTACTGGAGATATTACGACCAATGTGAACCAGACACCGTTGCTGTTTAGCCATTGGATAGGCTTGTTGGATGATTTTATTCACACCGTTAAATCCGTCCGTAACAACTAGAGAAACTTGCTTAAGTCCTTGATTTTTTAGCCTCTTAAGAAGATCTGACCAAGAGACATTATTTTTATTAGGGGCAATCTCATAATCAAGAACTGATTTATACCCTTCAGGCGTGATACCAAGTGCAATGTGAATACATTCTTCACTGACCGTACCTCGTCGCAAGGGTAAGCAACTTCCATCTAGATACAAGACTGAGTAGTTAGTTTGAAGTGAACTCTCATGAAAGGCAGAGACACTTTCTTGGGTCTCTTTTCAGATAATTAATTCATATTTAGGGATTAACTTTGGTTATGATTTATATACATTACACCTAAAATATTTGTTTGATGAGATGATTCTTATCATAAAAATTATAACCATGTTTAGGGTAAAAATTGTAGGATTCAAACCGTTGTTCTATATTTAGGAAATCTGCATTAATACTTGGAACTTTTCTTAAATTATCTTTTACTCTTAAAATCATAAAAATAAGGTCATCACGATATTTACTGTTGTATTCTATTATCTGAATAGGTTACACTAAACTAGACAGAATTTATAAAGTGTTCTACACTTAAGAAAAATGGGAGAAAAACCATGTCTAGAAAAATACGTCGCCACTTCACCGATGATTTTAAGCAACAAATTGTTGACCTTTACAATGCTGGTAGAAAGCGTAGCAGTCTCATCAAGGAATATGAGCTAACCCCTTCCACCTTCGATAAGTGGGTTAGACAAGCCAAAACAACAGGTTCATTCAAGTCTGTTGATAATCTGACAGATGAACAGCGGAAGCTGATTGAACTCAGGAAACGCAATAAAGAACTCGAAATGCAATTAGATATCCTAAAGCAAGCGGCGGTGATTATGGCACAAAAAGGGAAATAATCACTGCTAATAAGGATAACTATAGCATTTCAGCCATGTGTCGTTGGTTGAACATTCCTCGTTCTAGCTATTACTACAAGGCTGTTAAACCAGTCTCTGAAGCGGAAACTTGAAGAAAATATCAAAGCTATTTTTCTCGAAAGTAAGGCCAGATACGGATCCAGAAAAATCAAAATATGCTTGAATAACGAAGGTATCACACTTTCACGTCGTCGGATTCGACGCATTATGAAGCGACTCAATTTGGTTTCTGTTTATCAGAAAGCCACCTTCAAACCACATTCCAGAGGCAAGAATGAAGCCCCTATTCCCAACCATTTAGACAGGCAATTTAAGCAAGAAAGACCACTACAAGCCTTAGTCACTGACTTAACCTATGTTCGTGTAGGCAATCGTTGGGCTTATGTTTGCCTTATTATTGACCTATACAACCGTGAAATCAACGGCCTGTCTCTTGGTTGGCACAAGACCGCTGAATTCGTTAAGCAAGCCATACAAAGCATCCCTTACGCCCTGACCAAAGTCAAGATGTTCCATTCAGATCGTGGCAAAGAGTTTGATAATCAGTTAATTGATGAAATATTGGAAGCCTTTGGAATCACACGTTCGCTTAGTCAGGCTGGTTGTCCTTATGACAATGCCGTAGCCGAAAGTACGTATCGTGCTTTCAAAATTGAATTTGTTTATCAAGAAACCTTTCAATCGCTGGAAGAACTAGCTCTTAAGACTAAAGACTATGTTCATTGGTGGAATTACCACCGCATTCATGGTAGTCTCAACTACCAAACACCAATGACTAAAAGATTAATTGCCTAGAAAACACTTTATAAATGTTGTACAGAAAAGTGTTGCCTTTTCAGAATTCAATGGGGTTCAAGGTGATTAGAAATCAAGATTTGAATATAAAGGTTTATAAATAGACAGTAATATATATTAAGAATATTTTAATTCTAAGTTAGTATTGAAATTTTAAAAAATTTCGGGGACAAAAGATGGGACAAATCCCCTTCAGACAAGCAAAAAAGCCTTTAAACAAAGGCTTTTTTATGTATAGTTATATGCCCCCTACAGGGCTCGAACCTGTGACCCATAGATTAAGAGTCTACTGCTCTACCAACTGAGCTAAGGAGGCAAGAATGCTGTATTGGCACCGGTGATCCACTTTTTGTATTGAGCCCGCGCAATATAAGCAGGTGGGTAACGCGCTCTTTCTTGGAAGTTGCGTCCGCGTGAAACGGCTTGCAGACTAGAAAGAGTCTTTGTTTCCCGAGAATACAAAGAAATAGTCGGTCAACACTTAGATGTGGATTCGTATGCCACAGCAATGTTTCTGTATGTTTATGATACCACTTTCTCAGATTTTTTCAAGTCCCAACCCTAAAAAATGTAACCGTTTGCTATTTTGGGATTCCGGTTGAGTGACTAGAAAGCTTGTCAATACGCTCTTTATTGGCCCCCAGGGCACGTTCATATTTTCCTGTTTCGTTGGGGGAAAAATACTGTTTACCGATTAATTTATCTGGCAGGTACTGTTGTTTCACCCATTTTTCAGGGTAAGCGTGGGGGTAAAGATAATCTTTGGCATTACCCAGTTCTTTACTGCCGGCATAATGCCTATCTCTCAAATGCCTTGGAATAGGAAGGTTTCCTGATGTTCTCAAATCGCTTAAGGCAGCATCCATGGCCAGATAAGCTGAGTTAGATTTTGGGGATAAGGCCAAATCAATGACCACGTTAGCAATTAGAATACGTGCTTCTGGGAAACCGATTTTCTGAGCGGCATCAAGTGCGGTAACGGTATGGACTTGGGCGTCAGGATTAGCCAAACCAATATCTTCATAAGCAATCACAATCAATCGTCTGGCTAGGCTTGGTAAATCGCCCGCTTCCACTAATCGTGCCGCATAGTGAAGACTGGCATTGACATCGGAGCCGCGAATAGCTTTTTGGAGAGCAGATAGCACATCGTAATGCCCGTCGCCATCCTTATCCATAGTAATATAGCTGCGCTGCAAGGAATTTTCAACAGTGTCTAAGGTGATGTGTCGCTTCCCGTCGCTATCTGGCTTTGTGGACATGACTGCTAGATCCAGAGAGTGATAGGCTGAGCGTAAGTCACCATTGGTAGCCGTTGCGATAAAATCAAGAGCATTATCGTCAAGCATCACGTCAAAGGCAAAGCCTCTTTCTTTATCGGTAATGGCAGTTTGAAGGGCACGCTTGATATCCTCGTTGGAGAGAGGTTCCAGTTCAAAAATCTGGACCCGGCTTCTGATAGCGGGTGTCACTGAAAAGAAGGGATTCTCAGTGGTTGCGCCAATCATGATAATGGTGCCATTTTCCAGTAAGGGGAGCAGGAAGTCTTGTTTGGTTTTGTCCAGTCGATGAATCTCGTCTAGTAGCAATACCAATCCTCCTGAAAATTTGGCCTCCTCAGCAATTTCTTGGAGACGTTTTTTGCTATCGACGGTGGCATTAAAGGTTCGAAAGGCATACTTGGTGGTACCTGCAATAGCGCTAGCAATGGAAGTTTTACCGATTCCTGGAGGACCATAGAGAATCATGGACGATAGCATATTGGCTTCCACCATGCGATGGATGATTTTGCCTTCGCCAACAAGATGTTCTTGTCCGATGACCTCTGAAATGGTTTTGGGGCGCATGCGGAGCGCTAAATGATCGGGCATGTAATTGTCCTCCTTTCTTTTGGGGGGTGGGATTAATGGGGAATGGCTGCGATGAAGTTAGCAATCATGGTCATGCCATCAGGGGTTCCGATGCTTTCTGGGTGGAATTGTAGGCCAAAAAGTGGCAGGGAGCGATGTTCAAATGCCATGATTTCCTGATCGTCACAGTCTCTAGCGGTCACGATAAAGTCTTCGGGCAACTGATCCACAACGATAGAATGGTAGCGCATGACGGTGACTTGTTTTGGGAGGGAGCGGAAGAGACTGGCAGGACCTTGTGTTTCAATGGTACTTTGCCTGCCATGCATGACACGTTTAGCCAAGCGTAAGGTTCCCCCTAGGGTTTCAGCGATCGCTTGGTGTCCCAGACATACCCCTAAAATGGGTTTTGTTTGGTAAAAGTCTTGAATGAGTTTTGGCATTTGGTTGGCTTCTTTTGGCCAACCAGGGCCGGGTGAAAAGACTAGCGCGTCAGCCTTTTTGGCCATATCATATAAGTTTGGGTCTTGGTTATACAAGATAATAGTCTCGTCAAATTCATTTAAATATTGGGCGAGGTTGTAGGTAAATGAATCGTAATTATCAATTAAGAGTATCATAGGTTCCTTAATAACAAAAGATAAGTGTCAGTTTAGGCTTGAACGCTGGCTAAGAGGGCTTTAAGATGAGTAAGTTCAAGATTGAGAGGGTAGAGGCCACGGACAGCATTTCCTCCAAAAATAGCGCTCGCCTCTTTTAAATCAGCTAGTGTTAATTCTTTTTCCTGAACCTGACCGCTAGATAGCAATTCTTGGCGGAACAGGCCTGGTAAAATACCCGCAGCCACCGGTGGTGTGTAGAGGGTCCGACCCAGCTGAACAAAGAGATTGCCAATGGAAGTTTCCAATAATTGCCCCGCTTGGTTATAGAACACCTGTTCATAAGATTTTTGCTCAATATGAGGGCGATAGCTGGTCTTAAAGTAGGTAAAAGGCGACTCCGTCACGTCCTTCTTCTGTAAGCAGAGTTGAGCTGCTAGAAAATCGGTTGACAAAGGTTCCAAAGGTTGATCAGAGAGTCTCATCTTTCCATCTTTGGATAAACTAATCGTCAAGCGGTAGGCAGCATCGCTCTTGTCTTCCAAATAGGTTGATAGTTGTTTCTGACAAGCTTTCTCATCGTAAGGATAGGCAAAATAAGTAGCTGCTTCTTTAAGCCGATTGAGGTGTTGCTCAAGAAAGGTTATTTTTTTCTGTTCTACCTTGGCGGTTGTTTTGAGATCAAAGATTTGTTTGTGCCGATAGAGAAAGGCTGTTTTTTGCTGTACTTCCTCGTATTCGTCTTCCCACTTGCTTTGCCAAGTGATGCCGCCTCCGACACCATAGGTAGCTTGGCTGTGATTGAGCTGGATGGTTCTAATGGGAACATTGAAGAGACGACGACCGTCAGGTAAACAAATGCCAACAGTTCCACAATAAATGCCCCTTGGGTTTGGCTCCAGGGATTTGATAATCGCCATGGTGGAGACTTTTGGCGCCCCTGTGATAGAGCCACAAGGAAAGAGGGCTGTGAAAATGTCTATCAGGTCACAGTCCGATTTGAGGTCACCAACAATGGTTGAGGTCATTTGCCAGACGGTAGAGTATTGTTCCACCTCGCAGAGTTTATTAACACGAACACTGCCTGTTTGGCAAATTTTACCCATGTCATTGCGGAGCAAATCAACAATCATCATGTTTTCAGAGCGATTTTTTCCGTCAGCTTGGAGCCAATCATGTTCTTGTTGATCCAGCCAGCTAGTAACCCCGCGCTTAGTGGTTCCCTTCATCGGTCTGGTGATGAGTTGGTTCCCTTCCTGTTTAAAGAACAACTCAGGACTAGCTGAAATAACGGCAAGCTCATCATGGGCGATATAGGCATTGTAGCCAGCAGCTTGTTCAACGACAAGTTTATTGTAAATGGCTAAACTTTCAACTGCATTGAGTTCCTGAGTTAATTGAATAGTGTAATTAACCTGATAAGTATTGCCCTGCCTCATCTCATGGTGAATGGATTCAATGGCTTTTTGATAGGCTTCTTTTTGAGTGGCGCTGACCCATTGGTTAGGGATAGTAATGCTGTCATAATCGAGAGGGATGTCTTCTTTTTGACAGGTTTTGTGCACCGTAAAATAGGCAAGGTACTCGTTGCCTAATCGGTCATTATGGGTTTGTAAGGCGTTGTCAAAAAAAGCAGCTGCTTCGTAACTGAGGTAACCCACCACGTAGTACCCCAGTTCTTGGTAGTGCTGAACCTGGTGAATGATTGGGCCAACCTGATCTAAAGACTTGGCTATCAACTCTAGTAAGGGGGTTTCAAACAAGAAGCGGTATCCAAGCTCCTTGAAATCAATAATGGTTTTTCTATGCATACCCAAATTATATCATAAAAGCGTTTGCCAAGCTTAACGAGACCAAGTAGAAAATGTTTTTTGGACAAGGAAAAAGCCTGACCCTTTTCTCGAAAAAGGTCAGGCTTGCTTGATAGGGTCAGGCTTTTATAATAAGCCAAGGAGTACTAGAGGTTTAGGGTGGTGTGGGTTGAAAAATCAACCGATAATAGCCTAGTTTTTCCCTTGTTTCCCCTGGAATTATCTGCCAAGAGTAGGCTACTAAGGAATAAACTAACATAACTAGTCATTAATATCCTATCTTGTTTGTTGTCACCAGTCTGAGGCAAGGTCTTGTGACTGGTTTGAACTTTTGAGGGATTGGCAAAACTTTTGGTGTGATCATCAACAGAAACGATATGTTGCTTGTTTTCTTCTTTGCTGACTTGAGAGCCTTGCTTAACTGGGCCCGCCGGCAATCCTTTTTTGCCCGCCGTCAGGATATGGAAACGATTGGCTTTTTCAAAAAGCTGTCCCAGTTGTAACAGGAGACTGTCGTTATGAGCTCCGCTATTCACCAAAATGCCAAGAGGTAGACCGGTTGCGGTCACATGGGTTGGTAAGGACAAGGATGGTGTTCCCGTCAGGTTAGCAAGCTGGGTAAATGGTGTCAGCGTCCAAGCTGGTAGCCACTGGCGATAGATAAGGTCCAATTTTTCTTCTTTGCTCAAGCCTGACATGTCACTGAGCTGTGCCACTAGGTCTTTAGGAATGTGGTGGTAATCAGCAGTAGGGGCAGGATAGGCTGTTGTCGGTGTTAAGAAGATGGGGTATTTTTGGTAAAACTGGTTTAATTGCTCGGTCATGGCTGCGATACCCTCCCAGGCTTTGTTGACATCCTCTTTGGTCAAGTCCTTACCAGTTTGATAGAGGGCCCATGATAGGAGTTCGACATCATCTTTTTGAAGGGGGCGTTTCAAGGTTTGTTGTGCCATAAAATTGATAGATGGCGCTGCAGAAGCTGCAATGGTGTAATAGTATTGCATCATGAGCTTACCATTCACAGGATAAGGAACTTTTACGGTTTGATAACCTTGTTCCTGTAAGAAAGTCACAGCTTCCTTGACCGCAGCAATCGCTTCCTCGCTAATTGGGGTTCCAGCAGGTGTATGTGTGCTATAAGCAATGGGGATACTTGTGTCTAAACGCTGTGGGTTTTGTTGCGCTTTAGCCTTGTCTTTTAAGAGGAATTGGAAGAGCTTTTCAGAGTCTTCCATGCTCTTAGTTAGAGCAAAATGGCTAACATTGCTACGTTCAGAAGTCGGATTTCCTTCTAAAATACCACGTGTTGGGTGTAGGCCAATCAAGCCACTCCAAGAAGCTGGAATGCGGGTTGAGCCCCCACCATCAGAAGCACTGGCTAGACTGACTTGCCCTGAAGCCACAGCAGCTGCAGATCCACCAGAAGACCCGCCAGGATTTTGATCAAGCTGCCATGGGTTATGTGTGTTTCCGTAAAGATTGGAATTCGTCACATTAATCCATCCCATTTCAGGGAAAGAAGACTGCCCTACCACGATAAAACCAGCCTTTTGGAGTTGTTTGACAAAGGCGCTGGTAGATGAGCTGGTTTTGTCTTTCAAAAAGGCAAGTCCGTTGGTGTTGCTGCTTCCAGCAACGGTATGGCCTAATCCTTTAACTAAAATAGGAACCTTGTAAAAGGGTTGCCCTTCATCTGTCATTTGCTCGCTCTCTTGTCGAGCCGATGGTTCACGCAGAGAAATGACATTATTGAGCTCAGGGTTAGTTTCTTTGATGGTTTCCAAGGCAAAATCTAGCAGCTGTTGGCCTGTGACCCGTTGCTGGCGAGCCCACTCAGCTAATTGGCTCGCACTGGCTGCCTTATAGTCTTCTAAGGTAATCGGAGATTCTTGGGTGGCAGGAGTGGCTTCTGTTGTTAAATGGTGTAAAGGAGACGAAGTCTCTTGCGTTGAGACTGGAGGGGTCTGGTCTACAGGTGAAGTGACAGATTCCACGACTGTTGGCTTACTAGCTTCCACTTGGGCCGTTGGTGGTTGATGATTGGTATTAGCCTCATCCGCATAAGTAGCCATAGTTCCAGCTTGTAGGCTGGCAGCCATTAATAATAAGGCAAGAAGCATCTGTCTTGTCTGAGAAGGGTAGCGTCTAGAATATCTCATTCTTTTTCTCCTAACATCATAATCGCTTATTAGTTTAACATAATGAGAGAACAGTAAGGGGTAAAACGCTTACTAAAATACAGAAGGTCCATCAGTCAGCATTTGCCAGTGAAAGTTAGCTCAAATTATGCTACAATGGAAGCAACCGTTAGGAAAAAGGATAATTAGATGGCAAAATATGGCTTTTTATCAGTATTAGAAGAAGAAATGGACAAGCATTTTCAGTATGACTATGCCATGGATTGGGACAAGAAAAATCACGCGGTTGAAGTGACCTTTATTTTAGAAGCTCAAAATAAAGAGGCTATTGAAACCATTGACGACAGCGGCGAAGTGACTCAAGACGACATTGTCTTTGAGGACTATGTGCTCTTTTACAACCCTGCCAAGTCTCAATTTGAGGCAGAAGATTATTTGGTTACCATTCCTTTTGACGCCAAAAAGGGCTTCTCTCGTGAATTCTTAGCTTACTTTGCACAATTTCTCAACGATGTTGCTATTGAAGGGCACAGCGATTTAATGGATTTCTTAGCAGATGACAGTAAGGTTGATTTCGGCTTGGAATGGAGCGCGCAAGCTTTTGAAGAAGGTCAACAAGGATTAGAAGAGGGAGTAAGTTTTCCCTATCCAAGGTACTAAGATGACACATGAGATGATGCTAAGCCCTAAACCTTTTGAGATGATTGCCTCAGGTACAAAGACGATTGAATTGCGTCTGAATGACGAGAAGCGGCAAAAGGTTCAAGTTGATGATACCATCGTATTTGTGAGAACAGATGATAGTAGTCAGATGTTGTGGACAAAGGTGATTGAGCTTCATTATTTTGACGACTTCGCTCAGCTTTACCAGTCGTTACCCTTAGATAACTGTGGCTATCGGAAAGAAAAACTGGAGATGGCTCGTCCAGAAGACATGGAACGCTATTATAGTCAGGAACAGCAAGCCCAGTATGGGGTAGTCGGCATTGAGTTATCAGTGCTGTAGAGGAGACGGTTATGACATCATTAACACAGGCATGTGTTTTTTCTGGAGTGAAAATTGCTTTAATGCAAGACCAACACCTTGTGACCATTTTAAGAGATAATAAGTCTACCATTCCTTTTCCTGACACCTGGGATTTGCCTGGTGGGGGCCGAGAAGGTTTAGAAACACCCTTTGAATGTGTGCAACGTGAAGTGATGGAAGAACTAGGAATTGCGATTTCGCAAGATATGGTCGTCTGGGAAAAAGCTTATCAAGGGGTTATGAATCCGGAGATTTACTCTATTTTCATGGTGGCCATGATTAGTAAAGATCTTGTTAAAGCCATTCATTTTGGAGAAGAAGGTCAGGCTTACAAGTTGGTACCGGTGAAGGATTTTTTAGCGGATAAGAAGGCTGTGCCTCAATTACAAGAACGCTTGGCAGCTTATCTAGCTGAGAAAAGTGACCAGTGAGATGAGTGTTGGTATTTCAGTGTTTAAGGATTGTTAGAACGACACAAGTGTCATTGCATCAGAGAAATTGTTAAAAGTTGAAAGGACATAACTATGGAAACATGGCAAGAAGTGACGGTTCAGGTGCATCGTGATGCGCAAGAGGCTGTTTCAAATTTGTTAATTGAGACAGGCAGTCAAGGGGTTGCTATCGCGGATAGCGCAGACTATATTGGGCAGGAGGACCGCTTTGGGGAATTATACCCAGATGTGGAGCAGTCTGACATGATAGCTATCACAGCCTATTACCCAAGTAGCACTAATTTAGCGGATGTGACCGTGACCATTAATGAACAGTTAGCGGAGCTGGCTAGTTTTGGATTACAGGTTGGTCAGGTTACTGTGGACAGTCAGGAACTGGCTGAGGAAGACTGGGCAGACAACTGGAAAAAATACTATGAATCAGCTCGCATCACGCATGATTTAACCATTGTCCCTAGTTGGACGGATTATGAAGCTTCTGCTGGGGAAAAGGTCATTAAACTAGATCCTGGAATGGCATTTGGGACAGGGACACATCCCACAACTAAAATGAGCCTTTTTGCCTTGGAACAAGTCCTTCGTGGTGGTGAAACGGTTATCGATGTAGGGACCGGTTCAGGTGTCCTCTCGATTGCGAGTTCCTTGCTAGGTGCCAAAACCATTTATGCTTATGATTTAGATGATGTGGCTGTTCGAGTGGCTCAAGAAAACATTGATTTAAACCAAGGAACAGACAACATTCATGTGGCTGCCGGATATCTTTTAAAAGGGGTTGGTCAAGAAGCAGATGTGATTGTAGCCAATATCTTGGCGGATATCTTAGTCTTATTGACTGATGATGCTTATCGTTTGGTCAAGGACCAAGGCTATCTCATTTTATCTGGTATCATTTCTGAGAAACTGGATATGGTTCTGGAAGCTGCTTTTAGCGCAGGCTTCTTCCTTGAGACGCATATGGTTCAAGGCGAGTGGAACGCCTTAGTGTTCAAAAAAACAGATGATATCTCAGGAGTGATTGGCGGCTAATGCAACAGTATTTTATTAAAGGCAAAGCAGAAAAAGAGGTAATGATTACCGATAAAGATACCATCAAGCACATGTTTCAAGTGATGCGCTTGACTGACGAGGCAGAAGTTGTTTTGGTCTTTGATGACGGGATTAAGTATTTAGCCAAGGTGACTAATAGTGTCACTCACGAGTTAACCATTTTAGAGGCCTTGCCAGATCAGGTTGAGCTACCTGTTGAGGTGACCATCGCTTCGGGTTTTCCTAAAGGCGATAAGTTAGACACGATTGCCCAAAAAGTGACTGAATTGGGAGCCAGTGCGCTATGGGGTTATCCAGCAGACTGGTCAGTGGTCAAATGGGATGGCAAAAAATTAGCTAAAAAAGAAGATAAGCTGGCTAAAATTGTTTTAGGAGCTGCTGAGCAGAGCAAACGAAATAGAGTGCCAGAAGTGCGTCTTTTTGAACAGAAGGCAGCATTTCTAAAAAATCTTCCTAGCTTTGATCATATCTTCGTTGCTTATGAGGAAACAGCTAAGGCAGGTCAGCTAGCGACCTTGGCGCGTGAATTAAAAGAAGTTAAACCAGGGGCAAAAATTCTTTTTATCTTTGGACCCGAAGGTGGCATTTCCCCAGCTGAAATCACTCAGTTTAAGGCAGCAGGTGCCATTAAGGTAGGTTTGGGTCCTCGCATTATGCGAGCAGAGACCGCTCCGCTCTACGCCTTAAGTGCTATTAGTTATGCCTTGGAATTGCAGGCAACATCTGATGACAACTAAGCAAGTTCTTCACTTGCTTAGTTTTTTATTAGGTAAAGCTTCTTTAAGAAATCTAAAGTAGCCTAAAAAGAAGTATATTTAGAGCTCCCAAATCAAGGGTAATAATATGCTAGTAAAAAGATAGTTAGAAGAAAAAAGAATTAGTCACATTAAAGTTGTTACAACCTTAGCAATTGCATGGGAATCGATAGCTGTCGCTAACCACTAACAACGATTACATAATTAGTTAAACACCAAAAGATTATGCAAAAAGCCAGGTAGCTGGGAATGACCTGCCCAGTTATTCCGCGTACAGTCTAGTCTGCTCAAGTGACAATCAAAAGTTAATAGCTCAATGCAGGCTAGCTAGGAGGTTTTTGCTCACTCTCTTCTTATAAATTATGTAAGCTATTGCAAGTGTCTTTATAAACAAAGGACATCTAGTTAGTCTACATAGCTGTCGTGATGACACTGAGTTACCGAGATAGGTACGAAACATGGCCTACAGTGACATATTGGCAAACGATGCTTGTTTTTAGGGATTAAGCTTTTAGCTAGAGGGAACGACAACATTCTCTTATTCTTTTTTAAGAAAACGCTTTACAAAATTCCTAAAGACAAGTATAATGGACTTAAAGTTACGCAAACGCTTGCGTCAATCGTTTGTCACTTTAATCCGTCTTGGCGTGACATGTCATCACTGGTTTCTTATAATGAGGATGTTGAAAAGGAGAAGTAGGATGAAAACATCATTCAAACAACTGTTTAGTTTCGAGTTTTGGCAAAAATTCGGTAAATGTCTTATGGTCGTTATTGCTGTCATGCCAGCGGCTGGTTTAATGATCAGTATCGGAAACTCCATTCCAATGCTTAACCATGACTCAGCATTTTTGGCATCTCTAGGAAACATTATCGCTCAGATTGGTTGGGCTATCATTGTTAACCTTCACTTGCTATTTGCCTTGGCCATTGGTGGTAGTTGGGCTAAAGAACGTGCAGGAGGGGCCTTTGCCTCAGGTCTTGCCTTTGTTTTAATCAATCGAATTACAGGTGCTTTTTATGGAGTGTCTAGTGCTATGCTAGCTGATCCAGAAGCAAAAATCACAAGCCTCCTTGGCACTCAAATGATTGTTAAAGATTATTTCACCAGTGTCTTGGAATCTCCAGCCCTAAACACAGGGGTTTTCGTTGGGATTATCGCAGGGTTCGTGGGAGCAACAGCTTATAACAAATACTATAATTACCGTAAACTTCCTGAAGTTTTGACTTTCTTTAATGGGAAACGTTTTGTACCTTTTGTGGTCATCTTGCGTTCAATCCTTGTAGCGCTTGCTTTGGTTGTTGTTTGGCCCCTTATCCAGTCTGGAATCAATGGTTTTGGGATGTGGATTGCCTCCTCGCAAGATTCAGCTCCAATCCTAGCGCCGTTTTTATATGGGACCTTGGAACGTCTCTTGTTACCATTTGGTCTGCATCACATGTTAACCATTCCAATGAACTATACAGCTCTTGGGGGAACTTATGAAGTCATGACAGGTGCAGCAGCAGGAACAAAAGTATTTGGACAAGACCCTCTATGGTTAGCTTGGGTAACAGACCTTGTTCACCTTAAAGGAACAGATGCTTCAGCTTATCACCAGTTAATGGACGGAGTCACTCCAGCTCGTTTCAAAGTAGGACAAATGATTGGTGCTACCGGAACATTGATGGGCGTTGCCTTAGCGATGTTCCGTAATGTGGATGCCGATAAAAAACATAAATACAAAATGATGTTCATCTCAGCAGCGGCAGCGGTATTCTTGACAGGGGTAACTGAACCACTTGAATACATGTTTATGTTTGCAGCAATGCCACTTTACCTTGTTTATGCCCTTGTTCAGGGAGCTTCATTTGCTATGGCTGACCTTGTGAATCTCCGTGTCCACTCATTTGGGAACATTGAATTATTGACCCGTACACCGATGGCTCTTAAAGCTGGCCTAGGTATGGATTTGATTAACTTTGTTTGGGTCTCTGTTCTTTTTGCAATCATTATGTACTTTATTGCGGATATGATGATTAAGAAAATGAATCTTGCAACAGCTGGTCGATTAGGTAACTATGAAGCAGACATGCTTGATGATAAAGCCAAAACTGTTTCTGCACCGATGGCAGATAGTAACTCACCAATTGTACAAATTGTTAACCTTCTTGGAGGACGTGACAATATTGATGATGTCGATGCTTGCATGACCCGCCTCCGAGTAACTGTTAAAGATCCAGCTAAAGTTGGTTCTGAGGACGATTGGAAAAAAGTAGGTGCTATGGGTCTCATTACCAAAGGTAGTGGTGTCCAAGCAGTCTATGGACCAAAGGCAGATATTCTTAAATCAGATATTCAAGATTTGCTTGATTCAGGGGCTATTATTCCAGAAGTCAATATGGCAAAAGTAGCCGACAAACAAATGCCAGCCAAAGATTTTAGTCACGTGACAGAGGAAGTACTATCAGTGGCAGACGGAACCGTTTTACCAATCACAGGTGTGAAAGACCAGGTGTTTGCTGCTAAGATGATGGGTGATGGATTTGCGGTGGAGCCAACAAATGGCAATATCTATGCGCCAGTATCTGGCCTTGTGACCAGTGTCTTCCCAACCAAACATGCCTTTGGATTACTGACAGACAGTGGTCTTGAAGTATTGGTGCACGTGGGCCTTGATACCGTAGCCCTAAATGGTGTTCCTTTCTCAGTAAAAGTCACCGAAGGGCAACGTGTTGCAGCAGGAAATCTTTTAGTGATAGCAGATCTTGCTGCCATCCAATCAGCAGAGCGTGAAACAACCATTATTGTTGCTTTTACCAACACAGCAGAGATCCAAGATGTGACCTTGACAGCTTTAGGAGCTCAGCCTGCTAAAACTCCAGTAGCAACCGTAGAACTTTAAGAGAATAGAGCAAGAGAGTGATAGGTCCTAGCAGCAGCTGGTGAGCTATGGCTCTTCTTGTCTTATAAAGGAGAACTAATGACCAAGTTACTAACGCTGAATACCCATTCGTGGATGGAAGCCAATGCCCTTAAAAAATTAGTTGATTTGGCAGAGCATATCCTAGCTGAAAAATACGATATTATTTGCTTGCAAGAAATCAACCAACTGATTGAAAGTGAATTGGCCATGGAACTACCGAGTTATCAACCTATTGTCGGGACACCAGCCATTCATAAAGATCATTTTGCTCTTCTCTTGATTCATTACCTCAAAAAGCGGGGGCAGCACTATTATTGGTCTTGGGCTTATAACCATATTGGCTATGACATTTACCATGAAGGTGTGGCAATCTTATCAAAACAACCTATTCATGTTTCAGATATTCTCGTATCAGCCATGGATGATGAAACAGACTACCACACTAGACGCTCGCTCGTCGCCAAAACCAAGTTAGATGGTAAGGAAGTTACTATTGTAAATGTGCACTTGTCTTGGTTTGACAAGGGGTTCTTGGGCGAGTGGGAGAGGTTAGAGAAAGAACTGCTATCTCTAAACTGCCCTCTGATTTTAATGGGAGATTTTAATAATCCAACGGATCAAGACGGATATCAAGTGATTATGGGTAGCCCCTTAGACCTACAAGATAGCCATAAGATTGCTGACCGTATTTTTGGTGATCACAGTATTGTGGCTGATATTGATGGCTGGGAAGATAATAAAGAAGCCTTCAAGGTGGACCATGTGTTTACCAGCAAGGATTTTGAGATTAAGGCATCTCACATTACCTTTGAAGGTGGAGATGCACCGGTCGTCAGTGACCACTATGGTCTGGAAGTGACGTTAGACTGGGTCAAGGATGAGACCTTATAAGTTTTTTCCAAACAGAGTGCTAGACTTCTTATTATTCTTTCAGAATAAGCAAAAGTGTTAAAAAAACAAACTGATTTTGTAGCTTTTAGTGCTAATTAATCGGTTTGGTTTTTAGGATAAGAAAAATGTTTTAACTTTTCCCTAGTTTAGATTCGTAATAATCGCTAGTTGTTGAGAAGTACTATCTCCCTTCTCAACAGGTCTTGAGAGATGACTAGCGCTGAAGAATTAAGTTTGGCTTGTAACCGCTTGGTCAAGCTTGTTATTCTAGAAGCATCATTTCCACGGATAAGAATGAGTTTGGTCATGTGTTACTTCTAAGATTATCAAGGAACGATAGTTTTCTGTCTAATCAAACATGGTGCTTTTCAAGTAGACATCTACCAGTCGTTCAGTCGCTTCGATAGAGTCTGTATGAGTGCGTTCATAGGAGTGACTTGATTCAATACCAGCCCCAAGAAGCGCGTGACGCACCTCAGCGCCTGATCGCATAGCAGCAGAAGCATCACTACCGTAATAAGGGTAAATGTCTAGCTGATAAGGAATCTGATGGTCTTGGCAAAGGGCTACCAAATGTTGGCGAAGCTCGTAGTGGTAAGGACCAGAGCCGTCTTTGACGCAGATGGAAACAGTGTATTCGTCCGTTGCTTGGTCATCCCCCATAGCCCCCATGTCAACCGCTAAATACTCAATCACTTGTGCTGGTAGGCTGGAGTTAGCACCGTGTCCGACCTCTTCAAAGGCAGAGAAATAGAAATGGGTGGTGTATGGCAATTCCACTTGTTCTTCTTTGTAACGTTTTAGGAGTTCCATAAGAATAGCTGCGCTGACCTTGTCGTCAAGGTGACGCGACTTGATAAAGCCTGATTCGGTCACGATGACACGCGGATCAAAAGAAATGAAATCACCGACTTGGATGCCAAGAGCGCGTGTTTCATCAGCCGTTGTGACTTTTTCGTCCAAGCGAACTTCCATATTAGCTTGGTTGCGTTCAGCGCTGCCGGCGTCTTTGTAAACATGCACAGATGTCTGGTGCAGTAAGATGGTTCCAGAAATTTCCTTTCCAGACTTGGCAAGGTGTACGGTACAGTTCTCTCCCTCGATAGAATTGTAGACAAAACCGCCCACTAAGTCCATTTTCAAGCGACCGTCTGGCTTAATGGCACGAACCATAGCTCCTAGAGTATCTAAGTGAGCCGTCACCACACGGTGTTTGTCATCGTTTTTACCTTTGACAGACACCATAATGCCTCCCTTATGGGTACGGACAGGCTCATAGCCAAATTGGCTGAGTTCGTCATGCACATAGTCCATGATTTTCCGAGTAAAGCCGGTTGGAGAAGGGATGTTAGCAAGTTTAGTCAGGTAATCCACAGTTGTTTTCATAAGTACTCCATTCTTTGAAAAAATCCATATAGTCCTTCTATTATAGCATTTTTTAAGGGGACAAAGGTATGGGTTAGGCAGACAGACCTTATAATGATGACGAAAACCAAACTTTGTGGGATAGCACGAAGTTTTAGGGTTAGGCAGATGACCGTCTACCGTGATTAAGGAAACTTTTAGGAAAAAAGAGTATAATGTGAAAAAAATGATGTCTTTGTGACAATTATCGAAAGGAATAGAGGTTATGATAGAACCAAAGAATCGTGTGGCCTATCTCAAATGGTGGGATGTTGTTGTATTAAGCGTTATTTTGTTTGGCAAAGCCACGATAGATTCCACGTTAGTGTATTTATCGTCGGGAAGTGGAGAAGCTGCGCCCTTATCAGAGTTTACTAGTGAACTTAATTGGGCTGCTCTAGCCCAACAACTACCCTTACTAGGACTTGCTTTCTTATACTTGTGGTGGAGGCGTTTTGATTTTTCTAGGTGGTCAATGAAGGTGGCCCCAAAAGCTATTGGCTTTGGGATCTTGCTTTTTATAATAGCAGCCCTTACCTTTGATATCTACTTTATGGTGATTTACAAGATTTTTCCACCAGAAGGACTGGCTGACTCCTCTAGTCAAGTATCTGGCAATGCCTTTATTGGAGCCCTGGCTAATATTGATTTGTCCTTATTTCTCTATTCTTTAATGAATGGTTTTTATGAAGAAATCTTTTTTTTGGGAATCTGTTTAAGCACTGAGCCTAAATACAGATATTATATGCTTGGTTACTCTTTACTAGTGCGCTTTGCCTTTCATACCTATCAAGGTATGATTCCAGCATTGGCTATCGGTCTTTTGCTTGGAACTCTTTTTTATATCTGTTACAACTCTATGAAAAAAAAGAATTTGGTCCCTTTTTTTGTAGCCCATGCTATTGGTGATATGATTGGTGTAGGGATTTTGAGTTTTTTTAACTAAATGTTAGGAGAAAATAATGCTACGAAAAATAACATTGACTTCATTGTTGTTATTGTCTTTTTATCGACTTATTCAAGAAACGCTCATCATAACGTCGTTATCGTTATCTAAAGGAGAAGCTCATAATCTCCTATTCGCTATCGCTCTTTTATGGTTAGGGTATTGTCTACCTATTGCTGCAGTTGCATACTACATCTTTAAAAAACTAGGTGTTTCTTACTACTGGTTTATCTTAGCGTTTGTATTTGGAGGGCTTGTTGTTGGACATTTAACAGGCGTTTTGAATACCCGTCTGGCTGATTTGCTAAAATTCCTTTTCCCAAATGCTCGTCTATTAAAAGATTGGATCCCAAGCATTATACCTCCATTAGTTGAAGAAACGTTCAAACTAGGGATAGCTAGTATTGTGATTTATCTATCCAAAGAGCGAAACCTTTGGGCAGCCATGTTATTGGGAGTTGGAACTGGATTAGGATTTCAATTATCCGAGGACCACACTTATGTAGTAGCTGCAGCTGTAGAAAAACATCTTACTCCTCTTCACCAGTCAGTCCTAAGATTTGAGACAGCTTTTAGTGGTCACTGGTTATTAACAGCTATACTCACTGTAGTGATTTTTATGCTCTATAGGTATCAATCTTATCGCTCTTCTGCCGTAGCCTATCTTTATCTTTGTGCACCAATGATACTGCATATATTATGGAATAGTCCCTACATTGATGGCAGTGTTATGTTGAAGATTGTTTTGACATTGGCTAGTTGGCTAATTTTGCTATCGTTATGTTTTGAGATGAAAAAGAATAATTTTACTTTAGAACACTAACAAATCAGTCGTCATAATCTTAGGAGGAGAGTTCTTTTGCCCCTGTTCTGACCTTTGAGTAAGGGAAATGGGTAGAAGCTAGCAGAATATTAAAAGACGACATTAAGGTAAAGTCCTTCAATCAAAACCTTTTTAACCTTAGTACAGGAGATGTTGCAAGACTGTCTGCATTAGTGCTAGTTACCCAAGGAGCAATGATAAGTGCAGTATCCCTGTACAGTTGTTTTGGAATGTGATTAATAAAAACAGAGAGCCATGATCAAGCATGACTCTCTGTTTTTTTGTGTGACATAGTCTTTGGCCCTAGAGGGTAATCAATCGTCTAGCCTAGAACCTAAAATAGTGTTAAAAGTGAGCAAAGCTTGTTTCCTAGCTTTCTTTTTCAAAAGAGGCTTTGCGATCTAAAATAACAGCTGCTAAACGTTCAATATCGTCAGCTGTTCCTCGTAGTTCAAAATCCCCAAGCATAGGAAAGTTAAAGCGCTTGGCATATTGCTTAGCAGTCAAGCAGTATTGGTTGTTAAAATTTTTGTTACCAGATCCAATGATGCCCAGACATCGTTTATAGTTGTCATGAGCGGCAATAAAATCTCCAAGAGGATTTGTCAGGATTTCAACATCCCCAGAAGTAACACCATTTCCCCCTTCTAGATAAGTAGGTAGGACAGCCACAAAGGGTTGCTCAAGTAAAAAGGTCTCGTGCTTAAGTTGCTTGATATTAACGTGCTCGATATGTAAGCCATGTTTTTCTTCTAAATAGAGAGACATGCGCTTAACGAAACTAAGGGTATTTCCACTAAGACTGATAAAAACAATCGTTAAGTCTGACATCAAAGACTCCCATCTAAAAACTATAATATGTTATGACTAAGATTAGCATAAGTTACGGCAACAAACAAGTTGCAACCCTAAAATGAGACAGATAAGTCAATCGGAAAAAACTAACACTTGATGGCTCTGTTGAAATTGCATCTAAAGTTTGAAAGAAGTGGCAAACCTGTCATCATCTTCAATCTTTATGGCAATGGCATGAAAGAAAAAAGTAAGGATGAAACAGAAGATAGATGATCCAAGGAAAATCAAACGCTTTTCACCTCACTAAGGGCAGGTTGAGAGTTTGTAGTTTTCTTTGTTCAAAAAAAATAAAAAAAGCAAAAAACATGACCTGTTTAAAATCGAATGGCAATAATTTAATCGTTAAACGTCAAAGAAAGCCCTTTAAAAATAGAAGTTTAACCATTTTTTTGAAAAATAAAAAAAATGTGACCGAAAAATGCAAAAACCGGGTCTTCCCTTTGACCGTAAGTCAGTTTGATAGGTTACTAAAGGGTAAATGTGGTATAATTTAAGTCGTTTTGTAGTCAATAGAAAATGTTAAAAGATTATTGGTATAACAACTAAAAGATTAGAAAGGACGAGATGATAAATGACCGATGCTAGTAAACTTTTTACCAAGCAACAATGGAGAGAGCTTGAGTTAATCGCCTACTTAACGGAACATTCTGAAAGAATAGGGCATAAAGATAGTGACTTGTGTAAAGTGTTAGGCAGTTCATTATCAACCTTGCAAGCCTGTGTTGCCAACTTACAGTTTATAGATTCTGTGGGAAGTATCACCTATGAAGAAGGTTACCTGACCATCGAATATAATGATCATTGTGGTTTGCAAGAGGTCTATCAAAAGGCCATGAGAGAATCTCAATCATTACAGTTGTTATCAACCTTGTTTTTTAAAGAATTTGGATCTCTAGAGGAATTGGCGGAGGAGTTGTTTATCAGTTTATCAACCCTTAAGCGATTAATCACAAGAACCAACAGTTATCTCAAAAAAGAGTTTGGCATCAAAATTTCGACAAGACCCGTTATGGTGATTGGGGATGAACATCAAATTCGTTTATTTTACCTCAAATATTTTTCGGAAGCCTACACAATTTCTGAGTGGCCTTTTGAAGACATCGTGAATCAGAGCAATCTGGAGCGATTGATTACTTTGATGGGCAAGCAAACAGACGTGACCATCGATTTTGCTCTGTTTCAACACCTTAAGGTTTTAAGCAGTGTTAACTTGATTCGTTTTTATCAAGGATTTGCCATTAATCGAAAAGATAAAGGCTTGGGGCATCTCTTTGTAGAAGCCTTAAAAGATTCCTTAGAGATGAAGGATCTCTCCTCTTTGTTTGTCTTGAGATTTGATATCCCCTTGGAAGAAACAGCCCTCTCAGAAATCTTTTCCAACTACCTTAATGACGGCTTAGAGTTAGGACCCCTCATGCAATTAAAAGGTGAGAAAAAAGAGAAGGAAGCGCCTGTCCGTAATATAGTGTCTTGGATTTCACTGTTAGATGACATGGAAAGAACATTAACATTAAGCATTTCCAATAAATACGACCTTGCCAGACGTCTTCAGAACACGATTATCCTTGAGGAAGAAGTGATTAGCGCTAACTTTTTAATCTATAATTATAAAAAAGAATATCTCAAGTACTTTTACAAGCATTACCGCGTAATCTATGAAACTTTTGTCGCCTATTCAAGTGACCTGTTGGTATCAGAAGATCAAGAGATCAGTGAGAGAACCATGGAACATCTCCTGTATTGCTTGTTCATCACCTGGGAAAATATTTTTTTAGAAATCAGTCAATCAAGGCATAAATTGAAACTACTAGTCATTGAGAAAAGCTACAGTAATGTTGCCAACTTTTTAAAACGCTATTTCGGGGAGTTCTTTGACATCACAAGTTTTAACGAACTTGGAGAACTAAAGATTGACCAGACCTACCTGACTCAGGAGTATCATGTGATAGTCACAGACATCATCCTTAATCAGCAGGAGGACTCAGAAGTGCTCTTCTTTAGCCAGATGATTCCTAGTGTCATCGCTCATAAATTAAATGCTTTTTTGAGAGTGAGAATCAATGAAGAGAAACAATTTAGTCATTTAAAAGTTTGATGCATAAAAAGATGACTTTATTAATATTAAATGTTTTGAAAATTAGAGATAAAGTCGACAACTATTAAATACTAAAAAAAGTGACCTTGCTTTGGGAAGGTTGTTTTTTTTATAATTATCTTGTTAGAAATAATCTTAGATAAGACTTTTCTAAACTTCTAGACAACAAATGAAGAATAAGGAGAAAAAATGGCTAGAAATAACACAAACAAACAGTATTCACTGAGAAAACTGAAAAAAGGAACTGCCTCAGTAGCTGTTGCTTTGAGTGTCTTGGGAGGAGGGTTGGTTGTTAACACAACTGAGGTTAGTGCACAACCTGTTACTCGTAGAATGCTTGCAGATACAGATTCAATGTTAGAAAGGGTTAACGGCTTAGAAACTGAAAATCATCGCTTAAAAAATGAAAGTGAAAAATTAACCACTGAAAATGAAAAGTTGAAAGCAAATCTTGAAGATGCAATGGATGTTGCAGGAAGAGATTTTAAAAGGGCTGAAGAACTTGAAAAAGAAAAAGTTACATTAAATGCCCAACTTGAAGAGTTAACAAATCAAAATGTTAAATTAGAAAAAGACCTAAAAGAGGCTGAGTTAAATTACTTTGATCTTGCTGATGTTCAAAATCAAATTCGTAAGAATCTAGAAGAAGAGAAAGCCAGACTTACAGAAGAGAAAGGCAGACTTACAGAAGAGAATAAAATCTTAGACATTAGCCGTAAGGGCACACGCCGTGACCTTGAGGCAGCACGCAAAGCTAATGAAGCAGCCAAAGAGGAGATTGCTAAAGCTAACGAAGAAAAAGCAATCCTTAAACTTAGCCACAAAGGTGTAAGTCGTGACCTTGAGGCGGCACGTAAAGCTAATGAAGCTTCTAAAGAAGAACTTGCTAAAGCTAACGAAGAAAAAGCGATTCTAAAACTCAGCCATAAAGGTGTCAGCCGTGATCTTGAAGCTCTAAGAAAAGCTAAGAAAGAAACCGAAGCAGCCCTAGCAGAAGCTACCGCTAAAGCTGAAAAACTTGCAGAAGACAACAAGATCTTAGACATTAGCCGTAAAGGCACACGCCGTGACCTTGAAGCAGCACGTAAAGCTAACGAAGCAGCGAAAGCTGAAATCGAAAGCTTGAAAGCCCAATTAGCAAAACAAGCTGAAGAAATTGCTAAATTGAAAGAAGCTAAACCAGAAGTTAAACCAGAAGCTAAGCCAGAAGTTAAACCAGAAGTTAAACCAGAAGCTAAGCCAGAAGTTAAACCAGAAGTTAAACCAGAAGCTAAACCAGAAGCTAAGCCAGAAGCTAAACCAGAAGCTAAGCCAGAAGCTAAACCAGGTACTGTTGCAAAAGCAGCCCAAGCAGGTAAAGCAGCGGTCGCTAAACCTGAAATGAAGAAAGCTAATAACCAATTGCCATCAACTGGCGAAGTTGTTAACCCATTCTTCACAGCAGCAGCGCTTGCGGTTATGGCAACAGCTGGTGTAGCAGTAGTCGCAAAACGTAAAGAAGACTAAGTCTTCTTATAGCGTAAAACAGGTTTTTATCACCTGTAGTGAGGAAGATAAAAGCTAAACCTAAGAGAGAATCAAGATTGATTCTCTCTTTTTTGTGATTTGTGGTGTGCAAAGTCAGGAAACGTATCTTTTAAAACGGTCAAAGTGTCAAAGCTAAAAATAGTTTTGTTCAATAACTGTCACAAAGCTTTGAGTGAGAGTCTCCTTTGGTATTTAAGGGCATAGTAGATGTTTGGTGTGATTATTTGAAAAACTATTGATATTGATGACATGTCAATAGCTTTAAACAGTTGACAGTGGGTATTTCTTTTGCTATTATGGGTATATGGTTAACCAGTTAATTATATAAAATGCTATAATATAAGGAGTTATTAATGAAAAAGAAACATGCTGCTCAATACTCTCTACTCATTCCAGCTGCTTTAATGGCCGCTGGTTTAGCGATGTCAGCTAACGGATCAGTTGCCTTTGCTGAAGAATCAGCACCAGTGGATAGCCACGCTGTGGTGCAACCCAAAGCTGAAGCGACTAAAGATGTTGCAGATAAAGCGAGTCAACCGTTACCTAAGGCTGCTGAAGCTGTTGCAAAAGAAGCAGAAGCTGCAAAACCTGCTGCAACAACTGCACAGCCTGCTCCTGAGGCTAAACCAGCAGCAGAAGCTGACGTTGCCGCTAAAAAAGCGCATATTGCTAAATATGCAGGTGTATCAGTAGATAAGATTCAACTATTGGATACTTCAGAAGGTAAGGCGTTGATGTACCCACACGGCGACCATAATCACGTTGTTTTATTAGATAAGATTGATCTTTCTAAACCATTTGATGATGGACATGGTGATTCTCATCACCATCATCATGACCATGTGATCAAGGGAGATTTTACCTTTACAGCTACAGTAACAGATCCTGCAGGTAAGGTATTGTCTGGTAAAGACGTTCAAGTGGTAGATACAACAGGTGAACGCAAAACGCTTGCAACTGTGAAGACTGATGCAAAGGGACAAGCTGTTTTTGAGAAGCTTCCTTTAGGTCGCAGCTTAACAGTTCTTGTAGATGGCGTTGCTCAGGGGTATACTTTACGAACTGGTGTTGATGGCGACAAGCGCTCATCTAGTTTTACAGTTGATGGTAAAGGAACAGTTGAACCAGAATATAGTAAGACACCGTTAGTTGTTGTTGCTCTTGATGAGTCAGCAGAACCTCTAGCTGGACAAGAAGTTGTTTTGAAACATAGAACAGGTCGCTTGGTAGAGACAGTAGTGACAGGAGCTGACGGAAAAGCTGTATTTTCTAAAGGTCTTTTAGATGGCACTTTGTATGACATTTTTGTTAATGGTAAAAAATTATCTGAAGCAATGACAGGGGCAGAACGTAGTGTTTACCTAGATGCTAAAGACATCAAAAAACCAGGTTCAGAAACAAAACCAGAAGCGCCTAAAGTTCCATCTAAGCCAGACGTTAAACCAGAAGCGCCTAAAGTTCCATCTAAACCAGAAGTTAATTCAGAAACAAAACCAGAAGCACCTAAAGCTCCATCTAAGTCAGGTACTGTTGTAAAAGCTGATCAAGCAGGTAAAGCAGTAGTCGCTAAACCTGAAGTGAAGAAAGCTGACAACCAATTGCCATCAACTGGCGAAGTTGTTAACCCATTCTTCACAGCAGCAGCGCTTGCGGTTATGGCAACAGCTGGTGTAGCAGCAGTTGTAAAACGCAAAGAAGAAAACTAAGAATTGGTCTTATTCCAAAACCAAACAAACTAGCTTTTATGAGCTAGTTTGTTTTTTGTTATCAAAGAAGGGCTTAACCATGAGCTGACAATAGCAAGTCCTCAAAAAAATGCTCTCGCTCTAAGTATTTATCAACATAGAGTGAGAGCATCCGCTAGTCATGTTTAAGATGAGGTTTTGGCACTAAAGTTCTGGTAATCAGAAGTCTTAGTTGCCTTCCTTTTTCAGACCAAATAGAGCTGCTAAACCTGCCAAGCTAATACCGAAAACGATGAAATTGTTTGAAGCTCCATCACCTGCTGCAGGAAGTTGGTTGTCCTTTTTGCTAGCTGTTTGATGAGTTTCTTGGTAAACTCGGGCTGCTAGTTGGTGGATAGCTTGACGATCTTGGTCACTAAAGGATTGGCCAGGGAGGGTTTGGCTTGTTGTGCTTTTGCTTTGGCTAGGAGCGACATAAGTAAAGCTGTGATCGCCAAAACCTTCTGCTGATGAAGGACCAAGATAGCGAATATCTTTGTAGTGACTAACCAATCCTTTTGCTTTGTCAGCGTTGAGGAAACGTAGGTTGAGACCTTTGATGGTGTCGGCAAAATACCAGTTATGATCAGCACTTGGATTGATATGCTTTTCAGCAATGATGTAGTTGATGATAGCTTGACGGTTTTCAAGATTAAGTAGACGGTTCATTGTAGCATTTTTGACTCCAGGGAAATTACCACTAGCGCGGTAGTTATTGGTTACTACCATAAACTCTTGTTTCGGATCGATGGCCTTGCCCACGTATGTCAAGTTGCGGACACGACTTGCTTTTGGGTTCACAAGAGTGCCTTTGCTATCGTATTTGTTCTTTTGGGTCACATCGAACTCGTAGGTAATTCCGTCGATAACATCAAAGTTATAAGTGCGGTAAGAAGTGTTAACCAAGTCTTGAGGTTCCGATTTGGTCGGATCAATGGTGTTGAACTGTCCAGCAGACATTTCTAACCACTCTTTCAAGTCAGCACCAGTCACTTTCAAGATAGCGGTGACATTGTCGTAAAGGTAAAGATCAGCAACATTTTTGATAGCGATGGGACCAGCAGGAATATCGGTGTAGGCTGAGGCGTCATTACGAGTTCCTGCTTTAAATGGGGCAGCAGCTGATAATAAAGGAAGGTTGGCTTCAGGTGTTCCAGCCAATTCTTTTTCAGCATACCAGCGTTGAGCGTTATTAACGATTTGAATCGATGGATCGTCCTTGACCAAAGCAAAGTAACTGTTGATGGGAGCTGTGGTGGTTCCTACGTGTTGACGAACGTAGGCAATAGTGCCGTCATGAGCTTCTTTGGCAATCGCGATAATAGCAGGGTCAACTTGGCTTGATTTGTGATCGATTTGACGCGTTTCAGCACGGCTTTGATCTTTGTTAACCTTCCATTGCCCATTCGTATAGGTGAGGTTCACATCGATCACTCCAAGGTGGTCGCCGTATTTGCCTCCCATGGTAACGGGAACGCCATTGATCAACCCTTTTTTACCATCAACGCCTTTGAACTTATCGTAAAAGCTACCATCTGGTAAAGCTGGAAAATCAGCGTGGGAATGACCTGTAACAACTGCGTCAACCCCTTCAAGGCTAGCAATCTGATAGCCAACATTTTCTTCACCAACTTCATAGACATCATCACCGATACCAGTGTGGGCAAGCACAAGAACAAGGTCTGCGCCTGCGGCACGAATAGTAGGGATTACTTCTTTGACGGCTTCAACAGCATCTTTGACGGTAACTTTTCCAGTTAGATTAGCTTTATCCCAGCTCATGATTTGAGGAGGAACGATACCTGTGATACCGATTTTCAAAGAAACAGCTTTGCCCTCTTTATCGGTAAAAGTTTTGGTTAGAATATCAAAGGGTTTAAATTTAGGGGCACCCGTTTTGGCATCAAGGACATTAGTGTTAACAATGGGGAGGCCAGCAGTTGCCATTACTCGGTCTAGATAATCCAAACCATAGTTAAATTCATGGTTGCCAAGAGTGGAAGCATCGAAGTTCAGAGCCTTTAAGGCAGCATACATGGGATGCACTTCACCAATTTCCACAGGATCAACGATAGCCTTGTAAGTAGCTAGTGGAGTTCCTTGGAGAATATCACCATTGTCAACGAGCACCACATTTAGGTTTTCTTTTTTAGCTGTATCAATAAGCACAGCTGTTTTTGCTAAGTCAAGAGACTGAGCTTCTTTATCTTGATAGTAGTCATAGTTAACCAAGTTAGAGTGGAGGTCCCTTGTTGATAAAATACGAACATCAACGGATTGCCCTTCCACAGGCGCTGTCACAGTAGCATTGTCTGCTGATGCAGTTACTAGTTCAGGACTAGCAGGATTTATCAGGTTTGAAATGGGGGTTGTTTTAGCAGGTGTTGGCGTATTGTCTACTTTTAGAGGCGTTGTTTCTGCGGGAATGATAGTGCTCGATGCAGGATTGGTGGCTGTTAGCGGTTCAACAGCACTAACATCTTCTGCTTGAGTGAGCTGGGCAGCTCCAGCAGTAACTAACATGGCCAAGAAAATGGCACTTTTAGACAGGTATCCTTTTGTCTTCATAAAATCTCCTCATTTTCCTAAAAATGACATTACCTCTTCATTACAGCTTATAAAAGCGATTGCATCAATCAAAAACGCGAACTATTTTTAGACTTTTAAATGAAAATATTTGGTTAATAAAAAATGAGATTATCCAAACAGACACTATTGGTGAAGAAGGCCGATTCTAACCGCTTTCTTTAAGGATTCCTTCTTTTGCTTTTGAGGTGAAAGTGTTAAAATAGGGACAAGAAATTTTAGACGAGGGAACGAATGGCAAAAGAAATCAATTTAACAGGAGAAGAAGTTGTTGCCTTAGCAGCCAAATACATGAACAGGGCCGATGTAGCCTTCGTAAAAAAAGCTTTGGATTATGCAACTGCTGCTCATTTTTATCAAGTGAGGAAATCAGGTGAGCCATACATTGTTCATCCTATTCAGGTGGCAGGGATTTTAGCAGATTTGCACTTAGATGCTGTGACGGTGGCTTGTGGCTTTTTACATGATGTGGTAGAAGATACGGACATTACATTAGATAATATTGAGTTTGACTTTGGTAAAGATGTTCGTGATATTGTCGATGGGGTAACCAAATTAGGTAAAGTAGAATATAAATCACATGAAGAACAATTAGCGGAAAATCACCGCAAAATGTTAATGGCTATGTCAAAGGATATTCGAGTGATTTTGGTTAAATTATCTGACCGATTACACAATATGCGGACTCTGAAACATCTGCGTAAGGATAAGCAAGAACGTATATCACGTGAAACGATGGAAATTTATGCTCCCCTGGCGCACCGTTTGGGGATTAGTCGTATCAAATGGGAATTAGAAGATTTGTCTTTCCGTTACCTGAACGAAACGGAATTTTACAAGATCTCTCATATGATGAAAGAAAAACGTCGTGAGCGTGAAGCCTTGGTCGATGATATTGTTACTAAAATTAAGTCTTATACCACCGAGCAAGGGTTGTTTGGAGATGTTTATGGTCGACCAAAACACATTTACTCGGTTTATCGAAAAATGCGTGACAAGAAAAAACGTTTTGATCAAATTTTTGATTTGATTGCTATCCGATGTGTCATGGAAACGCAGAGCGATGTGTATGCTATGGTTGGATACATTCATGAGTTGTGGCGTCCAATGCCGGGCCGTTTCAAAGACTACATTGCTGCGCCGAAGGCTAATGGTTACCAGTCCATTCATACCACAGTGTATGGTCCTAAGGGTCCGATTGAGATTCAAATCCGCACCAAGGAGATGCACCAGGTAGCTGAGTATGGGGTGGCTGCTCACTGGGCATATAAAAAAGGTCTAAGAGGAAAAGTCAATCAGGCAGAACAAAAAGTTGGTATGAACTGGATTAAAGAGTTAGTGGAGTTACAAGATGCTTCAAATGGTGATGCCGTGGATTTTGTTGACTCCGTAAAAGAAGATATTTTCTCGGAGCGTATTTATGTTTTTACACCGACAGGTGCGGTACAGGAACTGCCAAAAGACTCAGGGCCTATTGATTTTGCTTACGCTATTCATACCGAAGTGGGTGAAAAAGCAACGGGTGCTAAAGTTAATGGTCGCATGGTACCTCTTACCGCTAAATTAAAAACTGGAGATGTGGTGGAAATCGTTACTAACCCTAACTCTTTTGGGCCGAGTCGTGACTGGATTAAGTTGGTAAAAACCAATAAGGCTCGCAACAAGATTCGTCAGTTCTTTAAGAATCAAGATAAGGAGTTGTCGATTAATAAGGGACGTGATATGCTGGTTTCCTACTTTCAAGAGCAAGGATATATAGCTAACAAGTATCTTGATAAAAAACGTATTGAAGCTATTTTGCCAAAAGTCAGCGTTAAAAGTGAAGAGTCCCTTTATGCAGCGGTTGGTTTTGGGGACATCAGTCCTGTCAGCGTCTTTAATAAATTAACTGAAAAAGAGCGTCGCGAAGAAGAAAGAGCCAAGGCCAAAGCAGAAGCAGAAGAATTGGTCAACGGTGGCGAAATCAAGCACGAAAACAAGGATGTTCTCAAGGTTCGCAGTGAAAATGGTGTGATTATTCAAGGAGCATCAGGACTCTTAATGCGAATCGCCAAGTGTTGTAACCCTGTACCTGGGGATCCCATTGAAGGCTATATTACCAAGGGACGTGGCATTGCCATCCACCGTGCGGATTGTAATAATATCAAGAGTCAAGATGGCTACCAAGAGCGTCTCATCGAAGTGGAATGGGATTTGGATAACTCCAGTAAAGATTACCAAGCTGAAATTGACATTTATGGGCTCAATCGTAGTGGCCTTCTCAATGACGTCCTCCAGATTTTATCTAATTCTACCAAGAGTATTTCCACCGTTAATGCCCAGCCAACCAAGGACATGAAGTTTGCGAATATTCATGTGAGCTTTGGCATTCCAAATCTGACGCATCTGACCACAGTGGTGGAAAAAATCAAGGCAGTTCCAGATGTTTACAGTGTGAAGCGGACCAACGGTTAACAAAGGAGACAAGATGAAAATTGTGATGCAACGGGTCAAAGAAGCTTCTGTTTCCATTGATGGGAAAATTGCTGGCGCTATTAATCAAGGGTTGTTGCTGTTAGTAGGCTTAGGCCCAGATGATGATGCAGAAGATTTGGCTTACGCTGTGCGAAAAATAGTCAACATGCGTGTTTTTTCAGATGCCGATGACAAGATGAATTTGTCTATTCAAGATATTAAAGGTAGTATCTTATCGATTTCGCAATTTACCCTCTATGCCGATACTAAAAAGGGGAACCGTCCCGCCTTTACAGGAGCTGCAAAGCCCGATATGGCTAGCCAGTTTTATGATCGCTTTAATGAGCAATTGGCAGAATTTGTGCCCACTACAGTCATAGGCAGAATGCCCTAAACAACCCCCTCTCCTAGTAAGCTTACTAAGGGGTGGGAGTGAGCTAGCAGATTAACAAGAAGGTTGACAGGGTTGTCAGCCTTTTTGTTAATCTGCTTTAAAAATCAGGGCAAATGGGTAGTCCTATGGTATAATTTGTCTAAAGCATCTTGTTAGAGAGGGGAATTATGAGGCTGAAAGACTATTTTCCAGACATGGAGTTGGGAGCTTTTCCTTTAACAGATCCTGATTGGATTAGTATTGAAGAAGGTGATCATTATGTGCATTTGCCCAAGGCTAGTTTGTCAGAGAGGGAACGCCTCTTGCTTGGTTTGGGACGAGATCAACACCAAACATCTAGTCATTCGCTGTCGCCTTGGTACCATTACTTGGTGGACCGTCAAGGGAACCCGCCTGATATGTTGAAAGATTGTCAGTTGCTTTACCTAAACCATCATCAGCCTTTGTCAGCGGATTTGATTGATTTGTTGCAAAGCATGATTGAGCAGTTTGAAGCCATTCTGCCTATCAGCCAGACTCGGACAGCTTTTCTTTGTGGACAAGGCAGTTCAGCTGACCTCTTGCAATTACTTCGGGACCTCCTGCCAACCATTGAGAGTGATTTTGGTTTGGCTTTGACAGTATTTGTGGGCAATGCCTGGCATCAGTTGGCAGCTAGTAGTTTCAGAGATTGTTTTGAGGAGGAAAATCAGCTGCTCACGGCCTATTTGGCTCAAAAATCTGGAGGAAAGCTATTAACGTTTTCAGAAGTGATGCTTTGGTCTCTGCTATCTCACCAAACTTTCCCAGCCTTAACGCGGCAATTTCATCATGTTTTAACTCAACAAAAAGATATGGCAGAAGTGGTTCAAGCCCTGTGGTTAGAACATGGAAATCTGGTTCAAACTGCTCAGCGCCTCTATATTCATCGCAATTCATTGCAGTACAAACTTGACAAATTTGCTCAGCAATCGGGCCTTCGTCTAAAGCAATTGGATGATTTGGCTTTTGCTTATCTTTTTCTCTTGAAATATTAGGGAGGCCACAGGCTTCCTTTTCTCTTGCTCTGAATTCCATTGATAAGAGCAAGTAGTCAATATTTAGAGAGGGTTGATTTATTTCAACTGCTTGATGTTAGATAAGGGAATCTATTTTGTTAACCGTAAAACTTGGATTTGCTTAACTATTGTGCAAGGTGCCCAAAGAAATTTGGATGTTTTGCCTGTGTTTTGAAATCGCTATCTTTGTTATAATAACATCATCAAATAAAAGATGTTAGCGGTTTCTAGGCTTACAGTCAACTAGAACATTTACTAACAAAATAGGAGTTACATATGGTTGAATTAAATTTAAATCACATCTATAAAAAATACCCGAACACGACTCACTATGCTGTTGAGGATTTTGATTTGGATATTAAAGATAAAGAGTTCATCGTCTTTGTTGGTCCATCAGGATGTGGGAAATCAACAACACTTCGTATGATTGCTGGTCTTGAGGACATTTCAGAAGGAGAGTTGAAGATTGATGGCGAAGTAGTCAATGACAAATCTCCTAAAGACCGTGACATTGCTATGGTTTTCCAAAACTATGCTCTTTATCCTCATATGACTGTTTATGACAATATGGCCTTCGGTCTTAAATTACGTAAATACAAAAAAGATGATATTGATCGTCGCGTGAAAGAAGCTGCAGAAATTCTCGGTTTAACTGAGTTCTTGGAACGTAAACCTGCTGATCTTTCTGGAGGTCAACGCCAACGTGTTGCCATGGGTCGTGCCATTGTCCGTGATGCTAAAGTTTTCTTAATGGATGAACCTCTGTCAAACTTGGATGCCAAGCTTCGTGTGTCTATGCGTGCTGAAATTGCTAAAATACACCGTCGTATCGGCTCAACAACTATTTATGTTACCCATGATCAAACGGAAGCTATGACTTTAGCAGACCGCATTGTTATCATGAGTGCTACGAAAAACCCTCAAGGAAATGGGACGATTGGTAAGATTGAGCAAGTGGGCTCACCGCAAGAATTGTACAACCTTCCGGCTAATAAATTCGTTGCTGGCTTTATCGGGAGTCCTGCCATGAACTTCTTTGAAGTAGAAGTTAAAGACGGCCGCATCGTGAGTGAGGATGGCCTTGACATTGCTATTCCAGAAGGACAAGCAAAAATGCTTGAAGCGGCTGGCTACAAAGGTAAAAAAGTCACTTTTGGTATTCGTCCAGAAGACATTTCAAGCAACCAAATCGTGCATGACACTTATCCAAATGCGAATGTGAGTGCAGAAGTTTTGGTATCTGAACTGCTTGGTTCGGAGACGATGCTTTATGTGAAACTTGGTCAAACAGAGTTTGCTTCTCGTGTAGATGCGCGTGATTTCCATAGTCCAGGTGAACAAGTCAGTTTGACTTTCAATGTAGCAAAAGGTCATTTCTTTGATATTGATACAGCACAAGCTATTCGTTAAATAGACCTCCTAGAATATAACGAAGCCCTCAAAGGTGTTTGAGGACTTCGTTTTCTTACTGAAAGGACAGAGAAGAAGAAAATGAGTATACAAAAAAAATGGTGGCATCAGGCAACAATCTATCAAATTTATCCAAGATCTTTTAAAGACACAAGTGGTAATGGGATTGGCGATTTGAAGGGGATTACTAGTCAGTTGGATTATTTGCAAAAACTTGGTATTACAGCCATTTGGTTGTCACCAGTTTATCAGTCACCTATGGATGACAACGGCTACGATATCTCTGATTATGAAGCGATTGCAGAAGTTTTCGGAAATATGGATGACATGGATGACCTCTTAGCAGCAGCTAACGAGCGAGGCATTAAGATTATCATGGACTTGGTGGTCAACCACACCTCTGACGAACATGCCTGGTTTGTCGAAGCTAGAGAAAATCCCAACAGTCCTGAGCGTGATTACTATATTTGGCGTGACCAGCCTAATAATCTCATGTCTATCTTTTCAGGTTCTGCTTGGGAATTGGACGACGCATCAGGCCAATATTACCTGCATTTGTTTAGCAAGAAACAGCCTGACTTGAACTGGGAAAATGCTCAGCTGCGCCAAAAAATTTACGACATGATGAATTTCTGGATTGCCAAAGGCATCGGTGGTTTTCGTATGGACGTGATTGACCTGATTGGAAAGATACCAGATTCTGAAATTACAGGTAACGGACCTCGATTACACGATTACCTTAAAGAAATGAATCAAGCAACTTTTGGGAATCATGACTTGATGACTGTTGGTGAAACTTGGGGAGCAACGCCTGAAATCGCACGTCAATATTCTCGACCTGAGAATAAAGAATTGTCAATGGTATTCCAATTTGAGCATGTGGGATTGCAACACAAACCCAATGCTTCTAAATGGGATTATGCAGAAGAATTGGATGTCCCCGCTCTTAAAGCCATTTTTAGCAAGTGGCAGACCGAACTGAAGTTAGAAGAAGGTTGGAACTCTCTTTTTTGGAACAATCATGATCTTCCACGAGTATTGTCTATTTGGGGCAATGACAGTGAATACAGAGAAAAATCAGCTAAGGCACTGGCAATTTTGCTTCATTTGATGCGAGGCACTCCTTATATTTACCAAGGGGAAGAGATTGGCATGACTAATTATCCCTTCAAAGACTTAAAGGAGGTTGACGATATTGAATCCCTCAACTATGCTAAAGAGGCTATGGGAAATGGTGTGTCAGCTACTAGTGTTATGGATAGTATTCGTAAAGTAGGTCGAGATAATGCTAGAACACCGATGCAATGGTCCAATGAAAAACATGCTGGTTTTTCTGAAGCCCAAAAGACTTGGTTACCAGTTAATCCTAATTATCAGGAGATTAATGTGGCAGATGCTCTTGCTAATCCGGATTCAATCTTTTATACTTATCAAAAATTAATTGCTTTACGTAAGGAGCAAGACTGGTTAGTGGAAGCAGATTATAACCTTTTATCAACGGCTGATAAAGTATTTGCTTATCAGCGTCAATTTGGAGAAGACTCTTACGTGATTGTGGTCAATGTATCTAATGAAGAGCAAGTATTTGCCAAAGATTTGGCCGGTGCAGAAGTGATTATCACTAATACAGATGTGGATAAGGTCTTAGAAACCCAAATCCTAAAACCTTGGGATGCTTTTTGTGTTAAATGTTAAAAAATGTTAAAAAATGTTAATCGTTTCATTGAGTTAGTCTGTAACTGTTAGAGAAGTGATTAGAGAAAGGACTGAGTTCTGTATTGGACAGAGCTCAGTTCTTCTACGTTTAGGCCAGTTTATCAGTTGTGAGTGAAGGGAGCAGATATTTAATCAGAAGACTGTCATGAATGAAGATCGCCATCAGAGTTTTTCTAACAGGTATTTACTCAAAAGAATACACAAATGTACTTTACAGTACATCATGATGAAACAGATTCAAGATAAGTTGCAAAGATTTATGAAGGTAAATCAATAGTATGAAATAGCAATGTCACTTATTAGAAAATTTAGCAAGAGCTATGATGAGTAGTAAAAGAAATTACGAAAGGCAAACGACCAGTATTTAAATCTAAAAAATCAATAATGATATGTAAGCATCTATTTGGATTGAGTAGATGCTTGTCTATGTCCCAAAATAAAAAGTGTCATTGTATCAAAGATGGTATAAACTAGATGATCGTTAGCTGCCCTCGTTGTCAATGATCACATGTCTTGTTCAACAAATCGGAAATAATGTCTAACTGGATTAACGCGGTTTTGTGGTCTTTTGAAAATAGGAAAGAAGATAGGATTCTATATTGCAAGCGTTTGCATAATATGTTAAGATAAGCTTGTTAGAATCTTTTATCAATAGGAGGTCTTATGACAACGAGAGTCACACAAGGGTCTAAACACTACAAATATGCTATCAAAAAATTGAGCATAGGTGTTGTATCTGTAGCAACTGGGGCAAGTATTTTGCTCTATAGTCCGCAAGTTTTGGCACAAGAAAGCAGCCCAGAAACTGAGCTTACACTAACTCAGGCAGAGTCTGAGAAGAGGATAGTAGAACACCCCACTACTGTTGTTGATGAGGATATTAATGCAAACGCTGGCGTATCTTTAGAAAGTTCTGAGACCATAGCAGCAGTAGCCAACGCTTCAAGTCAAACGACTGAGAATCAGCTGTCGGCTAACCAAGCTAGTTCTTCTCAGATTGATCAAGTTAGTGAACCAACTAAGCCTCTTGCGACTGATGCGGCAGCAACAACTCCAGCGATTGCGGATAATCATTTGCGGCTGCATTTAAAAGCATTGCCAAAAGACCAGTCGCTTGAAAGTCTAGGCCTTTGGGTGTGGGATGATGTGGATCAGCCTTCAAAAGATTGGCCAAATGGTGCCATTCCATTGACTACAGCTAAAAAAGATGATTATGGTTATTACCTTGATGTCAAATTAGCAGAGAAACAACGCAAGCAGATTTCTTACCTTATCAACAACAAGGCTGGGGAAAACCTTTCAAAAGACCAGCACTTCCAGTTGCTGACGCCAGAAATGAATGAAGCTTGGGCAGATGAATCCTATAAGATTCATGCCTATGAGCCGCTTCAAAAAGGCTACATTCGGATTAACTATCACAATGAAACAGGTAACTACGATCATTTAGCCGTTTGGTTATTTAAAGATGTTCAACAGCCGTCAACCGATTGGCCAAACGGACTTGATTTGGTCAATAAAGGGCCTTATGGGGCTTATGTGGATGTGCCTCTAAAAGAAGGTGCCAAGGAAATTGGTTTCTTAATTTTAGATAAGAGCAAGTCAGGCGATGCCATCAAAGTTCAACCTAAGGACTACCTTTTCAAAGACCTAGACAATCATACACAGATTTTTATCAAAGACACCGATCCTAAGGTTTACAACAATCCTTATTATATTGATCAGGTTAGTCTCAAAGGGGCTGAGCAAACTGAATTGAGGGAGCTAAGAGCAACTTTTACCACCCTAGAAGGACTGGATCAGTCAGATGTGCTAAAAGCCATCAAAGTGACCGATAAAGATGGTAAAGCAGTTACCGTTGATGACCTTACCTTTGACAAGGACAATCCTGTGGTGATTCTCAAAGGGGACTTTAACGTAGCTGGAGCAAACTACACCGTTACGTACGGAGAGGTTAGCCAAGCTGCTCGCCAATCTTGGCAATTAAAAGATAAACTCTATGCTTACGATGGTGAACTTGGGGCTAGTCTAGCTGAAGATGGTTCAGTTAACTTGGCTTTATGGTCTCCGAGTGCTGACAGTGTTAAGGTTGTCGTTTACGATAAACAAGACCAGACAAAAGTGGTTGGTCAGGCTGATTTGACCAAGTCGGACAAGGGTGTTTGGAGAGCTCATCTGACCTCTGACAGTATCAAGGGCATTAGTGATTACACAGGCTACTATTACCTTTATGAAATCACGCGCGGTCAGGAAAAAGTCATGGTTTTGGATCCTTACGCCAAATCTCTAGCCGCGTGGAACAATGCGACCGCCACTGACCAGATTAAAACCGCTAAGGCTGCCTTTGTCAATCCAAGTCTCATTGGCCCTAAAGACCTTGACTTTGCTAAGATTGATCATTTTACCAAACGCGAAGATGCCATTATCTATGAAGCTCATGTACGAGATTTCACCTCAGACCCAAGCCTTGATGGCAAATTAAGGAATGAGTTTGGCACATTTGCTGCTTTTGTAGAGAAACTGGATTACCTCAAAGAGTTAGGAGTTACTCACGTTCAGCTACTGCCAGTTTTGAGTTATTTTTATGTGAACGAATTGGACAAGAGCCGCTCAACAGCTTATACGTCTTCAGATAATAATTACAACTGGGGGTATGACCCACAACACTACTTTGCCCTTTCTGGCATGTATTCGGCAAATCCTAACGACCCTGCTTTACGTATTGCAGAGCTTAAAAACCTTGTCAATGAGATTCATAAACGTGGCATGGGGATTATTTTAGATGTGGTTTATAACCATACCGCTAGAACTTATCTATTTGAAGATTTGGAACCTCACTATTATCACTTTATGAACGCTGACGGCACAGCAAGAGAAAGCTTTGGTGGAGGTCGTCTAGGAACGACACATGCTATGAGCCGTCGTATCTTGGTGGATTCGATCACTTATTTGACTCGTGAATTCAAGGTAGACGGTTTCCGTTTTGACATGATGGGTGACCATGATGCGGCAGCCATTGAACAAGCTTTCAAAGCAGCTAAGGCCATTAATCCTAATACTATTATGATTGGTGAAGGCTGGCGCACTTACCAAGGCGATGAGGGGAAAAAAGAAACAGCAGCCGACCAAGACTGGATGAAGGCAACTAATACGGTTGGGGTCTTCTCAGATGATATTCGAAACACCCTCAAATCAGGTTTTCCTAATGAAGGCACAGCGGCCTTTATTACCGGTGGCGCAAAAAATCTAGAAGGTTTGTTCAAAACAATCAAAGCACAACCTGGTAATTTTGAAGCGGATGCCCCAGGAGATGTGGTTCAGTATATTGCAGCCCATGACAATCTGACCTTGCATGATGTTATTGCCAAATCCATTAATAAGGATCCTAAAGTTGCCGAAGAAGAGATTCACAAGCGTATACGTTTAGGAAACACCTTGATTTTAACCGCTCAAGGGACTGCCTTTATTCATTCTGGTCAGGAATATGGACGGACCAAACACCTTTTAAATCCTGATTACAAGACAAAGGTTGCTGATGATAAGGTACCCAATAAGGCAACCCTGATTGAAGCCGTAGCAGAATATCCTTATTTCATCCATGATTCTTATGATTCGTCTGATGCGGTCAATCATTTTGACTGGTCAAAGGCAACAGATGGTCAAGCCAATCCAATTAGCTACCAAACACAGGCTTACACCAAGGGCTTGATTGCCCTTCGTCGCTCAAGCGATGCTTTCAGAAAAGCAAGTATGGCAGATGTCAACCGTGATGTGACCTTAATTACCCAAGCTGGTCAAGGAGATATTCAAAAAGATGACTTGATTATTGGTTACCAAACCATTGCTTCCAATGGGGATCGCTACGCTGTTTTTGTCAATGCGGATAGTAAAGCGCGCACCGTGGTCTTACCAGATAAGTACCGTCATTTGCTAAAAGCACAGGTGCTTGTGGATGCGCAGCAGGCTGGAACTAGTGTTATTGCTAACCCTAAAGGCATTCAGTTTATCAAAGATGGCTTGACTATCGATGGACTGACTGCTATTGTCTTGAAAGTGGCAGCAGGCGCAGTGGAGGCACCAAGTCAAACGCAGCAAGCAACGTCTGGACAGTCAGTAAGGCCAGTGTCAACGGCTGTTCCTAAGGCAAGTCCTTTGATGACACCAGACCAGAAACCTCAACAAGCTACCCTTCCTCAAACAGGCGAAATGACCTCAAAAGGGTTATTGGCAACTGGGATGACGATGTTAGTAGCAGCTTTTGGCCTCTTTACTAAGCGTCAAAAAGATTAAAAACCATGTCTAACAGAATCTGATACTTCTCAGGTTCTGTTTTTTTGGAGCATTTTAATAAAACCGCTGTGCTGTGATGATTTTTTGAGCGTCAAAAAAGAGCTGGGTCAACTTTCCTATGAGAGGAGTTGATTTAGCTCTAGCCTAATGATATTAATTGCCAAATACGGGTAAGATGCCAAAGAGAATAAAAAGATTGATCCAAAACGCCCCACAAAAGAGTAAGCCAAATAGGATGAGCCCCCAACGCTTGCTGATAGCTCCCATCAGAATAGTCAGGATACCGAGGATGAGAAACCCTTTTTGCATCACTAAAAAGTAAAGGTTATAATCCAAAACCATTGTGTCCCATCGAACAAAAAACATGGCCAGCCATAGCAGGCAAACTAAGACAAGGTAGGGTTTGGCATAGCGATTGATAAGGGGTCTAAACTGTGCTAACATTTGGCTAGGTTCCTTTCTATGAGGGCGCAAAGAGACTCATATTACCTTAGTTTTATTATAAAATAAAATGGTAACCCTTTCAAGACGGAATTAGTTGAGAAAGCCACTGCTTTGGTGTATGATAAGGGACAAGACCAAGACAAAGGAGATTAGCAATGACTTTTGAAGAAACCATAGCTCAGTTTACAACGATGGAAATCGGTGAGATAAAACAAGCCATCGAGAGTGGCAAAGATATGATTGTGTTTTTAGGGCGTTCAACCTGTCCTTTTTGCCGCCTTTTTGCTCCAAAACTGGCTCAAGTTGCTGAGGCCAACCATCTGGATGTTTTCTTTGTCGCTAGTGATAATCTTGCTGATGCGCAGCAACTTCAAGCCTTTCGCCAAGAGTATCACTTAGCGACTGTTCCAGCCTTGTTGGTGATTCACAGTGGTCAAGTGAGAGCGGTTTGTGATTCCAGTTTGACAGAAAGTGAGATTCTGACTTTTTTGACGACGAAAGAGTAGGGTTCTGGCCTGACTTTCTCTGTCAGAAAATAAGGTCTTGCCTTGCTATACGCTTCTATTTTTGTTATAGTAAGACATGACTTTTATAGAATAAAAAGGAGACATTATGGGATTTCCAACAATTTTAATGTTTGTGGTGATGCTTGCCTTGATTTGGTTTATGCAACGCCAACAAAAGAAACAAGCACAAGAGCGCCAAAATCAATTGAACGCAATTGAAAAAGGTGATGAAGTTGTCACAATCGGTGGCATGTTTGCCATCGTTGACGAAGTTGATTCAGCGGCTAAAAAAATCGTTCTAGATGTGGATGGGGTTTTCCTAACCTTTGAATTGTCTGCTATCAAACGTATTGTAACCAAAGCAACTACCGACCTTACACCTGTTGAGGCAGATGAGGTAGTAGTGGTTGATGAGCCTGCAGTTGAAGCGACAGATGACACTGAAAGTGCTATTGAAAGCAACTAAAAAGACTAAAAGTTTGGAGGGAAATTTCCAAGCTTTTTCTTTTGCATCGCTTTTTTGAGGAAATAGGATAGCTACCGTTATCATCTTTTTTGACAAAGGTAGCAAAAAAATGTCAGTTATTAGTCAGATGCTTGAAAGGCAGATGACACCTAGTAATAAAAAGCGAGCCAAACGGGGCGAAATATGATAGAATATGAGATAAGTATGCTTATCAATAAGGAAAAAACATGTTTGGATTAAAAGCGAAATCAAAAAAAGTTGTTTTGGATAAAATCCCAAAACACATTGGAATTATTATGGATGGCAATGGGCGCTGGGCAAAAAAACGGTTAAAGCCTAGAGTTTTTGGTCATAAAGCGGGAATGGATGCTTTGCAGGACGTGACGATTGCAGCTTCAGATTTAGGTGTCAAGGTCTTGACGGTCTATGCCTTCTCGACAGAAAACTGGTCTCGTCCTCAGGACGAAGTCTCTTTTATTATGAATTTACCAGTAGAGTTCTTTGACAAATACGTGCCAACCTTACATAAAAATAATGTTAAGGTGCAAATGATCGGAGAAACTCATCGTCTGCCTGTAGACACCTTGACAGCGCTAAATGCTGCCATTGATAAAACCAAGCGTAATACTGGCTTGATTTTGAATTTTGCCCTCAATTATGGTGGCCGTGCAGAAATTACCAGTGCTGTTCGTTTGATTGCCCAAGACGTCTTGGATGCTAAGTTAAATCCTGGTGACATTACAGAAGATTTGATTGCTAATTACCTGATGACGGATCATTTGCCATATCTTTATCGTGACCCTGATTTGATTATTCGCACAAGTGGGGAGTTGCGATTGAGCAATTTCTTGCCTTGGCAGTCAGCTTACAGTGAATTTTATTTCACACCAGTCTTGTGGCCTGATTTTAAAAAGGCAGAGTTACTAAAGGCCATTGCGGATTATAACCGCCGTCAACGTCGTTTTGGCAAGGTCTAAAAGGAGATAGTTATGAAAAAACGTGTTATCTGGGGAGGAGTAGCAGCAGCTATTTTTCTACCTTTTCTCATTATGGGAAGTTTACCATTCCAATTATTTGTGGGGATTTTAGCCATGATTGGCGTGTCAGAATTATTGAAGATGAGAAGGCTTGAAGTCTTTTCGTTTGAAGGGGTATTTGCTATGTTGGCAGCCTTTGTTTTGACAGTTCCGATGGACCATTACCTCACCTTCTTGCCGATTGACGCTAGTTTTGCAGGGTATGGGCTTCTAGTCTTTTTCCTCTTAGCAGGAACAGTCTTAAATAACAGAGCTTATTCTTTTGAAGATGCGACCTTTCCTATTGGGGCCAGCCTCTATGTTGGGATTGGTTTCCAAAACTTAGTCAATGCACGCATGTCAGGAATTGATAAAGTCTTGTTAGCTTTATTTATCGTTTGGGGGACAGATATCGGTGCCTATATGATTGGTCGCCAGTTTGGCAAACGCAAACTATTGCCTAGCGTATCTCCTAATAAAACGATTGAGGGGAGTTTAGGAGGAATTGCCTGCGCAGTCCTTATTTCCTTTGTTTTTATGCTAGTTGATCGTACCGTTTATGCGCCTCATCACTTTTTGGCCATGTTGCTTTTAGTTGCGCTCTTTTCGATTTTTGCCCAATTTGGAGATTTGGTTGAAAGTGCCATTAAACGACATTTTGGTGTGAAGGATTCTGGCAAACTGATCCCGGGACATGGTGGTATTTTGGACCGCTTTGACTCCATGATTTTTGTTTTTCCCATCATGCATCTATTTGGACTGTTTTAAGCAATAGCCAACAGTGTTTTTGCACGTTTAAGGGTGACTTATGCAAAGCCTGAGAACAACAAGCACTCAATAGAAATAATAGACTGAAAGGAACTCTATGTTAGGAATAATAACCTTTATTATTATTTTTGGGATTTTAGTCATTGTCCATGAATTTGGGCATTTCTATTTTGCCAAAAAATCTGGGATTCTTGTCAGAGAATTTGCCATTGGTATGGGCCCCAAAATCTTTTCGCATGTTGACCAAGAAGGGACTCTCTACACTTTGAGGATTTTGCCTTTGGGTGGTTACGTGCGTATGGCTGGTTGGGGAGATGACAAGACAGAAATCAAGACTGGGACACCGGCTAGCTTGACACTAAATGAGCAAGGGTCGGTCAAGCGCATCAACTTGTCTCAAAGTAAGATTGATCCCACTAGCCTGCCCATGAATGTCACTTCCTATGATTTGGAAGATGACCTTAGTATCACCGGTTTGGTTTTGGATGAGACTAAGACCTATGCTGTTGACCATAATGCGACCATTGTTGAAGAAGATGGTACTGAGATTCGAATCGCTCCGCTTGATGTGCAGTACCAAAATGCTAGCATTGGTGGCCGCTTAATCACCAACTTTGCTGGTCCTATGAATAACTTTATTCTAGGGATTGTGGTCTTTATCCTTCTTGTCTTTTTACAAGGTGGCATGCCAGATTTTAGTAGTAATCAAGTCCGTGTGCAAGAAAATGGTGCCGCTGCTAAAGCTGGTATCCGCGACAATGACCGGATTGTCACTATCAATGGTCATAAGGTCAAGGATTGGGCAGATTTGACCGAAGCTGTCCAAGCGTCTACTCGCAACCTAGGTGCTTCCGAAACGGTTAAGGTGACTTACAAATCAGGTCAAACCCTAAAAACCGTCGCTGTTAAGCCTCAAAAACAAGGCAAGCAATATGCTCTAGGTGTGAAGGCAAGGTTGAAAACAGGTTTTGTTGATAAGCTCCTAGGCGGTTTAGAATTGGCTTGGAATGGTGCTTTTGCTATTTTGAATACCTTGAAAGGTCTGATCACTGCCTTTAGCTTAAATAAGCTAGGTGGTCCAGTTGCCATGTACCAAATGTCTAATCAGGCTGCCCAAAATGGCTTAGATTCTGTCTTATATCTCATGGCAATGCTCTCTATCAACTTGGGAATTTTCAACTTAATTCCCATCCCTGCCCTTGATGGTGGGAAAATCTTGATGAATATTATTGAAGCCATTCGTCGCAAACCTTTGAAACAAGAAACAGAAACCTATATCACTCTTGTTGGGGTTGCCATCATGGTTGTTCTGATGATTGCCGTGACGTGGAATGATATTATGCGAGCTTTCTTCTAAAGAGACTCGCTTCAATAAAAGTAATCTGTTACAAGAAAACTCAAAGCCGACCGAAAATATGGCTTAATGACTTACCACAGAATGAAAGGAATACACATTCAATTCTCTATTGAATAGCCCGATTGGCAAGCAATCCCAAACTTTTGGGAATAGCAGTTGTCTCTGGCCTTGTATCAAAACGTAACTATCTTATGAAACAAAGTAAAATGCTTATCCCAACCTTGCGCGAAATGCCAAGTGACGCCCAAGTAATTAGCCACGCGCTTATGGTGCGTGCAGGCTATGTGCGCCAAGTTTCCGCTGGTATCTATGCTTATTTACCACTGGCAAACCGTACCATTGAGAAATTCAAGACCATCATGCGCGAAGAATTTGAGAAAATTGGTGCTGTAGAAATGTTAGCACCAGCCCTTTTGACAGCTGACCTTTGGCGTGAGTCCGGTCGTTATGAGACCTACGGCGACGACCTTTACAAGCTTAAAAACCGTGACAAATCAGACTTTATCTTGGGTCCGACTCATGAAGAAACCTTTACAACCTTGGTGCGTGACGCGGTTAAATCTTACAAACAATTACCACTAAACCTTTACCAAATCCAAGCCAAATACCGTGACGAAAAACGCCCTCGTAATGGCTTGCTTCGCACCCGTGAATTCATCATGAAAGACGGTTATAGTTTCCATCCAAATTACGACGACTTGGATGTGACTTATGAAGATTATCGTCAAGCTTATGAAGCTATTTTTACCAGAGCAGGTCTAGACTTCAAAGGGATTATTGGAGATGGTGGTGCTATGGGTGGTAAGGATTCTCAAGAATTCATGGCCATTACACCAGAACGTACAGACCTTGACCGTTGGGTGGTCTTGGATAAATCTATCCCAAGCCTTGCAGATATTCCAGAAGAGGTTCTAGAAGAGATCAAAGCAGAATTGACAGCTTGGATGATTTCTGGTGAGGATACTATCGCTTACTCTAGTGAATCAAGCTATGCTGCCAACCTCGAGATGGCAACTAATGAATACAAACCATCATCAAAAGTTGCTGCTGAAGATGCCTTGACAGAAGTGGAAACACCAAATTGTAAGACCATTGATGAGGTGGCAGACTTCCTTTCAGTAGATGAAACGAAAACCATCAAAACCTTGCTCTTCATGGCCGACAATGAGCCTGTTGTTGCTTTGTTAGTGGGTAATGACCAAGTTAACGATGTTAAATTGAAAAATTACCTTGGAGCAAACTTCTTAGAGCCAGCTAGCGAAGATGACGCACGTGCCTTCTTTGGTGCAGGTTTTGGCTCACTTGGTCCTGTCCACTTGGCAGAAGGTAGCCGCATCGTGGCTGACCGCAAAGTCCAAGACCTTGCTAATGCCGTTGCAGGAGCCAATAAGGATGGTTTCCATTTGACAGGAGTTAATCCAGGACGTGATTTCCAAGCTGAATATGTTGATATTCGTGAAGTCAAAGAAGGAGAAATGTCTCCGGATGGTCACGGGGTTCTCCAGTTTGCGCGTGGTATTGAAGTTGGCCATATTTTCAAGCTGGGCACTCGCTACTCAGATAGCATGGGAGCAACTATTCTTGATGACAATGGCAGAGCCGTTCCAATTGTCATGGGATGCTATGGTATCGGTGTTAGCCGTATCCTGTCTGCTGTCATTGAACAGCATGCCCGTCTCTTTGTGAACAAGACACCAAAAGGTGATTACCGTTATGCTTGGGGCATTAACTTCCCTAAAGAATTGGCCCCGTTTGATGTGCATTTGATTACGGTTAACGTCAAAGATCAAGCAGCACAAGACCTAACGGCGACATTAGAAGCAGACTTAATGGCTAAAGGCTATGATGTCTTGACAGACGACCGTAACGAACGCGTTGGTTCAAAATTCTCTGATAGTGATTTGATTGGCTTGCCAATTCGTGTCACTGTTGGTAAAAAAGCCGCTGATGGGATCGTGGAAATTAAAATCAAGGCAACTGGAGACAGCGTCGAAGTAACTGCTGATAACCTTATTGAAACCCTTGAAATTTTGACAAAAGAACAATAAAAAATGAAGAGGTTACCTGTTTAGTGTAGCCTCTTTTTGATATACTACACCTATGACAGATAATCGTTTCAAAGAATTAATAGCAGCAGATAAGGATATGATGACCATTTTAACCATTATTGCAACTCTGCCCTTGGCAGACGCTTGGTTAGCAGCAGGAGCTATTCGGAATTTCATATGGAACCAGTTGGCCTATGGTATTGGTTTTGATGCAGATACTGATATGGATGTGGTGTTTTTTGACCCTAGTTTGCCTTACGAAGCGAATCAGGTTGTCGAAGATTTCCTTAATAAAGAATTTCCAAATTATCGTTGGGAAGTCCGAAATCAAGCTTATATGCACAACCATTGTCCTAATACCGAACCGTACTTATCAACGTGTGATGCCATTTCAAAGTACCCTGAGCGATGCACAGCTATTGCTATTAGGCGGATTGATGACCAGCTGGAATTGTTTGCCCCTTATGGGTTAGCTGATATTCTAGCTTTTGAATGTCACCCGACCCCTCATTTTCTATCAGATAAGGAGCGGCTTTCGCTTTATCAAAAGCGTTTAGTAGCAAAAAACTGGAAAGAGAAGTGGCCACAACTCCGCTATTTTCTTGATTAGGTTAACAGAGAAGATAGGGGAGGATACCAAGTTTCCTTCCTTTTCTTTCTCTTTTAAAACTCGAAAATAATCCTTAATTGTGATAAAATAGAGCCTAGGAAAATCGGGAGTAAACTATGTCAGACTTATTCGTTAAATTGATGGAACAGATAGAAATGCCGCTTGACATGAGACGCTCAAGTGCTTTTTCGTCTGCTGATATTATCGAGGTGAAGGTGCATTCGGTATCACGCTTGTGGGAATTTCATTTTGCTTTCGCGGAGATTTTACCGATTGCGACCTATCGTGAACTGCACGAACGTTTGATACGAACCTTTGAGGCGGCTGACATCAAGGTAACTTTTGATATTCAGGCTGCTCAGGTGGATTATTCAGATGATGTGCTTCAAGCTTATTACCAAGAAGCTTTTGAACATGCACCTTGTAATGGGGCTAGTTTTAAGTCCTCTTTCTCAAAACTCAAGGTAAGGTATGAAGGTGATCAACTCATTATTGCAGCCCCGCGTTTTGTTAATAATGATCATTTCAGGAAAAACCACCTGCCTAATTTGGTCAAACAATTTGAAGCCTTTGGTTTTGGCACCTTAACCATTGATATGATATCCGATCAAGAAATGACAGACCATTTAACTAAGGATTTTGTTTCTAGTCGTCAGGCTCTTGTGGAAAAGGCTGTACAGGATAATTTGGAAGCCCAAAAATCCCTTGAGGCCATGATGCCACCGGCTGAAGAAGCGGTACCTTCTCATAAATTTGATTATAAAGAGCGCGTGGCGCAGCGTCAGGCAGGGTTTGAAAAAGCAGTCATCACACCAATGATAGAGATTGAGACCGAAGAAAACCGAATTGTCTTTGAGGGGATGGTTTTTGATGTGGAGCGCAAGACCACTAGGACAGGTCGCCATATCATCAACTTTAAAATGACAGACTATACCTCCTCGTTTGCTCTGCAAAAATGGGCCAAAGACGATGAGGAGCTCCGCAAATTTGATATGATTGCTAAGGGGGCTTGGTTACGGGTACAAGGTAATATTGAGACCAATCCTTTTACGAAGAGTCTCACCATGAATGTCCAACAAGTCAAAGAAATTGTACATCATGAGCGCAAAGACCTGATGCCAGAAGGGCAAAAGCGGGTTGAGTTTCATGCCCACACCAATATGTCTACTATGGATGCTTTGCCAACAGTAGAAAGCTTGATTGATACGGCAGCCAAGTGGGGACACAAGGCGGTTGCCATTACCGACCATGCTAATGTGCAAAGTTTTCCTCATGGCTACCATAGGGCTCGCAAAGCTGGGATTAAGGCTATTTTTGGCCTAGAAGCCAATGTTGTTGAGGACAAGGTGCCTATTTCTTATGATCCTGTTGATATGGATTTGCACGAAGCTACTTATGTGGTCTTTGACGTGGAAACCACAGGTCTATCTGCCATGAATAATGACCTGATTCAGATTGCGGCTTCCAAAATGTTTAAAGGAAATATTGTAGAGCAGTTTGATGAGTTCATTGATCCTGGACATCCTCTTTCTGCCTTTACCACCGAATTGACAGGCATTACCGACAAGCATTTGCAAGGCGCCAAGCCATTGGTTACCGTCCTAAAAGCTTTTCAGGACTTTTGCAAAGATAGTATTTTGGTTGCCCATAACGCCAGTTTTGACGTGGGCTTTATGAACGCCAATTATGAACGCCATGACTTGCCCAAAATCACACAGCCTGTAATTGATACCTTAGAATTCGCAAGAAATTTGTATCCTGAATACAAACGTCACGGTTTGGGACCGCTCACCAAGCGTTTCCAAGTGAGTCTAGACCACCATCATATGGCTAATTACGACGCGGAAGCCACAGGACGTCTTTTGTTTATTTTTCTAAAAGATGCCAGAGAAAAGCATGGCATCAAAAATCTTTTGCAACTCAATACAGATTTGGTAGCTGAGGATTCTTACAAAAAAGCGCGGATTAAGCATGCGACTATCTATGTGCAAAATCAGGTTGGTCTTAAAAACATGTTTAAGCTGGTCAGCCTTTCCAATATCAAATATTTTGAAGGGGTTCCTCGTATTCCAAGAACCGTCTTAGATGCTCACAGAGAGGGGTTGTTACTAGGAACAGCTTGTTCGGATGGGGAAGTTTTTGATGCCGTTCTGACTAAAGGAATTGATGCGGCGGTTGATTTAGCTAAGTATTATGATTTTATCGAAATCATGCCACCAGCCATTTACCAGCCACTGGTTGTCCGTGAATTAATCAAAGATCAAGCAGGTATTGAGCAGGTGATTCGTGATCTTATTGAAGTAGGGAAACGAGCTAATAAACCTGTGCTTGCCACTGGAAATGTGCATTATCTGGAGCCTGAAGAAGAGATTTACCGTGAAATTATTGTGCGTAGTCTCGGTCAGGGTGCCATGATTAACAGAACAATCGGCCGTGGGGAAGGGGCCCAACCTGCTCCTCTACCTAAAGTGCACTTTAGAACAACTAATGAAATGCTGGATGAGTTTACCTTTCTTGGAAAAGACCTCGCTTATCAAGTGGTTGTGCAAAATACTCAGGATATGGCGGATCGCATTGAGGAAGTGGAAGTGGTTAAGGGAGACCTCTATACCCCGTATATCGACAAGGCTGAAGAGACGGTTGCCGAATTAACCTATCAAAAAGCGTTTGAAATTTATGGTAATCCTCTACCAGATATTATCGATTTGCGAATTGAAAAAGAGCTAACCTCTATCTTGGGGAACGGCTTTGCCGTGATTTACCTAGCGTCGCAAATGTTGGTTAACCGCTCAAATGAGCGAGGCTATCTGGTTGGTTCTAGGGGATCTGTTGGGTCTAGCTTTGTGGCAACCATGATTGGGATTACTGAGGTTAATCCTATGCCGCCTCACTACGTTTGCCCGTCTTGCCAACATTCTGAGTTTATCACAGATGGATCAGTTGGATCGGGTTATGATTTGCCTAATAAGCCTTGTCCAAAATGTGGCACCCCTTATCAAAAAGACGGCCAAGATATTCCCTTTGAGACCTTCCTTGGATTTGACGGGGATAAGGTACCGGATATTGATTTGAACTTTTCCGGTGATGATCAGCCGAGTGCCCATTTAGATGTTCGAGATATTTTTGGTGCTGAGTATGCTTTTCGTGCTGGAACCGTAGGTACCGTAGCAGAAAAAACAGCCTATGGGTTTGTTAAAGGCTATGAACGAGACTATGGCAAGTTCTATCGTGATGCTGAAGTGGATCGTCTAGCAGCAGGGGCTGCCGGAGTAAAGCGAACAACTGGGCAGCATCCCGGAGGGATTGTTGTTATTCCTAATTACATGGACGTTTATGACTTTACCCCAGTACAATATCCGGCTGACGATGTAACGGCTTCTTGGCAGACGACTCACTTTAACTTCCACGATATTGATGAGAACGTCTTGAAGCTTGATATTCTGGGGCATGATGATCCGACCATGATTCGTAAACTTCAAGACTTGTCAGGTATTGATCCTATTACTATTCCCGCTGATGATCCAGGTGTTATGGCTCTCTTTTCTGGGACAGAGGTTTTAGGAGTCACTCCAGAACAAATTGGAACACCAACTGGCATGCTCGGCATTCCGGAATTTGGGACCAACTTTGTTCGCGGCATGGTTAACGAAACGCATCCGACCACTTTTTCAGAATTGTTGCAGTTGTCTGGACTATCTCATGGAACCGATGTTTGGCTTGGTAATGCACAAGATTTGATTAAAGAAGGCATTGCGACCCTAAAAACCGTTATCGGTTGTCGTGACGACATCATGGTTTACCTTATGCATGCTGGCTTGCAACCGAAAATGGCCTTTACCATTATGGAGCGTGTGCGTAAGGGCCTATGGCTGAAAATTTCTGAGGAAGAACGTAATGGCTATATTGATGCCATGCGGGAAAATAATGTGCCTGACTGGTACATTGAATCCTGTGGAAAAATCAAGTACATGTTCCCTAAAGCTCATGCGGCAGCTTATGTTTTGATGGCCCTTCGGGTAGCTTACTTCAAGGTGCATCATCCTCTTATGTATTATTGTGCTTACTTCTCTATTCGTGCTAAAGCCTTTGAATTAAAAACCATGAGTGGTGGCTTAGAAGCCGTCAAGGCTCGGATGGAAGATATCAGTATCAAGCGTAAAAATAATGAAGCCACCAATGTGGAAAATGATCTTTTTACCACCCTGGAGATTGTGAATGAGATGCTGGAACGTGGTTTTAAATTTGGGAAACTGGACCTTTATAAGAGTAAAGCAACAGAGTTTCAAATCGAAGGGGACACGCTGATCCCGCCATTTGTTGCCTTAGAAGGTTTGGGTGAAAACGTGGCGAAGCAAATCGTGAAAGCTCGTCAAGAAGGAGAATTCCTGTCTAAAATGGAACTGCGTAAACGAGGCGGTGCATCGTCAACGCTCGTTGAGAAAATGGATGACATGGGTATTTTAGGCAATATGCCTGATGACAATCAGTTAAGCCTATTTGATGATTTCTTCTGAACCTTTTCTTTTAGAAGATTCTGTGATAGAATAGGAAAAAATGTGTGAATAGGGGCTGGGATGCAAAACCAAGAGAGTTAATTTCTTGAATCATATCCCACTCCCTATTTTTATCAGAAATTGTTAATACTAATCAGTGATATATAACTGAGTGAGGAGTGAGAAATGAGTAACCTAGATAAGAATAGTGCCTTAAAAGCCATGGTGGTTTTTCGCAAGGCTCAGCGCACCTTAGATGCCTTTGGATCAGATGTGTTTAAGAATGCTAATTTGACCCCTACCCAGTTTAGTGTGTTAGAGGTTTTACATACCAAAGGGAGTATGCGCATTAATAACCTCATTGACTCCTTGCTGGCAACCTCAGGAAACATGACAGTGGTTTTGCGTAATATGGAGCGAAATGGGTGGATTAGCCGTTGCAAAGATGACAAGGATAAAAGGGCTTATCTTGTGGGGTTGACAGATCAAGGCAGAGCCTTAATTGAAGACGCCCTTCCTAAACACATCAAGCGAGTGGAGCAAGCCTTCTCTGTTTTAACCGAAGTGGAACAGAAAGAATTAATCACTTTATTGAAAAAATTTAAAAACCTATAAACAAAGGTCTTTACAGTTTTTCCGTTTCACGTTATAATGACTACATAGTAATATTAGTCACTAACTAGTATAAAAGGAGAAACACATGTCTAAAAAAATTCTGTTTATTGTCGGATCATTACGCCAAAACTCATTTAATAAGCAAATGGCGCAAATCGCTGAAGAAATGATTGGCGATCGTGCAGAAGTTTCTTATCTGGATTATGCAGATCTTCCATTGTTTAACGAAGAATTGGAAGCTCAAGGTGTTCCAGCTATGGATCGCATCCGTAAAGAGCTTGAAGCAGCAGACCTTGTCTGGATCTTCTCCCCTGTTTATAACTGGTCAATTCCTGGAACAGTGAAAAACTTATTGGACTGGGCAAGCCGTTCTCTTGATCCAAGCGATCATGCAGCAGCTTCATCAATCCAAGATAAATTCTTTACAGTATCTTCCCTTGCAAATGGGGAATCACCAAAAGCTGTTTTCAAACATTATCGCGAATTGTTGCCGTTTATTCGTACCAATGTTATTGGTGAGTTTGCAGGAGGTCCAATTAATCCTGAAGCATGGGAAACTGGTAAAATTACCTTGTCAGAAAGCCTTCATGAAAAATTGGCTAACCAAGTTGAAGAAGTCCTCCAAGAGCTTCACTAAGAACACTTATCCTCAATTCACAATTTAAAAGAGACTGGCTACAGAGCCAGTCTCTTTTAAGTAGGGTTTAGTCAAGAAGTAATAGATTATCATTAGCTTTGAAAGGAGCTGTTGGATTGATACGATCGTAAAACATGACTCCGTTGATATGATCGATTTCATGTTGAACGACAATAGCGTTATAACCTTTTAACTTGATTTTATGTTTTTCGCCAGTCTTGTCAAAATACTCAACGGTGACACGGGCGTGACGCACGACGTAACCTTCAACCACTCGGTCAACAGAGAGGCAACCTTCACCGTCAGCTAAAGCAGCATCTTGAACTGAGTGAGAAACAATTTTAGGATTGTACAGGACTTCTTGCAAACTATAAGCTTCTTTTGGAGGGTTTCCTTCTTGATCAGGAAGGTTAGGGACTAGCACAGCGATGATGCGTTTTGACACATCAATCTGAGGTGCGGCCAAACCAACACCCGCTCGAAGGCCTAGCTTCTCTCCCATAACAGGGTCTTGAGAATGCTTCAAGAATTGCATCATTTTTTCTCCTAGGAGAATATCCTCGTCACTTAGGGGAAGAGTCACTTCTTTAGCGACAGCCCTTAAGGTGGGATTCCCTTCACGAATAATGTCATCCATGGTAATGAGATGACTTGGTTTAATTATTTTATCTTGTGCAGACATGTCTACTCCTTTAATTTTTTAACTGGATTTACTATATCACAAATTGCTTCTTTTTAAAAGAAGTCACAAAAGGAAGTGGCAACAGTAGGGTTCAGCCGACAGTTGCTGAGAAATCAGCCACCTATGTCAGTTTTAAAGAAAAATGAGCAATTGGAGTTAAATCAGTTGCCATCTTGTTACTTTCCTTGTATAATCATCAATGATATCCAAACATGGAATCTTTAGAGAGAAAGATGACACTGTTTCTAAAAACCGGGAATCCCTAGTGGATTCCCTTTATTTTTGTCAGGAAAATGCAATCAGTCATTAGCGCTTAATTGAAGCAGGCCCTGCTGATTAATAATCCGATAGGTTTTGAAAAAGGTTCGCTCAATCATGCCTTGAAGGATGAGCTGATGAACCACTCGATGAAGGTGGCGATAGCTGGTCCCGAAACGGTCAGCCAGTAAGGTCAGGTTTAAATGAACTTCTTGCTGGTTCTCATGTGCAATGAGGTAAGAGGCTAGACGTTCTTTGACGGTATAGGTGATGTTAGTAGTGGAGGTGATATTTTGCTTGTAAAAGTTTTGAGCCAATCTTCGACCAATATGATAGAGGAAGTCTGCATCCGTCAGTAGGCTTTCTTTATAGGTGAGTGGTAGTTGGACAACATAAGCTTCATCAAGAACAATGACCGAGGTCACTGCTTTTTGATCGGTCATTAATTCAATATCGCCGATAAGAATGGGTCCGTTATGGGTTTCTAAAATGTGTTCTTTACCATTAAACAAGCGTCGCACAATTTTGATGTTGCCTTGCACCAAGTAATAAAGAGCCTTGAGTTCCTGGTCTTGCACACAAATGGCTTCTCCTTTAAGGTAGTGGGTTAGCTGCAGGTATGGGTGGCTATTTTTTTGGAAAAATTCCTCCAGCCGATGCTTTGTTAAGTAGTGTGCCAACAATTTAGTATCTGAAATCGTCTTCATGGGCTTTTTATGACCCAGGTCCTATTTTTATCGTTTTCTTTTGATTATACTGAAGGTAGCTAAAATATTCAAGGAAAGAGAGTCTCTTTGATGGTATCCCAAAAATCCCTTATTGAAAAAATAAGCCTCCTCAGTTTGTCCCTGATGATGGTTTCACCTTTTGCAGTGTCACCCGCCCTTCCTAAAATGATTGCTTATTATCAAGCGCAGGGCTATCAGGCGCAGTCTGTGGGAATCCTATTTTCCCTGGCCTCTTTTGCCATTTTAGGGGTTCTTCTCATTATGCCTTTCCTGAATCGTTTTTTGTCTGAACGTACAACAGTTGTAGTGGGGCTCCTTCTTTTGGCAGGTGGTGGAAGTTTTCCTGTTCTCAATCAAGCTTACCCACTTGTGTTTGGCTCACGGATTTTATTAGGGTTAGGTATTGGTCTGATTAACGCTCGCGCGATTAATATTATTAGTGAACGCTTTTCTGGTAAGGAAAGGATAGCCATGTTAGGTTATCGAGGGTCAGCAGAAGTCTTAGGGTCAGCCTTCCTTACTTTTTTGGCGGGTTATATGATTCCTTTTGGCTGGTCTTTGGCTTATTTGATCTATGGCTTTGGGTTTGTTGTTTTAGCACTTTACCTCCTTTTTGTACCTCCTATGATTTCTCATCAAGCTCCAGTAGCGTCACAGGAGCGTCAGAATTTATCACTAAAGCAATTGTGGCAGATTTTAGGGTTGGCCGGTTATGCTGGATTTGTCATTTTAGTCAATACTTCTAATACCTTGCGAATTCCTCAGGTGATCGATCAAGGTCAGATGGGGAGCGCCACACAAGCCAGTTTGATTTTAAGTTTGATGATGTTTATGGGCATTTTGGCTGGCATCAGTTTTAGTCCCCTTCTTATGTTATTAAAAGATATGGTGATGGCTTGGGTTGCTTTTGTTTTAGGTTTGGGCATGTTAGTGTTATGGCAGGGAGACAATCTCTTTTTAGTAGCAATTGGTGCCCTATCAACTGGTTTTGTTTACAGTATCGGAGTGACCTATGTTTTTCATGCTCTCTCGGAAAGAATTCCTAGTCATCAATTGACATCAGCCACGACTCTTGTCTTGATAGGGTGTAATCTGGGCGGCGGTGGTGCTGCTTTGGTTTTGCAGCTTCTATCTCACCTAAGTTCTGATTTAAAAGCCGTCTATCTAATATTTGCACTAGCAAGCCTTGGTTTAGCAACAGGACTTGCAGGTTATATCTGGTTTTTCAAGAAGCTTAATAAGACCACTTAGTGACTCGAGGGCGAAATAAACGAATAACAGTTGACCTAGCTTTTCGAATCTGCTAGAATAGAGTGGTCGAAAGACAAACCAACTTTTTCTTGGTTTTAGGAGTGCCAATCCTAGGACTCGGATTAAGCAAAAAAAGGAGATATTATTATGGCAATCTCAAAAGAGAAAAAAAATGAAATCATCGCTCAATATGCACGTCATGAAGGCGATACTGGTTCAGTAGAAGTTCAAGTTGCAGTTCTTACATGGGAAATCAACCACTTGAACAACCACATCAAAGAACACAAAAAAGACCACGCTACTTACCGTGGATTGATGAAGAAAATCGGTCACCGTCGTAACTTGTTGGCATACCTACGTCGTACAGATGTTAACCGTTACCGTGAGTTGATCCAATCTCTTGGACTTCGTCGTTAATTTCAAGTTTAAAAAGTCCTCTGCTTATGCAGTGGGCTTTTTAATTTTTGACATGTTGTTTGTTAACTTACACATTTGGCTAGAATGGTCTAAGGTTGTTTCGTTAGCAGTTGATGATTTTATCTAGCAATAAAAGGTATCTCAGTGATGAGGTATCTTTTGTTATATCATGAAGAAAAAGGAAATCAATTCCCAGATTTGCCTAATTTTTGCTACCTTTTGAGGAACTTGTTACAATGATATCACCTGTTGAGTCCAATTGCAGTCAAAAATGACGTGAGACAATTGGACTCAATTTATCTTGAAAATGAAAACGCTTCATTTTATACTAGCATTATAGGAGGAGATGACATGCTATCTCATGAGCTCATCAGAAAATATCAACTCTTTTCTAAATATAAAGGACATTCACTGGAGGCATTTGAATCCATATTAAAGACAAGCAAACGTCATATACTGGCAGATATTGCTAAAATCAATGACAGTCTGTCGCTGTATCAGTTACCCCTTATTGTTCTGGACAGGCAGCTGGTTTATCCGCCAGACCTTACTGAAAAGAACTTGTTGAATCGCATGCTACCTACCTTAGACGACTATCTTTTTCAAGATGAGCGTCTGGACATGATTATCATTTACATCATGATGGCTAAAGAATTTATCTCCATTAACCACTTGGAAAGCTTGTTACGGCTAAGCAGAAATTCCGTTATTGCTGATTTAAACTTGGTGCGTGATCGGGTACAAGCCTTTCAGGTAACTTTAGCTTACAATCGCCAGGATGGTTATTTTTTTGAAGGAGAACCCTTAGCTTTGCGGCGTCTCTTAGAATCAGCGGTCAGTTCTCTTTTGCAAGTCACACCAGGACCTTGTGTGTTCAGTTACTTATTGCATGAACTTGGTTTGCCCGACCAGACAAAGGTGATGGCAGCAACGTTGGAGGAACTGAGCAGAGAGAACCACTTGACTTTTATTTCGGAGAAATTGAGGGATTTGATTTATTTTTTCTGCCTTCTCGCTCATCGACCATTTTCACGAGATGTAAGGGCTGAAGCAGTGGACACTTTTCCTTTAGCTTCGCCAGCTGTTGAAACGATGGTGGACCAGTTATTGGTCAACTTCCCCAGTCTAACCCAAGAAAAATATTTGGTTCAATCTAGGTTACTTGGTTGTATTCAAGGTGACTTAGCCTTAGTCTTTCAGCAACCTATCTATGACATTATGGAGGAAATCATCAATTCGGTGGCGGTTAACACGGGCTTGTCTATCACCGATACCCCAGAACTTCGTCAGAACCTATACAGTCACCTTTTGCCGGCTTATTACCGACTTTACTACGACATTAACTTGACCAATCCTTTGAAGGAACAAATCAAACAAGATTATGAATCTCTCTTTTACTTGGTCAAGCGTAGTCTTTCTCCTCTAGAAAAACAATTGGGGAAACCAGTTAATGAAGATGAGGTTGCTTATTTTACCATTCATTTTGGGAGATGGTTGCAGGCCTCTAAGAAGAGGCCAAGCAATCAGCTGGTAGCCTTATCTGTTTGCCCTAATGGCATTAGTTCGTCTCTGATGTTGGAGGCAACCTTGAAGGAACTTTTTCCACAACTACAGTTTATTAGGATTCACCAGCTGGACAAAATAAAGTTGTTAGATCCAGCATCCTTTGATTTGATTTTTTCAACAGTAGCTTTTGACTGTGCTAAACCTGTTTATGTGACGCAAGCTTTGATGGGACCTGTTGAGAAAATGATGTTGAAAAAGATGGTCTGTGATGACTTTCATCTTCCCTTGTCAGAGCAATTCGCTTTGGATGACCTGTTGAGTATTATTCATAAACACACCACGATTACTAATAAAGAAGGACTTGTTAGTGATTTATCCCGTTACCTGATTGGTAACCATTTAACGATTGAAAAAGGAGGTCTAGGACTATTGGACTTGTTAACAGCAGATTTTATTAGGCAGGCTGATGCTGTTTCGGATTGGCAGGAAGCGATTTGTTTGGCTGCTCAGCCTTTACTAGAACACCAGATGATTGAAACATCTTATATCGACGGTATGATTGATTCGGTCAATGAGCTAGGGGCCTATATTGTTTTAGCCCCTAAGGTGGCTGTTCCTCATGCGGCGCCTGAAAAAGGAGCACGGCAGTTAGGCATGTCTCTCTTACAACTAAAAGAACCTGTCAGCTTTGATTTGAAGCAAGAAGGTGATCCAGACAAGCAAGTGCAATTGATTGTTGTTTTGTCTGCTGTGGATTCTAGTTCACATTTGAAGGCTTTGCAGGAACTGTCGTTGATTTTAGATGACGATGAACATATTGAGCAATTAATTGAGGCTGAGAATACTGATAAAATAGTGAGTCTGATTAGCCATATGATTGAAAAAGGAGATGAATCACATGATTAAAATTGTAACAGTTTGTGGAAACGGTATTGGTAGTAGCTTGTTACTTCGCATGAAAGTCGAAGCTATCGCATCTAGTTTGGGTATTGATGTGGATGCAGAATCCTGTGATTCCAATGCGGCTGTTGGAAAGGGTGCAGATTTATTTGTTACCGTTAAAGAATTTAAAGATATTTTTCCAGAGGATGCCAAGGTTTGTATCGTTAAGAGCTATACTAATCGTAAAAAAATTGAAGAAGATTTGGTTCCAGTTCTCAAGGAAATGAGTGGCAAGGAATAAGCCTTTAAAGGAGATAGGGAGATACTATGGAAGCATTATTATCATTTATTCGAGATATTTTAAAAGAACCTGCATTTTTAATGGGCTTGATTGCCTTTGCAGGGTTGGTGGCTTTGAAAACACCTGCTCATAAGGTGTTGACAGGAACCTTGGGACCGATTTTGGGATACCTTATGCTTGCTGCAGGGGCAGGTGTTATTGTGACCAATTTGGACCCTCTTGCCAAACTCATTGAGCACGGTTTTAGTATCACTGGGGTAGTGCCGAATAACGAAGCCGTCACTTCTGTCGCTCAAAAGATTCTGGGTGTGGAAACCATGTCCATCTTGGTGGTTGGGTTATTGCTCAATTTGGCTTTTGCTCGCTTTACACGCTTCAAATACATTTTCTTAACAGGACATCACAGCTTCTTTATGGCTTGTCTCTTGTCCGCGGTGCTTGGAGCTGTTGGTTTCAAAGGGAGTCTTTTGATTATCTTAGGTGGGTTCCTTTTGGGAGCTTGGTCAGCTATTTCGCCAGCCATTGGTCAACAGTATACTCTGAAAGTGACTGACGGAGATGAAATCGCCATGGGACACTTTGGTAGTTTGGGCTATTATCTTTCTGCCTGGGTTGGTAGCAAGGTTGGCAAAGACAGTAAAGATACAGAGGACCTTCAGATTTCTGAAAAATGGAGCTTCTTGCGCAATACCACCATTTCGACAGGACTTATTATGGTGATTTTCTACTTGGTGGCAACAGTGGCTTCTGTTTTGAGGGATGTTTCAGTAGCAGAAGAATTAGCAGCAGGTCAAAATCCATTTATCTTTGCCATTAAAAGTGGTCTTACCTTTGCGGTTGGTGTGGCAATTGTCTACGCTGGTGTTCGCATGATTTTGGCTGACTTGATTCCAGCCTTCCAAGGTATTGCTAACAAATTGATCCCAAATGCTATTCCAGCCGTAGACTGTGCGGTATTCTTCCCTTATGCGCCAACCGCTGTTATCATCGGTTTTGCGTCAAGTTTTGTTGGTGGCTTGCTTGGGATGTTGATTTTAGGAGTTGCAGGTGGTGTCCTGATTATCCCAGGTATGGTGCCTCATTTCTTCTGCGGCGCAACAGCAGGGATTTTTGGAAATTCAACAGGTGGTCGTCGCGGCGCGATGATTGGTGCTTTCGCTAATGGCTTATTACTAGCCTTCTTGCCTGCCATGCTTCTACCTGTACTTGGTAAACTTGGTTTTTCAAACACAACCTTTGGAGATGTGGATTTCGGTGTTTTAGGGATTTTATTGGGCCGCTTAGGAACGTCGATTGGTCAAATCGGTATTTACTTGGTGGTTGCTTTACTTGCTATTGTATTGGTGCTTCCAAGCTTTCTGTCAAAATCTCAAGAGGCCATTAATAATGTTTCAGAAGAAATCTAAAAGGAGGATATGATGACAAAAAAATTAAGCGTTAAAGTCTTTTCAGACGGTGCGGTCCTAGAGACCATGTTAAAGGATTTGCAAACAGGTTTGGTCACAGGCTTTACAACCAATCCAAGCTTGATGAAAAAAGCAGGCATCTCTTCTTATATTGGCTTTGCCAAAGAAGTGCTTGCCCATATTACAGACTACCCAGTGTCCTTTGAAGTCTTTGCAGATGATTTACCAAGTATGGAAAACGAAGCTGAGAAAATTGCTAGTCTAGGTGACAATGTCTATGTGAAAATTCCAGTCACCACTTCTACAGGCGAATCAACGTGTCCCCTCATTCAAAAGTTGTCAGCCAAAGGCATTAAGTTAAACGTCACAGCCATTTTTACAATTGAACAAACTCAAGCTGTGGTTGATCATTTAACCGCTGGAGTGCCAGCTATTGTATCTGTTTTTGCTGGTCGTATTGCAGATACCGGCGTTGATCCAATGCCGATCATGGAAGAAGCTCTGCGCATTTGTCGTCAAAAAGAAGGGGTCGAATTGTTGTGGGCTAGTCCACGGGAAACTTATAATATCTATCAAGCTGATCAGCTAGGTGTTGACATTATTACTTGTACCACTGATTTGATTGCCAAGTTGCCTCTTCGAGGAAAAGATTTAGAAGACTATTCCCTTGAAACCGTGCAAATGTTTCTGAAAGACAGTACCAGCCTTGGCTTTAAAATTTTAGAGGATGACAATTAGTAACGTTAGAAGACAAAAGCAGGTAGAAAAGCCTGCTTTTTGACTTTTTTCAAAGGTAATGAGACCTGCTTCGGATTTTTTAAGGGCATTTCAAGAGATTGCGATCTGACAGTGAAATTTCTGCTATTTTATGGTAAAATGTAGCAGATACGTCGTTTGATACAAAGAGGAGCTTGTGACAAGCCTGACAGGTTGCTTTTTGTAGCAAAACAACGTATAACAATTGAATTTAAGCAGAAGTCAATGACATATTGACTTTCTGAGACTAAAAGGAGAATATATGTCAAAACAAACCTTTACAACAACATTTGCAGGGAAACCCCTTGTTGTTGAAGTTGGTCAAGTCGCTAAGCAAGCCAACGGGGCAACCGTTGTTCGTTACGGAGAATCAACCGTTCTGACCGCAGCTGTTATGTCTAAGAAAATGGCAACGGGTGATTTCTTCCCTCTTCAAGTAAATTACGAAGAAAAAATGTATGCCGCTGGTAAATTTCCAGGAGGTTTCATGAAACGTGAGGGACGCCCTTCAACAGATGCGACCTTGACAGCTCGTTTGATTGACCGCCCGATTCGTCCAATGTTTGCCGAAGGTTTCCGTAACGAAGTACAAGTGATTAACACTGTCCTTTCTTATGATGAAAATGCTAGCGCTCCAATGGCAGCGATGTTTGGCTCATCTCTGGCCTTGTCAATCTCAGATATTCCATTTAATGGACCGATTGCAGGTGTTCAAGTTGGCTATATTGATGGCGAGTTCATCATTAACCCAGATAAAGAACAGATGGAAGCATCGCTCTTAGAATTAACCGTTGCGGGTAGTAAAGAAGCTATCAACATGGTTGAATCTGGTGCCAAAGAATTATCAGAAGACATCATGCTTGAGGCTCTTTTAAAAGGTCACCAAGCTATTCAAGAATTAATCATCTTCCAAGAACAAATCGTAGCCGCTGTTGGTAAAGAAAAAGCCGAAGTTGAACTGTTACAGGTGGATGCAGACTTACAAGCTGATATTGTAGCTAAATACAATGCCCAGTTGCAAAAAGCTGTTCAAGTTGAAGAGAAAAAAGCGCGTGAAGCAGCCACAGAAGCCGTTAAAGAAATGGTTAAGGCTGAGTACGAGGAGCGTTACGCAGAAGACGAAAACCTAGCAACCATTATGCGTGATGTGGCAGAAATCCTTGAACAAATGGAACATGCTGAAGTACGTCGCCTCATTACAGAGGACAAGATTCGTCCTGACGGTCGTAAGATTGACGAAATTCGTCCGCTTGATGCTATGGTTGACTTCTTGCCAAAAGTACATGGATCAGGTCTCTTTACACGTGGTCAAACTCAGGCGCTATCTGTTTTGACTTTGGCACCAATGGGAGAAACTCAAATCATTGATGGTCTGGCCCCAGAGTACAAAAAACGCTTTTTGCATCACTACAATTTCCCACAATATTCAGTTGGTGAAACTGGTCGTTACGGAGCCGCAGGTCGTCGTGAAATTGGACACGGTGCCTTAGGTGAACGCGCTCTCGAACAAGTCTTGCCAAGCTTAGAAGAATTTCCTTATGCTATTCGTTTAGTTGCCGAAGTTCTGGAATCTAACGGTTCGTCTTCTCAGGCTTCTATCTGTGCTGGTACCCTTGCCTTAATGGCGGGTGGTGTGCCGATTAAGGCGCCTGTGGCAGGGATTGCCATGGGTCTCATTTCCGATGGGACAAATTATACTGTCTTGACTGACATTCAGGGTCTTGAAGACCATTTTGGAGATATGGACTTTAAAGTGGCAGGAACCCGTGAAGGGATTACAGCCCTTCAAATGGATATTAAGATTGCAGGGATTACGCCTCAAATCCTAGAAGAAGCTCTTGCACAAGCTAAAAAAGCTCGCTTTGAAATCCTTGATGTGATTGAAGCAACTATCGCTGAACCACGTCCTGAGTTAGCACCAACTGCACCGAAGATTGACACCATCAAGATTGACGTGGATAAAATCAAAGTGGTTATTGGTAAAGGTGGTGAAACCATTGATAAGATTATTGCCGAAACGGGTGTCAAAATTGATATTGATGATGAAGGAAATGTCTCTATCTACTCAAGTGACCAAGCTGCCATTAACCGCACTAAAGAAATCATCGCTGATCTGGTTCGTGAAGCTAAGGTAGGCGAAGTTTACCATGCTAAGGTTGTCCGTATTGAGAAATTTGGTGCCTTTGTCAACCTCTTTGACAAGACAGATGCTCTTGTTCACATTTCTGAAATTGCTTGGACGAGAACAACCAACGTGTCAGATGTTCTCGAAGTGGGTGAAGAAGTTGATGTTAAGGTCATTAAGATTGATGAGAAAGGTCGTGTGGATGCCTCAATGAAGGCCTTGATTCCACGCCCACCAAAACCAGAGAAAAAAGAAGTGAAAAAAGAAGAAAATCATGACTAAACTCAATGAATTAGATGTTCGGTTAAGAGCCTTTATCAATGCGCCTGATAATTTTTTGGATAGTGTTGCCCTTGTCAACGCCTTCCACAATTTCCCCGTCTGGGCTGCTAAAGAACCCTACGTGATAGAGGTCGAAGGTGTCAAGGTTACCCCTGTTTTTACCGATAAGGAAGATATGGCCCTCTTTAAAGAGGAACAAAAGAGTGCTCAAAGTCAGTATTGGTTGGAGCGCTCTGCACTTGCAGTGCTAGAAGAGGTCATTACATCTGGTGCAGCTGGATTGGCTTTTAACCTTAAGAAAAAGGGAGATTTTGGGAACTCCACCATTTTCAAAAGCAGTGACATGATTCAATTTATGAACCATTACACTACGGTGTTAAATGCACTTATGAGTGATGACAATGTGGCGGCAGATACGATGGACAAGGTCTACCTTGTTCCTGCCTTTGTCTATCCTAAAGATGATAACCATTACGATCGCCTTTTTCCTACCATGTCAACTCCTGAAGGGAAAAGCTATGTTCCTGCCTTTTCGAATCTTCAAAGCTTTGCGAAATGGTACAACCAAGATGACTTTGGCGGTCTCTTTAGAAAAGCTGAAGGGGTTATTCTTACCTGGACAATTGAGGATATTTACCAACCGAGAAATGGTGAGAATGACCTTGATGAGACTTTCGGAGTTGCTATCAACCCCTTTGATGACCAGCAAATACTTGTTGATTGGTCAGATTTAGATCAAGCATAGGAGTCGCTATGGGTTGGTGGAAAGAAAGTATTGCTATCATTAAGGCTCTGGACCCAGCTGCTCGTAGCAGCCTTGAAGTCATCCTTACTTACCCAGGCATCAAAGCTTTGGCTGCCCACCGCCTATCGCACTTTTTGTGGCGGCACCATTTTAAATTATTAGCCAGGATGCACAGTCAATTCTGGCGGTTTTGGACACAGATTGAAATTCATCCCGGGGCCCAGATTGCCCCTGGTGTTTTCATTGACCATGGTGCAGGACTTGTCATTGGTGAGACAGCTATTGTTGAAAAAGGCGTGATGCTTTATCATGGGGTGACCCTAGGTGGAACCGGAAAAGACCGTGGGAAACGCCACCCGACTGTCCGTCAAGGAGCCTTGGTTTCGGCTCATGCCCAGGTTATTGGGCCTATTGAAATTGGAGCTAATGCTAAAGTTGGAGCAGCAGCTGTGGTGTTGTCAGACGTCCCTGAAGATGTCACAGTTGTAGGTGTGCCAGCTAAAATTGTTCGTGTCCACGGTCAAAAAGATAGTCTCAAAATCCAGAGTTTACAAGAACAACGAGAAGCCTCTTACTACTCGTCAAAGTTATAGGTCAATTAAAAAAGACAGCTGATGACTGATGTGAAGAAGAATTTTTTAAATTTGCTAATGCTCTTGGCAAGCTTTAAAATTTTTGGGACTCCTTGCTGAGTGAGAGTTGGGTTTGGCTAATGCTACCAGTCTGGGGATTTATTCTCACTGTCTGGGAACTTTACAAAAATAGCAAAGTAGTCCGTTAAGCTTAGTTAGCTGGACTGACCTTCACAGCTTGTGAAGGTTTTTCGTTAATAAAGGAGCATCATGAAAAAAGTAACAGTTGGCATCTATGTCATCATTGGTTTATCTATACTTGTGGCTAGTATTACGCTAATAGCCGGACTTGTCTTTTTGTTGAGACAAGAAATGGTTAAAGCAGTTGGTTACTTTATTTTGACTTTGTTCTGGCTCATCGGTCTTGCCATTAATATGAAACTATTAAAAAAGTGGAATACCATTTCAGAAAAGGATTCAAATCACCAAGATGAGGACTAACGACACACCATTGAATAAGGAGTTTACATGATTAAAATTTATGATACCATGACCCGTTCGCTCCGCGAGTTTGTGCCCTTGACTGAAAATACAGTCAATATGTACGTTTGTGGACCAACAGTCTATAATTATATTCATATTGGAAATGCCAGATCTGCGGTCGCTTTTGATACGATTCGACGTTATTTTGAGTATGCTGGCTATAAGGTCAACTATGTTTCCAATTTTACCGATGTTGATGATAAAATCATCAAGGCAGCTGCACAAGCAGGGGTGTCTCCAAAAGAGCTGTCAGATCGCTTTATTGCAGCTTTTATGGAAGATACCAAGGCGCTCGGTGTTAAACCAGCTACGCAAAATCCTCGTGTTATGGATTACATGGCTGAAATCATCTCATTTGTTCAAGTTTTAATCAGCAAAGGTTTTGCTTACGAGGTAGCTGGTGATGTGTATTTTCGAGTGGAAAAGTCAGAGCATTATGCCCAACTAGCTAATAAAACCATATCAGAACTGGAAGTTGGAGCCAGTGGTCGGACAGATGCTGAGACAAGTTTGAAAGAAAACCCATTAGATTTTGCCCTCTGGAAATCAGCCAAGACAGGTGAGGTTTCATGGGATAGCCCTTGGGGGCCTGGTCGTCCAGGCTGGCATATTGAATGTTCTGTGATGGCTACTGAAATTCTTGGTGACACCATCGATATTCATGGTGGCGGCGCTGATTTGGAATTTCCTCATCATACCAATGAAATTGCTCAATCTGAGGCCAAAACAGGCAAGACTTTTGCAAACTATTGGATGCATAACGGGTTTGTCAATGTCGATAATGAAAAAATGTCCAAGTCACTAGGTAATTTTGTGACCGTTCATAACATGTTACAAACCGTTGATGGTCAAGTTTTACGCTTTTTCCTTGCCACACAACAGTACCGAAAACCAATTAATTTCACAGATAAGGCTATTCGTGATGCGGAAGTCAATCTCAAATACCTCAAAAACACTTTCCAACAGCCTCTGACAGAAAAGGCAGATGAGCAAGAGCTAAAACGTTTTGTCACAGCTTTCCAAGACGCTATGGACGATGATTTTAACACAGCAAATGGGATTACCGTAGTGTTTGACATGGCTAAGTGGATTAATTCTGGTTCTTACACTGGAATGGTTAAAGAAGCCTTTGAGAAAATCTTAGCTGTTTTTGGAATCATTTTTGAAGAAGAGGTACTTAATGCGGATATTGAAGCTTTGATTGCCAAGCGACAAGAAGCACGCACAAACCGTGATTTTGCCACAGCTGATGCTATCCGAGATCAGTTAGCAGCTCAAGGCATCAAGTTGCTAGATACCAAAGATGGTGTGAGGTGGACACGTGACTAATCCAGTTGATGTGAATTTGATCAATGGCATTGCCCTAGCCTTCGAAGGTGATGCGGTTTATTCCTACTATATTCGCCGCCATCTGATTTTTCAAGGCAAAACGAAACCTAGCCAGCTACACCATTTAGCAACGAGATACGTTTCTGCTAGGGCACAAGCTAATCTGATTCAGGCTATGCTAGAAGCGCAGCTATTGACCGAAAAAGAAGAAGACATTTACAGACGTGGTCGCAACACCAACAGTCACACCAAAGCTAAAAATGCGGACGTGGTGACTTATCGGATGTCAACAGGATTTGAAGCCGTCATGGGCTATCTTGATATGACTGACCAAAAGGCTCGTTTAGAAGAATTGATTACATGGTGTATCACCTATGTGGAAAAGAATGCATAACCATGCGCGAGAGTTCTCCTAGGAGGCTCTCTTTCATTGTTTCAAAATGATTGCGTATACCATTTTGGTAATGGCTTAGAATTGCTGGTTACTAGGTGGCATTTAGGAAGATTTCAAACTAATAGAATTAGCTCTGCCAGCAGGGATGATTATCATGATTGTTGTTATGATACATCATTTAACATAAGGAGTACTAGAGGCATGACTTCTTAAAGAAACAATTGTAATATATTTGAAATAATTTTAACAAAAAAGACACAAAACTATTGCAAAAATTTTCGAATAGATTATAATGAAAGAGTAAAAAAACGAAACACAGAGGAGACCCCTGTTATGACATCTATAAAAAAATCACTTGGATTAATCTCAACCACTTTACTTATAGCTTCTGTTTTATCTGTGAGCTCACCTTATGCTGTCTATGCAGAGGACAGTCAACCAGACAAGATGACTGCAGAAACCAAAACTAATCAGGTTAATGTAGACGCAAGTATGCGTGGAAATGAACCGTATATTGACGCAACTATTGCGACCGAGCAACCGGTTAGTCAATCTGCTCAAGCAACTGTTATGCTTCAAGATGCCAATGGCAATACCATTACCAGCTGGGTTTATACCATGACACCAGGACAACGTCGATTTACAGCCTGGTTTGATTTAACTGGTCTAAAAAGCAATGATTACCGTGTTGCGGTGAGTGTTCAGGACAAGGAAGCGTTGGCTAGTGGTCAATCGACAGCTGTTCATTTTGATCAGACTAAAGCTAAAAAATCCCCAGCAAGCAATGACAAAAAGACCACAACACCCAACCAAAATAACCAGTCTACTGCTAGCACCATAACTGGTGGGCAGCAGTCAAACTTGGCTTCAGGAACAAATGGCAATGCTAACCAGCAAATAACAAGAACAACCCAAGGGAATACTTCTCAAAAAACAGCATCTGCTAAGGTTACTTCAGGTACTCAAGAAGATAAAAACCAAGATACTAAAATGTTAGCTGACCGAGAAGAAGAGAAGACGGAACCTAAAAAAGGCTTTCCTTGGCTTTTATCAGGTTTAGTGGCAGTCGTTGCTTTGAGCTTGTTTCTTGTTATCCAAAAAGTCGCTAAGCGAAAATAAGTGAGCTGACACATCTATTTTGAGGCATCCGTGGTATAATAAGAACTATGAAAGATAAAGATACTATTGAAACAAACGACATCGTTTATGGTGTCCATGCTGTGACGGAAAGTCTCCACGCCAACACAGGAAACAAACTCTATATCCAAGAGGATTTAAGAGGAAAAAACGTTGATAACATCAAGCGTTTAGCCACTGAGAAGAAGGTGTCTATTTCCTGGACACCTAAGAAAACCTTATCAGAAATGACAGAAGGAGCAGTTCATCAAGGTTTTGTCCTTAGAGTATCAGCCTTTGCTTATACCGAGTTGGATGTGATTTTAGAAAAAGCAGAGCAAGAAGAGAACCCTTTGATTTTGATTTTAGATGGTTTGACAGACCCTCATAATTTAGGGTCTATTCTGCGAACAGCTGACGCGACCAATGTGTGTGGGGTGATTATACCTAAACATCGTGCCGTCGGCGTTACATCGGTTGTTTCAAAAACATCAACAGGAGCTGTGGAGCATGTTCCGATTGCCCGTGTAACTAATCTCAGTCAAACGCTGGATAAGCTGAAAGCAAAAGGATTCTGGACATTTGGTACAGACATGAATGGAACCCCCTCGCATCGTTGGAATACCAGCGGGAAGTTAGCCCTGATTATTGGAAATGAAGGGAAAGGTATTTCGGCCAACATTAAAAAACAGGTTGATGAGATGATTACGATTCCGATGAACGGTCATGTACAAAGCCTAAATGCTAGTGTCGCGGCAGCTATTTTGATGTATGAAGTTTTCCGTAATAGACTATAACTAATGAAAAAACGTATTTTGTTAGTTGATGGTTATAATATGATTGCTTTTTGGCAATCCACACGTCAACTATTTAAAACCAATCAGCTAGATCAGGCACGTAACATACTTTTAACAAAACTTAACCATTATGCCCATTTTGAGAATATTAACATTATTTGTGTTTTTGATGCTCAATATGTGCCAGGATTGAGACAGCGTTACGACCAATACAAAATCTCCGTTGTGTTTACCGAAGAAGAAACGGCAGATGCTTATATTGAACGCATGGCTGCAGAGTTAAACACTGCGATTCACTTAGTAGAAGTGGCAACCAGTGATTTGAATGAACAGTGGACCATTTTCTCCCAAGGTGCCCTGCGGGTAACTGCTAGAGAGTTAGAGCAAAGGGTTAATACTGTCAAAGCTGATTTAGATAAAATGGCTCAGGCAATTGACTTAAAAACACCCAAACTGAGACCATTTGATCAAAGTCAAATGAATCAATTAAAAGACTTCATGACGCATTTAGAGGATTGATAGTTTTATACTCGCTAAGTGCGAGTTTTGATAGAATAAGGCGATAATAATTTGATGTTCAAACTAAATAAAAACATCTAATGAGTAGAGACGCTATGACTTTTACTTTAATGACAGATTCCACTGCGGATTTGTGCCCTTCTTGGGCGGACGACCATAATATAGTTCTTATGGGATTAATTATTACATGTGATGGTAAGGTCTATGAAACGGTAGGGCCAGATCGCCTTAGGAGTGATTCTCTCTTGGAAAAAATGAAAGCAGGCAGTCATCCTCAAACTAGTCAAATTAATGTGGGAGAGTTTGAGGCAGTTTTCAGAGAGCATGCGAAGCATCAAAAACCTCTTTTGTATTTAGCATTTTCATCAGTCCTTTCAGGAACCTATCACAGTGCTATGATGGCTCGTGATATGGTGTTAGAAGATTATCCAGATGCCGTGATAGAAGTTGTTGACACTTTGGCTGCTTCAGGCGGTGAAGGTTATTTAACGATTCTAGCTGCGGAAGCTAGAGATAGTGGCAAAACGATTAGCGAAACCAAAGTGCTCATTGAAAATATCTTACCCCGACTACGCACTTATTTCTTGGTAGATGATCTCTTTCATTTGATGCGCGGTGGACGGTTATCAAAAAGTTCTGCTTTTCTAGGTAGCTTGGCCAGTATCAAGCCTCTTTTGTGGATTGATGCAGAAGGGAAATTAGTTCCTATCGCAAAGATTCGAGGCCGTCAAAAAGCCATCAAAGAAATGGTAGCACAAGTGGAAAAAGATATTGCGGATTCGACGGTGATTGTGTCTTACACCAGTGACCAAGAGGGTGCTGAGAAGTTACGAGAGCAACTTCTAGCACGTGAGGCTGTTAGCGACGTTCTTATGATGCCACTTGGACCAGTTATCTCAGCTCACGTTGGACCTAACACCTTGGCAGTTTTTGTTATTGGGCAGAATCCCCGTTAATCAGTTATAAGGATTGAAGAGAAATCTGAAGTGACCCCCAAAAGTTGGACATTATATTTTAAGTTAAGGATTGAGTTCTGTATTGCACAGGACTTAGTCCTTTTAATGTAAGTTTGATTCGTTTAGTGTTGTAGTAGTTGATATATTCTGAAATAGCTGTTTTTAATGTTTCGAGGGAAGTAAATTCCTTCTCAAACCCATAAAACATTTCTGTCTTCAATGTTCCAAAAAAAGATTCCATCATGCCGTTATCTAAGCTATTTCCTTTACGCGACATGGACGGTCTCATTCCATGCACCTCAAGAAAATGATGGTAGTAAGTGTGTTGATATTGCCATCCTTGGTCACTATGTAAAATAGTGCCCTGGTAAGTTTGTTCAGGAAAAGCCTCGGAAAGCATCGTTTTAAGTTGTTGTAAGTTTGGCGAGGTAGATAAATGATATGCAATAATCTCACTGTTAAAGCCATCAAGAACTGGTGATAGATACAATTTTTGATCACTAGCAGGAATTGAAAACTCTGTGACATCGGTATAACACTTCTTAAGTGGTTGGGTAGCTTTAAATTGACGCTTAATGAGATTATCAGCTTTCTTGCCAACCTCACCTTTATAAGAGTTATAGCGACGTTTCGCACGGATTCTAGCTTTCAAACCAAGTTCTGTCATCAAACGTTGAACTTTCTTATGATTAACTTTATAGCCTCGATTTTTAAGTTCGAGGTGAATTCTACGGTAACCATATCTCCCTTTGTTCTCAGAATAAATATCTTGAATAGCTTCTTTTAATTCTTTGTTGTTATCTCCCTGAGTTAGACGTTTAACCTGATAATAGTAGGTTGATCGAGACAGCTTCAAAATATTAAGTAGGATTCTTAAATCAAATACATTGATTAGTCCTTGAATGATTTCTGTTGCTCTTTGAGCCTTGCTTCGTCCCTCAATCGGAGTTCTCTCAACTTTTTTAGTACGGCATTCTCCGCTCTAAGGTACTCATTATCATATTGAAGACGCTCTAATTCAGTCATTTCTTCAAGTTTTTTCTTTGGTTTGCGTCCCATCTTTACAGGTCTCCCTCTTGATTTCTCAAGAATAGTATACCCGTTTTTCTTGTATTGCGCTATCCAATTAGGAAGCATTCCCTTGTTTGGTAATCCATAATCTAGAGAAACCTCTAGCTGAGACCTACCTTTCATCAGAACTTCGTTTATGATTTCCTGCTTTAGTTCAGGAGAATAATACCTATTTTTCCTTTTACAAACACTTTCCAATCCGTGTATATCAATAAGGCGGACCATGTATTGAAGGTTATACTTACTCATATTAAATGTTTGACTGATTTTAGGCCATGTCCAACCAGATTGTCGTAAGCGATAGATTTCAATTTTATCTTCATAACTTAATTTCATAGAAAAACACCCCAAAAGTTAGATTTGTTGTCTAACTTTTGGGGTGCAGTTCAATCTTCAATTCTTTTTTGATACTTAAATCAATCAAAATGTAAAATATAGTCGACAAAATATCCAAAATAATTTATATTATGTCATATAAAAGGTCGAAGGAGAAATAAATCATGCTTGATAGCAAACAAAATCTCGTTAAGTCGCAATGGAGTTTCATTGTCATAACAGCAGTGATGGATCTAGTTGTGATAGTAGCAACACTGCTGGCTACAATCAGTTTTCAACGTTATTTATTTGGAGGCGCAGCTGTTATATTGACTAGCTGTCTCATATTGTTGGTATGGGGACTAAAGACAGCGAAAAAGCTCCAAACGAGACTAGACAGCAAGGAAGTACTGGATTCTAAGGTAAGGGACAATCAGAAGCTGCCCAAATATGATGAACGCCAAAAACAGATTCTTCTCAAAGGATACACTATTGGGTTTTGGTTTATGATTGTGGTTGTCTGGCTGTCACTCTTTATTAGCCGATTCACAGAGGGACTGGTATCTGCAAGCTTCCTCTTTACGTTGGCTTTATGGGGAGGGTTGGCAGTTCAAACGACATATTGTAACCTCAACGGAGCTTCCCCATTTGTGGATAGGCGCTTTGGAAAACAAGGAGTACTGATGGGGATGATAGCAACAGGAATGAGCTTAGTCGTTATAGGCTTGGCAGTAAGAGAGATGATGACAGGACCGCTTAAAATGGGAAATTTTTTCAAGGTTGGCGGCAGTGGGTCTTTGATGGTGTTAGGAATAACGCTTCTTAGTATGGGAGCTAGTATTCTCTATCGTCATTATCTGGATGCTAAAGAGGCAGATGAATGAAGAACCTCAAATTAAAAGCAGCGCGTGCAGGCAAGGATTTGTCTCAACAAGCTCTAGCAGATTTAGTAGGCGTCTCCAGACAAACGATTGCCGCTGTTGAAAAAGGTGATTACAACCCAACGATTAATCTTTGCATTGCCATTTGTCGAGTGGTTGATAAGACCTTAGACGATCTTTTTTGGGAGGCTGATGATTCCCAATAACATCAGCAGAGCAGCTCTGCCATTCCCCAAAAACGAAAGAAAAAATAATCCAATAAAAATGGCTAAAGCACTTGACTAGAGCCTGTTAAGTTTGATATTATAGTAGGCGGTATTGTTTACCCCATTTGAAAGGCCCCGGAACCTTCCAAATACCTTCGATGGGACGGAACACCCATCACCCTGTAAACAAATATTACGAATTCGTATAGGAGAAATCATGAACAAAACAACTTTCATGGCTAAACCAGGCCAAGTTGAACGCAAATGGTACGTTGTTGACGCAACTGATGTGCCACTTGGACGTCTTTCTGCAGTAGTTGCTAGCGTACTTCGCGGAAAAAACAAACCAACTTTCACACCACACACTGATACAGGTGACTTCGTTATCGTTATCAACGCTGAAAAAGTTAAATTAACTGGTAAAAAAGCGACTGATAAAGTTTACTACACTCACTCAATGTACCCAGGTGGTTTGAAATCAATCACTGCTGGTGAACTTCGCTCTAAAAACGCAGTTCGCTTGATTGAAAAATCAGTTAAAGGCATGCTTCCACATAACACTCTTGGACGTGCACAAGGTATGAAATTGAAAGTCTTCGTTGGGGGTGAGCACACTCACGCAGCACAACAACCAGAAGTACTTGACATCTCAGGACTTATCTAAGAGGAAAGGAGCATTAAATAATGGCACAAGCACAATATGCAGGTACTGGCCGTCGTAAAAACGCTGTTGCACGCGTTCGTTTGGTTCCAGGTACTGGTAAAATCACTGTTAACAAAAAAGATGTAGAAGAATACATCCCACATGCTGACCTACGTTTGATCATCAACCAACCTTTTGCAGTTACATCAACTGAAGGTTCATACGACGTTTTCGTAAACGTTGTTGGTGGTGGTTACGGTGGACAATCAGGTGCGATTCGTCATGGTATCGCTCGTGCGCTTCTTCAAGTAGACCCAGACTTCCGCGATTCATTGAAACGCGCTGGCCTTCTTACACGTGACGCACGTATGGTTGAACGTAAAAAACCAGGTCTTAAGAAAGCTCGTAAAGCTTCACAATTCTCAAAACGTTAATCAAAACCTTATTATACCAACGTTTACAGGCACTTTTTGGTGTCAGTTGGTGTTAATTATAGTGATAAGTCGTTTAAGAGACTTAAAGCATCGGCATCCTGCTGGTGCTTTTTTTCTGGCATTAATTCAAGATAATATTGCTGAGTTGTCAAAATTGAATTGTGCCCCAAACGTCTTGAAATATAATCCAGACTAATATCTTTTGAAAATAGAAAAGAAGCGTGGGTATCACGTAAGCCGTGAAATGTTGTCTTAGTTAGGTCAAGTTGTTTCAGTAAGCGTTGAAGTTGCCCAGCTTGTCTAAATCCATTCCAATCAAAAACGTAATCTGTTTTAGTATTAGCTAGATTTACTAGTATTTGATAAATGTCTTTATTGATAGAAATATCACGTTTAGAATGTTTAGTTTTGAGTTGTGTGTCATCATTCGTAGGACTAATAGAGCGTTTAATTTTGACGCCATACTCAAAAACATCTTCTTTTTTAATCCCTAGAAGCTCCCCACGCCTTGCACCTGTTTCAAGTGCGAGGGCAACAAGAATGTTAAATTCATCTTCTTTGTTGCTTAGGCAATATTGTCTGAGTTTTTTGAACTCTGTTATAGAGAGTGGAACATTACGTTTAGGCTGTTCTTGTCCCTTTGCTTTTAGAAAGTGTCCAAAGTCATTGCTAATCAATCCACGAGCATAAGCATATTTCAGCGAACCACGGATTTTAAGGACAAGTTCTTTGACCGTCTTTTTTGAATGAGTTTCTGCATACTGGTCAATTTTCTTTTGCATGATGAGGTCATCAAGATGTTTCAGTTGAATACCATTAAAAAGGCTATCAATTACTACGAGTGTGCGCTTATAGTTAATAAAGGTCGCCTCACGGACATCATTTTTCTTGACCGTATGAACCCAATTTCGGTAGAAATCGGTAAATAGGGTAGAGCGTTCCGCTATATTCTTACCTCGTCCTTTTTCAAGCTCCATTTCTAGTGTCCAGAGTTCCGCATCTTTTTTGTTGCTGAATGTTTTGGTTTCTCTTTTGTATTGTCCTTTCTTATAGAGTGATACAGTTGCACGGAAAGAATTTCCACGTTTTGTTATGGTTGCCATTTTATCAGCCTTTCTATAAAAAATGATTGATAAAATAGACTAGTCACATATAGGATATATGAAAAATCGGATTTTATCAATCGTTGATGGTTATACGCAGTGATTTTCAATAAATGTGATTAAATTGGTTCTCAAGTAACGTTCTTGTTTACCAACCATAAAACATTGAAAATCAGGATGGCTTCTGATGTATTTATCAAATGACTTAGGGTCGATTCCTAGAAAATCAGAGGCTTGCTGGCGTGTCAGTAGTAGGGGCATATTATTCATTGTCTTCAGCCTCCGTTTCATACGGTTCTTTTTGCTGTTGATAGCGGTTTGGATTATGCCGACGTGAATCCAGAAACTTAGCGAAGAAATAGGTGCGTTCGATGATGAGACCTAATAGATTAGTATTGTTTGCTCGTGCATACCAGACTAACTCTTCAAATTCGGTAAAGTCGTTTTCTTCGATAATGTCGACTACTTCATGAATAAAATCTGAGGAGTTCATTTCCATCAAGAATTTTTCCAAATTAAAGCCACAACCGACTTCAATATCCTCAATGTTGTAAGGAGTTTTATCTGGATTTTCCGCATGGGTAAAGTAGTTAAATAAACCAGTAGGAGACATAACTGCTTCTACATGTGCTGGTCCATTCAGCTTATCGCTGATGATGTTTGACACTTGGGAATAGCTTTTTAGTGAGTCAAAGAAGAATGCACCGTGCTTGTGCGACTTTTTGAACTCTCCTGTTTGTCTATTGACATCCTTATCATGCCAAGGGCTAAGAATAAAGGGAATATGAAGTTCCTCTAAAATATTCAAGTAGTCCTCTGGTGCGCTTTCCTTGTAGAAGAGAAATGTCCATTTGGTTGAGCGTTGTTCTTTTGCCATAGGCGTGTACCTCATTTCTTTTGGTTCTATTACTAAGGAGAATTGACAAGTCAAACGCAAAGTTTTTTGGAGGAAATTTTCATATTTTCTGTGATTATTGATTATTGACCTATTGGGGGTCGTAGTAACCCCAATAGGTCACGGTAAAAAAGAACATAGAAAAGGGGCTGTTTGGCTTTTGCTTAACGCAAGCCACAGCCCCCAAGGGATTAACGTTTTTGTCCAGTGAACCAAAATTGATTACGAACTCGAATAGGAGAAGAGAAATAATAATCGGTGTGTTGGCTGGCAATCTCTTCTTTTAGTTGTGCTTCCATCTCTTTTAGGATTTTTTGTCCCTGTTGGTCTCTAGGGACTTTTAGAAAGATAGTGATGGTATCTTTTCGTATATCCACAATGCACTTGCGAACAGCTCGGTTAAATCCGTTATGGATTGGATTGCTAGTGGTAACGGTCTGGTTTTCAAGGTTGCTTATCTTCTGTACTCGTTCACGTTGGAAAAGGAAGTGTCTTAATAAAAAGGTACGATAGACAGATTGGCAGTAATTCCAAAGACTGTCTGTTTTCAATCGTTGTATCATCTCTATCCCAGCCAATAATAAGGCTAGTAGTAGAGAAACAAGAGCGAATCCGTGACAAACAGAACTAATGGTATCAGTAACGTTTATAACTTTATCTAGATTTACAAATGAGATATTGGTTAATTGAACGGAAAGAAAATTGGACAGCCAACCGAACATAGAACAGATTGGAGCAATAAGTAGTAAGTATAGGATGAGATTGAAACTTCTCATGAAGTAGGTTTTAGTGGTCATAGGATACCTCGCTTTGTGTAATAGGTTGGACATAGTAAGGGGAGGACTTGATACGGGTGTTCATTGTCAATAACTTGAATGATTCCCGTCCCATGTCCTGTTGGAATCACAATCCCCTCTGGGTCTAGGTCTGGAAACAAGAATTGAGTGGTCTTCTGATTGATATTTCCGATTTGTAATAATACGTTTAGCTGTTCCCTTACTGAAATGGGAATGGTATTGTGGTCAAAACGCTGGCTTACTAAAAAGAGATGGATTTTAGTAGCACGTCCCAACAAGGCAATCTGTGAGAGCAAGGAGAAAAAGGCATCTTTGATGTTCTTATTGACTCCCTCTGATAGGGCTAGGACTTCATCAATGACAATGGTTAGATGAGTAAATTGATGGTTGGGGTTATCATATAAGATAGCTTGTCGTTTCTGAATGAGAGTTGCACACTGGCTTAATTGTTCATTGACTTGTGAAACAAAATCAGATTTTGAACGGTTTTCGACAGGGTGGATAACTGCAATGTGATTTTCTCTTGCCCAACGACTTGGGGTATCGAATTTAGGGTCAATGATAATCAAATCAGACATATGTTTCAAAATACTCAAGAAGTAAGTTAGAGCATACGATTTCCCAGACCCTGAATTTCCAGCGATAGCCCAGTGATTTACCTTTTCAAGATTGAGTTCAAAGTGCTTCATGATAGGGATTTTTCCTTGCGGTAAGCTGGCTGAAAACTTATCTAAATCAGGAATCGCCAAACGTTCTGAAATTCCTTTTTTCCAAGGAAAGAATAGTCCACGTTGTATGTGTAAGTCATCTGTTTCTAACGGGACAAAATAGGTGGCATTTTGTTTTAGAAGCGTATACTGTGGATATAATGAAGCATTGGCAATCAGAAAGATTTTCTTGTACAAGTCATCATCAAGGATATAGGCGCAAGGCAGGCGAGGGACGAAGACAAAGCCGTCTTCTTGGATAATGATATTAAAGGAGTTAGTATAGCTGGTTTCTCCCTGCATTAAAGCCCCAAGAGCCATGTTCAGGCTCTGGAGCAAGTAAGATTGCAGGAAAGATTGGTTCAGCACATCACGAGATTGTGAAGCCATTACCGAACCTCCTTGATACCATCTGCTTTGAAGTAAATGTTATACTTCACTTCGCAGGCTTGTAGGGTGTCAAATTGAACCATAGATTGAAAAGCTGGGAGCTTAATTTCATCTTTAAATTTCACTTGGAAAGGATCTTGTCCTTCCTGTACAAACCATGCTTTGTAGGCAACGATTTCCCCAGTTGGTTTTCCATCTTCAAACCGTTGCTGAGGTTCAAGTTCGGTGCTAAGTGAGTGAATCGGTTGTTTTCGGCTGATGATTTTGTCAGCTAGTGTAGTTGTGTAACCACCTTTAGTGGTTTTCATTTTGAATGCCATAGAGCAGTTCCTCCTGTGTTATAGAAAAAATTGTGAATTCGACATGCTCGGTTTTGGTCATGAGCTGGACTTGGTTGTTTAGGTTGTATGACCACCTCCTTATTACTAAGGAGAAATAGAAGCTCGAACGCAAAGTTTTTTTGAAAAAATTTTATTTTTTCAAAAAAAAATCCAGTGCCAAAAAACACTGAATTTTAGGTATTAGCGATAGTCTTCCAATAGGGAAGCTAATTTTTTAAGAGCTTTTAGATAATGAGATTTGACAGTCACATCACTCATTTTTTTATAGTGTTCATTGATATAGCGAGCTGTCTCTTTATAACTACAACCTTGTTCAGCGACCATTTCAACAATTTCACGGTCAATAGGCTCTAAAATTTCTTTAGCTTTATTGACTGCTTGCTCGATTTCTTTTTTCTCAAGAACCTCTTGAGGATTCAAATCAGAACTTGCAACTATTTCATGGCGTTCACGTTGTTTACCGTAGTTTCGAGAAATATTCTCTTCAAGGCTTTTTTATGGTGGTATCGGTCACGACGCTCAGCATTGCTTTGTTCTTGTTGGAGGAGACGGTCAACCTCTTTCCAATTTCCAGTTTCGACAGCTTTTTCAATCTTACGCTCACGGCGTTCGGTAACTTTGTTACTCATAATAGTACTTCCTTTCTTGTCCTTAGACAGAAAGAAACGATATGAGCGAGCATTGAACACCGATTATGGCAAAAGGCACACCAAACAAACGGTGAAACAATTCTATGCAAGATATGACCTTTATCGCCATATCATCATATTTGTTTCAATCCGTCCGTTTGATGGCCATCAATTAGGACTATTAAAAATTTTTATCAAGAGTTTTTCTTGATAGGTCTATTAAACCAATTTTTTAGTTTGTTGTAGTTAGTAAAAAATGGTAGAATATTTAATAAAAATCTACCAATTTTTGAGGTTTATATGAATTTTGAAAAAATGATTGATGGAATGATTGCTGAAAGAATTATAAATGCCAGAAAATCACGGAAGCTAACGCAAGAAGCTTTTTGTGATAAATTTTCGGAAAAGGTGAGTTTAGATAAATTTCGATTATCAAATTTGGAAAATGGAAAACGAAATAAAAAGAAAAACCCCCATTTTTTAACGGAGGCTTACATAGAGTTTTATTCCGAGCTGTTAGGTGTTTCAAACGAGGAATTTCTTTTTGGAAATTTAGAAGAGAAGAAAAGTTTAATCAAATTGATTTTGTTGAATATTTTTATGAATGCCGACTCACAGGCATATAGGTCAGACATACCTCAAGTTGAACAGACACCTATATTTGACATTGATATAGCTTCTGACAAAGAATTTTTTAGATTAGCGTTTTTGAACTTATCAGAAGAAAAATATGGAGACTATTACACCAAATCACAAAAGTACTTTATAGATTTAGCAAGTGGCACAGACATAAAGATTTCGGATATGAAAACGTACCGAAAAAAGGTGGCTGGTGTTTTGAAAGAAATAGATTCCTTCTTTTATAGTGAAAGGTTTGCTTCGTCCTATACTTCTTTAATGGACGGCAGGAGTATATTTTCAGAGCAATCCTCTATCTTATTAAGAATATTATTGGGGAATTTTGATTTTGCTTGTGATTTTCTCAATAGAAAAAGCAATTCTGAAACAATTAGGTGTAACGGGGTAGACTTAAGACAACCTAGTGTAGAGTATTTTTATATTGACAACTATCTGAATTCTGTAGGTAACTTTTCAGCTAGTGTTACTAACTGGAAAGAGGTATCATTTGTTTTATTTATAAATGCATTTAATGAGTTTTTAGAATTGTATTTAGAATTATTTGTGGATTTTTTCTCAAAAAATATTTTTAATAAGAGCTTGAAACAACTCTCTAATGATTATATCAACACCTTATTTGCTGGGAAAGAATTTACGGAGTTGTTAAATAATATTTATCTAAAAGACCAATTCTTAATGGAGCGTATGATTGGTCATAATTTCTCTAGAGCCATGATTCAAAAATTTTCATTAGTCAAAGAAAATTCAATCAAATTAAAAAAAATAGGTAGAACTTATCCAACAACTGTGAATAGGTTAGAAGATTTCTATGAGTTAGACCGTGTAAAAAGTCAACGAGGAGTATATGATTTAGATAAATATCTATATGACTTTGAAAACATGACAGTATTGTATGCGAATAGCGGACAAAAATATGCTAGTGGAGGATTATTTCTACCTTCGTATTTTGATATAACTTCACTGAAATAGTGATATAATAAGACGAGTGTTGATTTTTTTGATAGATAGCTATCATTATTATAATTAAGGAGTAAAATTTGAAAGCGATAGAATTATTTGCTGGTGCAGGAGGTTTAGCACTTGGTATTGAAAAAGCAGGATTTGATACAATTGGATTGATAGAGTTTGACAGTGCTGCGGCTGCAACGTTAAAATACAACCGTCCAAGTTGGAATGTTATACATGATGATATAGCAAATATTTCAAAACTAGATTTGGAAGAGTATTTTTCAATAAAAAAAGGTGAGTTAGATTTACTAAGTGGTGGAGCTCCTTGTCAATCTTTTTCTTATGCAGGAAAAAGATTAGGCTTAGAGGATACGCGAGGGACATTATTCTATCACTACGCTGTTTTTTTGGAAAAATTACAACCTAAAATGTTTCTTTTTGAAAATGTCAAAGGCTTGACTAGTCATGACAAGGGAAAAACTTACGAAACAATTTTGAATGTTTTTGAATCGGAAGGTTATACTGTGCAGTCAAAAGTTTTGAATGCTTGGGATTATGGTGTTGCTCAAAAGCGAGAACGAATGATTATGGTTGGAATCCGTAATGATTTAGCAAGTAAAACTTCTTTTGAATATCCAGAGGCACATAAATATAAACCTGTATTACGAGATATTTTGATGGATTGTCCACCAGGTCAAGGAATGCAATATTCAGAGCAAAAGAGAAAAATATTTGAATTAGTGCCTCCAGGAGGATATTGGAGAGATATTCCAGAGGATATTGCAAAAGAATATATGAAATCGACTTGGGATATGGGAGGAGGTCGTACGGGAATTTTACGACGAATGAGTCTTGATGAACCGTCATTGACTGTCTTGACATCTCCAACTCAAAAACAGACGGAACGTTGCCATCCTTTGGAAGCACGTCCGTTTACTGTTCGTGAGAATGCTCGAATTCAAAGTTTTCCAGATTCTTGGGGATTTCAAGGTAGTATAGGAAATCAATACAAGCAAGTCGGAAATGCTGTTCCTGTAAATCTAGCTTATGAAGTAGGAGTGAAAATAAAAGAAAGTTTGGAGGCGTTATAAATGTGGAATTTATCATTTATTAGTGAAGAAGATTTTTATAATCATGTTCAATTGACCATTGATAAATACGGGGAGAAATTACAATCTTTTGATTTGAAACGGTTTAATAAGAATATTGTTGATCCAATAAAATTGATTTTTGATAAATCTGTTTACAGAAGCTCTTGGGAGCAGATTATTAGTAATGAGATTTTTAGACAACGTGATAAATCAAATAATAACGACATTGGTTATTTTCATCAAACAATTTTCAAGTATATTGAACATTGTCGTGTTCCAAACAATGGTGAAGAAGGTGGTTGGGATGTCATTTTTGAAAATCCAAATGGTATAACAATGCCAGATGGTTCTCGAGTCAGTCGTGTATATGTTGAAATGAAAAATAAGCATAATACAATGAATTCAGCTTCTTCTGGTAAAACTTTTATTAAAATGCAAAACCAATTATTACAAGATGACGATTGTGCGTGCTTTTTAGTTGAGGCAATTGCGAAAAATTCTCAAAATATCAAATGGGAGCCCAAAGTTGATGGTCAAAAAATGGGTCATAAATATATAAGACGTGTTAGTTTAGACCAATTTTATTCACTTGTGACGGGACAGAAAGATGCCTTCTATAATATGTGCATGGTTTTGCCAGAAGTTATCAATAAGGCTGTATCAGAACTAGATTCTTCAACTATTCCAAATGATACAGTATTTGATGAAATTAGAGACATTGCTGCTCAGCAAAACTATGATTCCGAAGATTTATCCATTGCAATGGCTTTCTATTTACTGGGTTTTTCTAGTTATTTAGGCTTTGAATGATATAATCTGAATGAATATTTATATTATAGTAATATAAATAATGATAGTGAGGAATAAATAGAGTTGATTTCTGTAAATAACAATGCAAAACTATTGAATGGTATAGTGAGTATTGAAAGAGATTATATTAGTTACTTTGGGAAAGAGTTTGCTATTGATTATGAACATCTTTATAAAGAGAGTTTTGATGACAGGCTGAGTCAGTTATGTTCTAGTTTACACCATCAGTTAGTGGAGGCATTAAGAATATTAAATGATAGTATAAATGGAGGGAAACATTTCTGGGCTGACCCAAGTAGAGATTTGATAAAAGCTATTTCGTTATCCAACAGATTTGTTAATAATCTTAAAAATTCTGGGGAGAATATCGTTATAGTCGAATACTATGATAAAGTACTGAAAAAATGCAATGACTTTCTATCATCATCTGGTGGAAGTTCAGTACCGGACAATATGATGGAAGTTGAAATATATTATGAGCTCCCTATTTTTGAAACATCTGCTGTAGTTCAATTACCTAATAATTCCTTACAAAAGTTTCAATTGAAACCAGTTGGTAATGGGTCTTATGCATCTGTTTTTAGTTATTTTGATGAAAACTATAATAAATTTTTTGCATTAAAACGAGCTAGTAAAACTATTGCGCCTAAAGACTTAGAAAGATTCTATTTAGAATTTGATACGATGAAAAAGTTAAATTCGCCGTATATACTAGAAGTCTATTCTATTGATAAAAAGAAAAATGAGTATGTAATGGAATATGCCGATGCTACTCTTTTAAAATACATTACCACTCACAATCAAAAACTGACTTTTGAAGAGATTTTGAAGTTTGGTTATTTTTAGTTGTCTTTAAATCGCCTTAACTACTGATATGACAACGTTTCTAGGGATTTCCTATAACTTTAATTATCCTTAGATATTCCTTCAAAGTCCACAAAAAAGTCCACAAATTTTGACACTAAAAAAAGCTATCAACTTAGCGTTTGATAGCCTAAAACAGTAGTAAAAGGTGAACAAATTGTTAATGAGTTCAGCAGGCAAGAACTAGCACCCGATGAAGGTGCTTTTTAGTTTGCTGTAAATCTATTGTAACATGTTATTATGCGCTTTTATTTTTTCTTAAACAGTCTGATATAGTCTTGTTTGCTATGGATAATGTCAGATACAAAAACGACTTTTCTGTCTTCTAAAATGTGATAAAAAGCTAGGTAGTCCCCTAAAACAATGCAACGGGTATTATGTGGCGGGTAAATAGTTTCTCCTACTCTGTCATCTGCGTTAAATCCTGCTTCTGGGAAAAATTCAAGACGTTCTAGCCCGTAAAGAATATTGTTGACGGTGTTAGCCCCTGCCTGCTCCGAAAAGTAAGTAGTTTCAACATAGCTTTTTATCTCCTGTAATTGTTCTTGTACGGTTTCGGGGATAATAAGGCTATGGGTTTTATTATCAGATACCAAGGTTAGCCCTCACTTCACTAGCGTTGTATACCCGCCCATGCTCTAAATCGTCAAAACTTTTAGCAATTTCAGCACGTAAACCTGCAAGTAGTTCAGTTCGTTCTCTATCGGTGTCAGTCTCAAAAGGTAAGGCTTTATTTTGTACAATGTTTTCTAAAAACAAATTAAAGCTAGCTGTCATGTCAAGGTTTTGGGCTGCGATAATAGCTTTAGCTTTCTCTAATAATTCGCTATTGGTTTTAAAATTGACTTGTGTATTTTTTTCTAAAACGTGCATAGTAGCACCTCCTTCATGATATTATATCACTTTTAACTATACTTGTATAGTTGCATATATCCAAAGGCCTATGCTGTTGTTATTAACACACCATTTCTATAACTCTGGGCGAATTCAAGCAAGGCTCTTTTCTTAATCTCGTAGTACCAGCTTTGACTTCTGTTAAGTTCTGCTATGATGTCTTGCTGAGGTTTTTTCTCACTGATTAAGTAACACTCAATCAGTATTTGTCTGTATTCTATTTTAGACAGTTGGTTAATGGCAAACTTGATAGCGTCTAGTTCCTCTAGAGCGCATTCTCGGCTTATTTCAAGGTGTTTTCTGCGCGTGGGATGATATTCTATATCAAACTGGTAACGCTCGTTATAGCTTAAACCAAGGCTATTGGCTATACGTTGCCATCTATGAAACTCTTTTAGTTTACGAATAGCGTTCTTCTTGCTCATCTAATACCTCTAAAGCTTCTCTATGTAATTTAAAAACGGTATTCCTTGAATAACCTAGTTTATCAGGTATCTCATCCCATGATATACCATCCACGTATCTAGCCTTAACAACCGCTATCTGTCTCTCATCTTGCAATGCGGCAATCATGGCTAGTCTCTTATCACGTTCATTAGCTAAATATAAGAGTTGTTTAGCTGTACCTTTTTCAATGCCATTTAGTAACTCAGGATTACGAAAAGCATTCATCAGCTTGATGTCCTTGTCTCGTTGTTCCTCAAATAAGGTTATTAAAGCGAAAAGTGGTTTCAATTCTTTAAGTTGTTCTTTAGCACCCATGAAAGCCTCCAGTGTGGTATAATTGTGTTAACAGATATAATCAAGGAGGCGTTCGCATGGACGTCTTTTTGTTTTGTTCGTTTTGTAAACTAGATATTTTTTGTAGTACTTCGCTTTTCGCTTCTAAAATCGTTTCTAAGCGCTTTTCAGAGAAATCATCAACTTAGCAGACAGAAGCGCTAAAACCATGCTTTATTTTAGTCTGAGAGTGTCATTCTGTGTGGTAGGTTTCCTAGCTGAAACTAGAGGTTAAACCCTTTCCTATCAAGTTTTTTTATCTTCGTCAAAAATTTCAAAAAGGGAATTTTTTGCACAGAAAAGGGCGCGTTCTGAAGTTCCCGAACAATATAGCCCCGTCCAAAAACAAGCGGGGGGTATTTCCCGAATGTTATAGCCAGTACCTGTCCCCCTTATCCATATAGTAATGGAATCTCTTCCAATGATACAAGTATTTAGCTATTCTCATGTACTTTGGACGCTTAGGAAAGTCATCATGACTATGATAACCATGTTTGTGTTTAGCTTTTGGATCTACTTTCAAACACTCTTTAAAGGCTAAGCGCTAGTAATAGCAACAGTCTGTCTTGCTTCGATTGAGTGTTGCTTGATGAACCTTTTGACATGAACCGCAGGCAAAGGTGTGTGAAGCTTTAAATAACTTCCGACAACGTCGCTCGCAGTCAGGACATAAGAAGAAGTAACGCTTACCACCATAAGTTCCTGGTATCGTTTCAAGTAATAAGTCTTGATTATGATAATGAATGACCAGATTATTTAGGTCTATGCGGATAGGTTGGTTATCCATTGTTCCGACGATTGTTGTCTTACCGTTTGTTTTCATTGGTTTAATGATACTCTCAATAGCTAGTTCTAACATCCTTTCTCCTTAACACTCAAATAACCCAAAACTATTGATAAAACGACAAAAAGAGGGAAAACCCTCTGATTGTTTATTTAACGACTAACTGACCTTCAACAACCATATCATACAAATGGTTAAAGGCTTGACTGATAGTTTCAAGGATAGCTCCTAAATCGTCTTGGTTCATCTCCTGATAATTCATAGAGAGATGTTCAGCCAGTTGGTCGTGGTATGAGATGAAAGCCATGAGTGTGTCTTGTTCATTAGCTTTCTCTTGGGTACTTTTAGATAAAGAAACCACGCGCTGATGATCAGGTTCTTCGACTTCCTTGATTAATTCGTTTTCTTGAGCCAGGTCGTCAAGTTCTTCATCCGTCATATCTTCAGATTGGTTGTAATAGTCCTTGAAACTGTCACAGATACGCTTGAAGACCTTGCTTAACTTTCTGTCCTCGGCATATTCTAATACTAACTGATTAGCATGACCCCCTTGGTCATCATTGTGATAAGTGGCATCAATCACTGGTTGCTCATAAGTACCAGTCATATACCCTAGAATGGCATGGCAAGCTACCTGAGCGGTGTCAAAGTCTTTAAAAGTGTAGTGGAAAGTGAATGTTTTTGGTGTGTCTGAAAATGTTCTCATATTATTTCTCTTTTCTAGGTTTTCTAACCATTCTGCACGACATTCTAGCAAACCTTTATATCTGCCAGTTAGTCGGGTAGTGAATATGTCTATATTAGTTTGTTTCATTATGGGAACCACTCACAATGATAGTTAATTTTAAAAAGGTAGAATGTTATCATCATCGGTTAAATTCTCTCTTTCTTTTTCGTGGTTTTCCCAATCCTCTAATTTTTTAATACCTAGTTTTTCCCAACTGTTTAAAATAGCAACAATATATCCTAAATCATTAGCATTGTTTGACTCTGCTTGTTGGTAGGCAATATGTATGAGTTCTCTATCGGTAGCAGTTAGTCTTTTCTTAATAGTATTTATTTCATAGGGGTCTGGTTGTCTCTTAAAATAATATTGAGTAAGTCCTTTGATAAAAGTTTCAGCATCAGAGTTAATCAGAAAGTCATCGCTTAAGTAATCAGAATAATTTTCAGATTTTTCTAGTTTTTGAGAAATGTCAAAATTGTCAATATATATTTCTTTCTTTTGTTTTGACTCTATCTCTATCTCTTTTTCTTTCTTTGACTCTATCTCTTTTTCTTTTTTTGACTCTATCTCTATCTCTATCTCTGTTGGACATCGGTTGGACATTTTCCAATTTAGTTGGACTTTGTCCAATTTTACGGGTGCCTCTTTTGTAACTTGCCCAATTAGTTTCCTGCTCTACCATTGCTTCAGCCTGTGCCATATAAGCGTTATTATCGTTATCAAATTGAATTAGACCGCATTTAGTAAAATATGCTAGTGTTTGATTGATATCATCTTCAGATACGTCTAATTTTAAGGCTAGTTCTTCAGCAAGGTTTTCAAAATATCCCTCATAATAGAGAACGCAATCATCAGCCAAGCTTTCTAACATTAATCTGATGTAAATAACTGTCATGGCATAACCGCCTTGGATTGACTTTAGGCGTTTAATAAAGATGTTGTCAAAGAATTTTTTATCAACTTTTAGCCAAAAGTAGATTTTAGTTTTTTTAGTTTTGTTTTTTTCTGTCACTATTTTACCCCCAAAAAGATAAGAATATCACTGACTTTATAGTAATGCTTCCTCGTATCTTCTAGTGGTGGTTGGTATCGTCTTAGACCAGCTTTTTCCCACCGATTTAGAGTTTTGCCTTTGATATTTAATTCCTCTTTGACCTGTTCAGCCGTGATCAACCCTAAAACTCTTGGTTTAGGTTTCTGGTAGTCTTCCAAAAAGCGATTAAACGCGGCCAGGTTTTGTTCTAAGAGTTTGGCTTCATAATCTTGACTAAATAAGCCCATGTCTAACCTCCTTTGAGTAATTCCTTATAATTGGTTAAATCGGCATTCAATAAGACACTTAGGCGTTCTTGTTCCTTTTGTACTTGGTTGTAAAAGGCTTTAGCACCATCTAGTAATTCTTCTTTGTTAGCTGGAATAAAGTAACCACGATTGAATCCGTGCCTAATGCCGATAATAGGGACGTTATAGCGCGTGATTAAGCTACTGATGATACTTTGGACGGAACGCTCTTCAAGTTTCAGTATTAAGCTAATCTCTGCCCCTGTAATGGGGTTGTCTGCCCCAACCTTAATCAGTTTAAGGACACGTCTATAATTCTCTGGTAGTGTCATTCAGTTCCTCCCTAATTGTAATAATGGTTCTGTGATTGAATATAAGCCCCATAGTTTGCGTTCTGACGTGGCTTAGGTACTTGGGTATCTTCTGGTAAGTCAATGTCTATTAATGGCTTAGAAAGGCTAAGAAGAAGCCCTAAGAGACCTAGAACAAACAGCAGAACAAGCGACTGTGTCGGTGTGAGGTTAAGTTCATTTATCATTTCTAAACCCCTCTAATTCTTTCTCATTGTCAGCATTTAGCAACATGCAAGCTATTTCATCAATCCTGCGGGACAACTTTTCATTAATCCTGTAAGTAGTTTCAAGGTATTTTGAGATAATAAACATAAAGCTTTCAGGGTCTTTGCGTTTAATAACTTCTAAACTCTCGATAGTAATATTTGCTGAGTCAATTCCATCGGTAAGCTCGTTAAGCTCTGCGCCAAATGATAGTAGTTCCTTAACGGTTAGTTTTACTTCGTTCTTTTCTTGTTTCATTGTTTTTCTCTCTTCTTTTTTGTTGTGGTTTCTACTATACTAGATTCATACCAGTTTTAAGGGGTAGCTCCCTACTTATGGTCAAAATAGCTTTAATATGCTATAATTTAAGACATAAAACCCCTTTAATAATAGTTTGCCTGCTTTATTAATTGAGTTTATTTATACTAGTTAAAGGCTCTGCTGATTGGTCTCGGTAAGCCTTTTTTGTTGTTTTTACGCACCTTGTGGTGCGTTCTTTTTATTTACCATGTTCTTAATGTCATGATAGTCAAAGCCAAGCTGGATCATGGCAATAACCATATCTTCTAGGGCTTGGTATTCTTTTAACTCGCCACTATAAAGACTGTTTAGGGCTATTTCCTCGCCTCTCAATGCACGCAACTGCTTAGCATTAAATCCTGTTACCGCCTTTAGTAATAGGTTTGTAACGGTGCTGTGCGCGTGTTTTGGTGCGCTTTGCCATTCACTGATAGCCTTAACCAACTTTTTGCGTTTTGGCTTTTCTATTGCCCTCTGATAGCGAAACTCTGCCACTTCGTTACGTAGTTCAAAGAATGCCTTGACTAGGTTCTTTTTGAACTCTCTGACCGGTTCGGTATTTCCTAGATAGGTAACTAATAAAGTCGCCTGTTGTTCGTTTAAGTGATAAATTCTTCTAGGTCGTCCGCCTAGTGAACCTTTTTCAGGTTTATGGATTTCAAATGACAAAACCCCAAACGCTTCTAAATCCTTTTTATGCTTATCAATCAGCTTTCTAACTGAAATAATGTCAATTTCAGCATGTTCAGCTATGATGTCGTGCGTTGTGTAAGGCTCTTTTGCGCCGTCCATGTAAACTAAATTCATGTATAGTCCTCCTAGTCTTCAATTAAGAAATTCATAACGCTAGCAAAGATTTTTTTAGGTGCGTCATAATCGCCCTGCTCAATCTTTTTGAGAGTTCTAGAAGTTACGTTTAAACGGTTAGCCGTTTCGGTTTTAGTTAGATTTAACCGCCCACGTTTTACTCTGACTTTTTCAGCGTGTTCAATAGTAATAAGCATTATTTCTCCCTTCTGTATTGCAAAAAAGTTGCAACATATCGCTTCATGGGTGTATTATATGGCAAAAAAATTGCAAAGTCAACAGTTAATTGCAAAAAAATTGCATTCATAATTTGCTGTTACGGTTTAACCGTGTTACAATATAAGACGAAAGGTGCTTATCATGAATAGAATTAAAGAATTACGAGAAAGAAAAAATCTTACTCAACAAGAGTTAGCAGATAATTTAGGTATTTCAAAAAGAACCTTGGGGTATTGGGAAAAAGGCGAAGTGCAAATAAAGCCTGATAAAGCTGAAAAAATGGCAAATTACTTTGGTGTACCATTGGGGTATTTATTAGGTTATAGTAACTATGAAGATAATGATAAGTTGTTTGATGATTTATATTTTGCTGAGGAATTAAAAAATAGGAAAAAGGAAAAAGAAGTCACAAAAGAACAAGATCATTTTTTTCAAAAATATATTGATCAATATCCAGATTTAAATTTTACTTTTCAAAAAAGGTTAACTAACGCAATGTATAAAGAGTATATAAAGGCTCACAATGAGTTAACAAGTATGCTGTGTGCGTTGGTTATGTCGGAAGGTTTAACTGAAAATAGTCAAAAAGAAATTGACTCCATAAAGAAAATAACAGAGTTTCACTATAAGAAATTACATGATAAAAATCTTATGATTTCCGAAATTATTTCTCAGATACTAGTTGAAAGAGATAATTACAAAAAGTAAACAATTATATATTGTTCAAATCATAACCCACGCGCCAAATTCCACGATTTTCCACTAATTTTGCTCACTATACCTTTAAGGACTCGCATTTCTTGCATTTTGCCCTTTAAGGAGGCCGAATACTATACGCCAAAAAGGCCAACATACCTTAGCATTATGCGCGTGGAACAAATTTAGCTACCTTACAGTTACCGCTCATTTTATGACCTGTTAAATTTCCATGTATAAATGCCAACTTTACCATCTCTGTACACACGCAAATACCTTGATACGCCTTTGATTTTCTTTAATTACAAGACCCTCAAAACTTGGCAAAAATTGAGGTATAATCGGAACTTTTCGGAACTTTTTGTTGGCGGTAATTAAAAAAATATAATAAGGAGTTTTATTATGAATACTTTTGAAAATATTATTACTGAATTAAAGAAATTGAATATCCCTTATGAACTAGTCGAACATGAACCAGCTTTGACCACAGAACAAGCTGACAGTTTTATTGAAGGTATTGAGGGAGTAAGAACAAAAACAATGTTCTTGACCAACAAGAAGAAGACGCAATATTATTTACTAATAATGGATGATCAAAAATTGTTGGACATGGAACGTTTTAAAGAATTGGTTGGCGCTAATCGTATTCGAATGGCTTCTGCGGACAGTCTATATCAGAAAATGCTTTTACCTCCTGGCGTGGTTTCGCCCTTTGGGTTAATCAATAATCAAGATAAAGATATTCTTGTTTATTTTGACCAAGAAATCGTCACAGAAGAAAGAATGAGTTTTCACCCTAATACTAACGATAGGACTATCTTTATCAATACCAAAGACCTGTTTTCTTTCTTAAAACACCTCGGATATGAGGTTAATATCATTGAGTTATAGATGGTATAACGTTGTTACTTTTTATCAACGAGAGTGTTACAGGTAAAATCTATTAGACTATTTATTGAGTGGTTGCATAAAGTATTATGAATTCTTGTATAAAATTATTTTTATTCATTTCGGTAATCCTAAGGAACGCCAAGAGCGCTAAAGACTGTACTTTCTAACTATACCCTTTTGACTTCTTTGACCTAATTTTAGACATGCAAAATTTGCTCTGAAATACTCTATATCTTACAAAATCAAATAAAAAAGACCCTGCAAGTTTTCCACGCTCGCAAGGTCTTAAAAGCCTAATATTATACCATGATTTTCTTTTATAATATTTCGGATATTTACCCGATACCATTATTATACCATGATACGAACTAATCTAAAACCCTTTTAATAATAGCTTGCCTGCTGATGGAAAGGTTTATGATCATGAAAATAACAGAACATAAAAAGAAAAATGGTACAATCGTTTACCGTGCCAGTATCTATCTGGGAATTGACCAAATAACAGGTAAGAGGGTAAAAACAAGCATCACAGGAAGAACACAAACAGAGGTCAAGCAAAAAGCCAAACACACGCAGCTTGATTTCCTGTCTAATGGGTCTACAATACATAAAGAAGCACAGATTAGCAACTATCAGGAGTTGGCAGAACTATGGCTAAAGAGTTATCAACTCACCGTTAAGCCACAGACATTTGTAGCGACTAAGAGAATGCTTCACAATCATCTAATACCTATCTTTGGGTCTCTGAAGGTTGAAAAATTAACTGTCAGCTATATCCAACGCTTTATAAATGACTTATCTAACCAATTAATGCATTATGGTGTAGTACATTCAATAAATAGGCGTGTTCTACAATATGGTGTTTCACTTCAACTTATCCCATTTAATCCCGCTAGAGATGTTATTTTACCCAAAGTACCCAAGCGTGAGAACAAGGTAATTAAGTTTATAGCTTCAGAAGACTTAAAGGAATTGCTTTCTTACATGGAAAGGCTAGCTAACAAAAAATATATCTATTATTTTGATTATGTTTTGTATAGTGTACTACTAGCTACTGGTTGTCGTTTCGGTGAAGCAGTAGCTCTTGAGTGGTCAGATATTGATTTAGAAGAGGGGACTATCGATATCAATAAAAACTATAGTAGGTTATTAAAAATATTAGATACGCCGAAAAGTAAAGCAGGGTTTCGGGTAATAAGTATAGACAAGAAAACAGTTAACATGCTAAAGCTTTACAAGAATAGACAGCGACAACTATTTTTAGAAGTCAGTGATTGTGCTCCCAAGGTGGTGTTTGCTACTCCAAACAAAGAATATCAAAACATGGGGACAAGACAAGATAGTTTAGACAGACGGTGTGCTGAAATTGCTATCCCTCGCTTTACGTTTCATGCTTTCCGCCATACTCACGCTAGTTTATTGCTAAATGCTGGTATCAGTTATAAAGAATTACAATATAGATTAGGTCATGCTACTTTGGCTATGACAATGGATATATATAGTCACTTATCAAAGGACAAAGAAAAAGAAGCTGTTTCATTTTATGAAAAAGCTATGAATAACTTGTGAGTCCACAAAAAAGTCCACAAATTTATCTTCAGGAATATATAGGCTGACTGAAAAGCCTATCAAATCAATATTTATAGACAACAAAGGAGAAAACCATGACATTTGAAGAGAGAAAGTCATTGTGTAATCAAATTATTAAAGGGTTTGAGTACTTAGCTGAAAAAAATATATTACATAGAGATATTTCTCCAAATAATATTTTAATAAAACAATATGAGGATGCCAAAATTATTAAGATTGCCGATTTAGGTAATGTAAAGCTAAGCGATAGCATATTAACATCTCTTGATACAGAAATACGGGGAGCATTTAATGATTATTCGGGACTTCAGCGAGTAGGATATAGTAATTATAATTTTTATTTTGAAGGTTTTGCCTTATCCAAGTTATTGTATTTTGTTTTGACAGGGAGATATAAAGATTTTACTAAATTTGAATTTAGTAATTTAGAGAAATTTATCAATAAGGGAACAAATCTCAATATTAATCAAAGGTTTAGCAATATTCATGAGCTGAAGATAGCATTTTCTTTGATTAAACCAAAATAAAACCACCTCAAATGTGAGGTAGTTGACTAGTCTATTTTATGGTGTTAATTGGTGTCAATTTTATCCAATTTCTTGGATTCTAGTCCATTTTCATGGAAGTTTCATTTTTGGAAACGTTGATATAAAGGGATTTAGAAGTATTGAGTAGTTATAGTTTTCAATAGAGAAATTCTCAAAACGTTAATCAGTACGATTATATCAACGTTTCAAGACATTCAAGATTTTATCTTGGGTGTCTTTTTTGCTTAAAATCCAAAAATTTCCCTAAAAATTTCCTTTATTGCTTGTTGAAGCTCCTGTTTTTGCTGTGTTTTCTATGCAGAAAGAAGAGTTACAAGGTAATTAGGGATTGGAAAAATTGTTTTCTTAAGCTTTTTTTGGACTTCACATTCTTGTACTTATCCAGTACATGCCTTAAGTCAATTTGAGTTTTTACCAAATCAATGTTTTTCCAGTGCAGAGTATAGACTCCGGTTTTCTATCGCTCAGAATAAAGAAAGTAAGAAATCGGATATATCTTTCGAAGAAATTTTATAAAAAACATTAAACCTAATGATAAATTGGAGAGGAATTTATAAAATGTATTAATTGTGATAAAATAAGGTGTTGCAATCAGAGTAGAAATGATATAAATAGAGGCATGGAAGAGTATGATAGACATAAAAATTAAGAGACGGTCATCCCAGGAATTACAAATTGAAAATGATTTAATCAGACAACTGACTACTGGTCAAAGCCAGTGGGTTTATCGTGCTGATTTAAACTCCGAAGACAAACTTTGGGATAATTTTTTTGAAAAACTAGCTCAAAATAATACAAAACTGTTATCAGAATATCCATTGACAAAATCTGAAAAATTCCAGATCAAAAACCAACTTAACTTTGTGAATTTTTATGAAGCGGCTAAGTGGATTGCTGGAGAAAATGGTATTGCCAAAGTGCAAGTACAACGTGAAGATGTCAGCCTTGGAACCATCAGACTTGAGGTGCTTTGGCGCTCTAATGTTGCAGGTGGTAAATCATCTTATGAGGTTGTCCATCAGGTTATGACTGGTAGCGATTCACTTCGTCAACGTAGAGGTGATGTTACCTTGTTGATCAATGGCTTACCCATGATTCAGGTGGAACTTAAATCCCCTTCTCATCCCTATATGGATGCTTTTCGACAAATTAAAAAATATGAACAAGAAGGTCAGTTTCGTGGGATTTACTCAAGTTTGCAGATGTTTGTTGTGTCAAATGTCACAGAGACACGCTATATTGCTGCAGCAAAAGAATCTAAACTAAATGAGCGCTTCCTAACCAAGTGGGTCGATGTCCATAATCAACCTCAACCTGATCTTTTTGACTTTGCCCGAGAAGTTCTATCCATTCCTCGAGCTCACGAAATGGTCATGCAGTATTCCGTTATCGATGATGACAACAAAGCTTTGATTTTACTTCGCCCATATCAGGTACATGCCATTGAGGCTATTCGTGAGGCAAGCATGCGCAGACAATCAGGCTATATCTGGCACACAACTGGTTCAGGGAAAACCTTGACATCGTATAAGGTCTCCAGAAATCTCCTCATGATTCCATCTATTGAAAAGACTATATTCGTCATCGATAGAAGAGACCTGGATCAGCAAACCAGCTCTGCTTTTTTATCATACGCGCAAAATGACATGATTGATATTGATGAAACGGATGATACTAGAGAATTGGTCAAAAATCTGTCATCGGAAGACCGACGTGTTGTCGTAACAACAATTCAAAAACTTAATGCCATGATTCGCCAATTTGATGAAGGCCGTCATGCAAAAGTTTACAAACGTATCAAAGAGTTAAACCTAGCCTTTGTAGTTGATGAATGCCACAGGGCAGTAACACCTGAGCGTCAACGCTATCTATCAAACTTCTTTACAAACTCTCTCTGGTATGGCTTTACTGGGACACCAATTTTCTCAGAAAATAAAAGGGAGCAAAAAGGTGATTTGGCACAAACCACCAAAGAACAGTATGGGGATTGCCTCCACCAATACACGGTAAAAGAAGCTATTCATGACAAGGCGGTTCTCGGATTTCAAGTGGAATACCAAACTACCATGCCCTTCACAGCCAAAGAGGAGATTGACGAGTCGGCTTATGAAGATGAAAGACACATGTTAACAGTGCTAGATAGTATCTTGAACAAGTCAAGACGCAAACTTGGTTTTCAAAATGGGGTCGGAAAAACTTATGTTGGACTCCTAACGGTCAAAAGTATTGCTCAAGCGCAGGCCTATTACCGCTTAATCAAGGCCGTTAAAGCTGGAGAGAAATCCTTGACCATTTCAGAAGGTGTCAAAAAAGTATTACCAGATTTTCCAAAGGTTGCAATTACTTATTCAGTAACAGAAAATGATGAAGGTTCTCAAGTCAATCAAGCAGAGATGACAGCCAGTCTTGATGATTACAATAACATGTTTGGCACGCATTTTAATTTAGCGACCATTCAAGCCTATAACACGGATCTCAATGACCGCCTAGCTCGCAAAAAAGAACGTTTTTCTTTCCGTGAAGAACAACTAGACTTGGTCATCGTGGTAGACAGGCTTTTGACCGGATTTGATGCGCCATGCCTATCGACCATCTTCATCGATCGTCAGCCTATGAAGCCTCAACACTTAATTCAAACCTTTTCACGAACCAATCGTCTTTTTGATGAGGGTAAAAAGTATGGTCAGATTGTGACCTACCAAACGCCAGAACGGTTTAAAGAAAAAGTTGATGAAGCGCTCAGCCTTTATTCCAATGGTGGTGAAAACGAAGTCCTAGCCCCTGGTTGGCAAGAATCAAAAACAAATTTTAGTCAAAAATTGACCACTTTCAAAGAACTTGCACCCACACCTGAATTGGTTCCAGACTTAGATGCCTCCACAGATGCGGAATTAAAACGCTTTGCCAAGGCTTTCCAAGAGTTTGACAAAAGCTTCGCTGCCCTGCAAGTTTATAATGAATATGATGAAGAAGAACTGTTTGCAGAGACGGGCTTAACAGCAGAGCAAATCGAATCCTATGCCGGTGCTTATCACAATATCATCGATGAATTGCGCCGACGTCGTGGTGAAGATGACGGTGAGGCGGAGCTAATTGATATCGAGTATGAGTTGGAATCCATTCATAAGGACGATATCAATTATCACTACATCTTGTCTCTCATGCAGCAATTGATTGATCAAGACAGGGCCATTCCTGCGCGTGAAAAGGAATTAGTAGACAACTACATCGAAGACTTGGACAAGTCCAATCCGAAATTATCGCAAATTGTTTCTAAACTCTGGCAAGAAGCACAAAACAACAAAGCAGACTTTGAAGGCAAATCTGTTTCTTATCAACTTGAAGAAATGATAGCCAAAACCATCTCTGACAAGGTCAGAGAAGTGGCAAAAAACTGGTATGTGGAAGAAGAAGCACTGCAATTTGTCGCAGACCACTACCGCCCAGGACGAGACAAACAAATCGGTGAAAAAGCCGTCGCTGACAGCCAAGATTATGCTGCCTACAAAGCCCAACATGGGGACAAAGCTCTCAATAAACTCAAATACAAAAAAGCCCTCAAAGAGGACTATATGACCATGATTGAAGAAGAAATCTTGCCGCTGAGGGCGAGGTAGGAAGAGTATATAACTCAAAATCAACTTGAGGGAGTATAAGTGTATGATGGAAAATTATTATCATTATTGTGAATATATTATGCACTCAGGAAATGAGGAAGTTGCTTATCTGACACTAGATCTAGACAAAAAGGAAATGACCTACCAAGAATGTGGAAGCACTGGAATGATGGTTTGTGATTTTACTTTCCAGCTAGATTCTCAGAATATGTTCAATTTCACAGAACTTTTAAATCGGGAAAATTTTAAAGGTTTACCAGATGATCGCTTTTTTCTAAATGATCCAGAAATTCTTGGAGAAGCTCGATTTGAATGGACATTTAAGGCTAGCCTATCAAAAGAAATCTTTGACGATGAGTTTCCTAAGTTGTCTCCGCTGTCCCTGCCTCTTTCGGATTACTTTAAAGAGTCTGAGAAGAAGAAGGAAAAGAAACTTCAAAATGAGCGTAAGGGAATCATAGCTGAGGTAGGAGAAAAGGGTGGAGTATCTTATGACTTTCGACTGCTACACAAGGATTGGCAGAACTGGCCAGTAGAAAAACTGTATCGCTTCATCTCTCGAAACTACTTTCAAGAAGAAATTTATGAGAGAGCAGCCATAAAATTTGGTATTGAGGATGGTGCAAGACTGAAAAACAATGATTCGTGTTGAAATCCTGATAGAAATCCATTAGGGATCTTTAAAAATAAGTTCTGAAAATGCTGTTATAAAAAATAAGATCAAATGGAAAGTAGTTTATGGCAATAGAAGGAATAAAAAATGACAAAAGAAAAAATACCTGATTTTCGTTTCTCCGGCTATACAGACGCTTGGGAAGAGCGGAAGTTGGGGGAAGTGGCTGAAGTAACAATGGGTCAGTCCCCGAGTTCTACAAATTATACAGCTAATCCTTCAGATTATATTCTAGTCCAAGGAAATGCAGATTTAAAGAATGGCTATGTTTTTCCGAGAGTTTGGACGACACAGATCACAAAAACAGCAGATGCTGGTGATTTAATCATTTCTGTTAGAGCTCCTGTTGGTGATGTTGCAAAGACTGCATTTGATGTTGTTTTAGGACGAGGAGTAGCGGGTATAAAAGGTAATGAATTTTTATTTCAAACACTAAGTAAACTGAAAAAAGATGGATATTGGAAGAGGCTAAGTACTGGTTCAACATTTGAATCCATAAATTCCGAAGATATTAAATCAACAATAATTCAAATCCCCTCCCTCCCCGAACAAGAATCCATCGGCAACTTTTTCCGTCAACTAGACGACCTTCTTACCCTTCATGAGCGTAAGTTGGATTTGTTGAAAGAGCACAAGAAGACATACTTGAGATTACTCTTTCCTGCAAAAGGTCAAAAAGTGCCTGCCCTTCGTTTTGATAGCTTTGAAGGGGACTGGGAAGAGAAGAAAGTTGGAGAAATCTTTAAAGTAACACGAGGTCAAGTGCTTTCAGCTACAAAAGTTAGTAAAATTAAAGATAATAAGAATCAATATCCCGTCTATTCTTCACAAACACAAAATAACGGTTTGTTGGGTTATTATAGTGAATGTCTATTTAGTGATGCAATTACTTGGACGACTGACGGCGCGAATGCTGGAACTGTCAATTTCAGAAAAGGAAAATTTTATAGTACAAACGTGAATGGAGTACTGCTCTCAGAATCTGGTTATGCTAATAAGATGGTTGCCGAGATTTTAAATTCAGTCGCATGGAAATTTGTATCAAAAGTGGGTAATCCAAAGTTAATGAATAATGTTATGAGTGAGATTACACTTTCCCTCCCCTCCCTCCCCGAACAAGAAGCCATTGGTAACTTTTTCTCAACCTTAGATGAGGAAATCACTCAGGTGGAATCTAAGTTAGCTTCTCTAAATGCTATGAAGGCTACGCTTTTGCGCAAGATCTTTGTTTAAGTTGTAAAGGATAAAAAGAAATGACAGATACAAACAATTCTCGTAGCCTTTATCAGGCGCTTTGGAACTCAGCGGATATCCTACGCAGCAAGATGGATGCCAGTGATTATAAGTCTTACCTTTTGGGTTTGATTTTCTACAAATATTTATCAGATAAGCTCTTACTGGCTGTCTGTGACAATCTGGATGAACCTTTTGTCTCATTCAGCCAAGCGCAAGCCCTTTATCAAGAAAACTTCTCAGATGAAGATGTCCATGATGATCTCGTGGAGGTTCTTATGGATGAGCTGGGCTATGTGATTGAGCCTGGTTTGACCTTTAGTTTTTTGGTGAGTGAGATTTACGAGGGGTGCTTCCAGTTAGAAGCCTTAGCACAGGCTTTTCGTGATATCGAGCAGTCCAATGAAGCTTTTGAAAACCTTTTTGAAGATATTGATCTTTATTCTAAAAAGTTAGGCGCAACACCGCAGAAACAAAACACAACCGTTTCTGATATCATGAAGGAACTGAATACGCTGGACTTAACGGTACATGCGGGCGATATTCTGGGCGATGCCTATGAGTACCTTATCGGACAATTTGCTTCTGATTCTGGGAAAAAAGCCGGTGAGTTTTACACCCCTCAAGCCGTCTCCCATCTTATGACGCAGATTGTCTTTGCAGGGCGTGAGGATAAAAAAGGGATGACACTTTATGACCCAACCATGGGGTCAGGGTCGCTTCTTTTGAATGCTAAACGATACAGCAATCAAGCTTCTACTGTGTCCTACTTTGGGCAAGAAGTGATTACGTCAACCTATAATCTAGCGCGTATGAACATGATGTTGCATGGTGTTCCGATTGAAAACCAGCACTTGCGAAATGGTGACACCTTGGATGCAGACTGGCCAACGACTGAGCCGACAGACTTTGATGGGGTGTTGATGAATCCGCCCTACTCCATGAAGTGGTCTGGGGCAGCTGGTTTCTTGCAAGATCCTCGTTTTTCAGCTTTTGGTGTTTTAGCACCCAAGTCAAAAGCTGACTTTGCCTTTTTATTACACGGCTATTATCATCTCAAGCACAGTGGCGTTATGGCTATCGTCCTGCCACATGGTGTGCTTTTCCGTGGCGCAGCTGAGAAAAAGATCCGTCAGCACTTGTTGGAAGAAGGGGCTATCGATACCGTGATTGGGCTCCCAAGCAACATTTTCTATAATACCTCTATTCCAACGACCATTATCATCCTTAAGAAAAATCGCACCAATAAGGATGTTTTCTTCATTGATGCGTCTAAGGAATTTATCAAAAATAAAAACCAGAACAATATGACGGACGCGCATATTGAGAAGATTCTCAAGACTTATGAGGCGCGTGAGGATGTGGATAAGTTTGCGCATTTGGCATCATTTGAGGAAATTGTGGAAAATGATTACAACCTTAATATTCCACGTTATGTTGACACGTTTGAAGAAGAACCTGTCGTGCCGTTGACAGAAATAGCGGCGCAACTTCAAGAAACAGAAAAGAGTATTGCTGAAACGACTGCTAGCTTAGAGGTTATGTTGGCGAACTTGGTTGGTACCACACCAGAAGCTCAAAAAGAGTTGGATGAGTTTAGAGGTAAATTAGGATAGCTTTCTATGATGTGAACTTGCTGACAGTAATGAGGTCTTTTGCTTAAGCCTGTTATAAAAGGTTAAAACTTCATCGCTCTAACCTTTCAGACTTGACAGAGAGTCCCTTTAGCATAACAATAGAAGATGAGAGAGTACGTTAGAATGGTTCTAGTGCTCTTTTTTCGTGTTTGATAGTGGTGTGGTTGCTAGTTGGGGTACTGTTTATTGGCGCAATCGTCAATAGGTTAAGATTAATGTGGAAGTAAGTTGGTTTCATAAAAGTAAGCGCTTACTATAAAATGGAGTTAGGTTAAGAAAAGGAGTAAGAATGAATCATCGTCAGATTGGTGTGCTAAGACTGTTGCTTCGCTCACAAGACTACCAAAGCGGTCAGGTTTTAGCAGATCGTTTTGAAGTGTCGGTAAAAACGATTTACAGTGATTTGCTGGTTTTGCAAGAGTTTTTGACGCCCTATGATCTTGTCTTGAAAAAAGTTCCTAGGCATGGGGTTTGCATTCTCGGGCCAGATAGTGTGAAGGAATCCCTTTGTCAGGCTTTGGACCATCAGGTTCAAGCGACGGATAAGGAGCATTCATTTTTGGAGCGTGAGGATGTTTACCTTAAATCTCTCTTTTTGCTTGGGCATTCCCTCTCGATTTTGGATCTTTCGTTGGACTTATTTGTCAGTGAGACCTCTATTCGACGTGACCTTGAAAAGCTTGATATGCAGCTAGCAGATTATAACTGTCAGTTGATTAGGCACAATGGTTTCGTTTCTTTGGAAGGTGATGAGTTAGCCTGCCGTCATTTTTTCCGTAATCGGCTCATTGAGAAATATGCAGAGCGGCTAAACAATCATCCATCTGACGGCGTGTTGGCTTTCTTTTTTGACCAAGAAAACGTTGAAGGCATCATCAAGGCAGTGCAGGAAGCATCTGATTTATATGCTTATACGATTTCAGAACAGTACCAGATTTACCTTATCTTGGACTTGTTAATTGCGACAAAAAGATGTCAGCAGGGCTATTTGTTAAGGCCTCAGCCCTTACCAATTGGTCAAGATATGGCCTTGTTTGGCGTTTACCCTTTTGCTGGTGATTTGCTCTGCTATTCCCTCAATCGACCTGTGGATACATTATTACCGGAAGAAGTAAAGCAACTATCTTTAACGATTTTATCGGTGGGTTATGAGAGTTTTCCTTCGGAAAATCAGCAGTTTGTGCAATTGACTAAGCAACTGATTGAAAGAGTGGGACAGTTATCTGGCCTTGATTTGAGTCATGATACAGATTTGGTCAAGATGATTAGCAACCATTTGAGACCCATGATTTACCGCTTGAAAAATGGGATTAATATTGCCAATCAAACCACAGAAGAGATTAAAAAACGTTACTCGATCTTATTTCATGTGGTTTGGCTAGCCTCGAAAGTGTTGTCTGATCAGTACCAGTTAGAATTGTTGGATGCTGAAATTGCCTTTTTAACCATTTATTTTGAGATAGCGGTTGAAAAGTTAGAAAAACCCCTGACGATTGTTATTGTGTGTCCTCATGGTTTGGCAACGTCAGAATTAATCATTAGTTCTTTGAGGCGATTGATTTCGCACTATGATCATCTGGTGACGGTCGATTTATCTGAATTGGACTCATCAGTGGCTAGGAAAGCGGATATCTTAATCAGCTCTATTCAGCTAAAAGAGTTTCCGCTGCCTTATGTCTTGGTTAGTCCTGTTCTAACTAATGACGAGTTGGATAATATCCAAAAGCTCTATTTGGATTTGACCAAGGGTAATCGTAAGGTACTATCTATTGTTCATGATGATTACGATGCCAAACAAGCCCTACTAAAGGATTTGATTCAACACGAGGTTTATTTACATCAATCGCTGACAAGCCAAGAAGACTGTTTACGTTTTTTAGCGCAGCATGCTTTTTCTGAAAATCGTGACAATCCTGCCTACCTCACGTCTATTCTCCAGAGAGAAAAGATGGGCAGCACCAGTATTTATACTGGAATTGCTCTGCCACATGCAAATCCAGAGATGGTGGGACGTTCGCAGCTCTCGTTGCTAACCTTGAAAGAGCCAGTGATTTGGGGCAAGAATCGTGTCAAGGTGGTCATGTTGATTTCCATTAAAGAAGGGGAAGAGGAATTGTATAAGGAGGCCCTAGTGCACCTTTATAGCAAAATTGATAATGAAGCCTTCATTGACAGTTTATCTCAAACGGCAGATGAAAAAGCATTTATCGAATTATTACTAAAGAAAGAAGAGGACTAAGATGCAAGAAGAAGTCATTTGTCTTCAAGTAGACAACATTAAGAGTGCTGAGCAAGTTCTAGATTATCTGAGCAATCAATTGGTCGCGACAGGAGCAGTCAAAGACAGTTATGTCAAAGCGGTGATAGATAGGGAAGCTATTTTCCCGACAGGCCTTCAGTTTGAGGGTTATGGGGTGGCTATTCCGCATACGGATAGTGAGCATGTGAATCATACCCAGCTGGCCCTCATGACTTTGACTGAGCCAGTAAGCTTTACTCAGATGGCTACTAATGACCAGCCTGTCTCTGTTCGCTTAATCATCATGTTAGCCATCAAAGACCCGCATGAGCAGGTCGATATGTTACAAAAGCTAATTGCGCTATTGCAAAATCCTGATGTGGTGCATGACCTATTCGCTTATGGACCAGATCAAAAAGAAAGTGTTTTACAGTTACTGTCACGTCATCATATCATATAGGAGGTTATTATGTTTGACTTGTTGCAACATTTTATTGACTTAGGCGCCATTGTGGTCTTGCCTATCTTGATTTTTATCTTCGGGATGCTTTTGGGGACCCCAGCACGCAAGGCGTTTAACGCTGGTTTAACCGTCGGGATTGGATTTGTTGGCTTGAATCTGGTTGTCGAGTTATTGTCGGGAAGTTTGGGAAAAGCAGCGCAAGCTATGGTAGAACATTTTGGCTTGCAATTAACCACACTAGATGTTGGCTGGCCAGCGGCGGCAGCTATTTCTTACGGAACTCTTCTAGGAAGCTTAGCTATTCCTATTGGAATTGCCATCAATATCTTCTTGCTGTTCATCGGGTGGACGAAAACGTTAATGGTTGACATGTGGAATTTTTGGCACGCAGCCTTTGTGGCTTCGCTTGTTTACGCGGTGACACAACATTTTGCCCTAGGGCAAAATGCTATGTTGGCCTACCAAGTGATGATTTATCTGCTGGCAGACATTATTGCACCAGCGATTAAGAGATTCTATGGTTTTCCTAACATCACGTTTCCTCATGGAACGTCAGCACCAGGATTTTTAGTCGCTATTCCTTTAAATTGGCTTTTTGATCGCATTCCTGGTTTCAACAAGATTGAAGCGGATCCTGAAAGCATTCAAAAGAAATTTGGTATTTTTGGAGAAAGTACCGTTATGGGGCTAATCATTGGGATTGTTATCGGTATTTTAGCTGGCTATGATGTTCAAGGCATCTTGCAATTGGGGGTTAAGACAGCAGCAGTCATGCTTCTTATGCCGCGCATGGTTTCTATTTTAATGGAAGGTTTAGCTCCTATTTCGGAAGCGGCAAACAGTTTTGTGCAAAAACGCTTCCCAGGACGCGAGGTTAATATCGGTATGGATTCCGCTCTTTCAGTAGGGCATCCAGCTGTTTTATCAAGTTCTTTATTGCTTGTTCCTATTACGATTTTACTAGCTGTTATCTTACCAGGAAATACGACTTTGCCATTCGGAGACTTAGCGACCATTCCTTTTGTAGTGTGTCTGATGGCAGCTGTCTTTAGAGGAAATATTGTTCGGACGGTAATAGGCGGTGCGATTTACATGGTGTCAATCTTATACATCACCTCTTGGGCGGCCCCCCTTGTAACAGCTTCGGCTAAGGCTGCCAAATTTAATTTGGATGGTCATTCAAGTATCACAGCTATGGCAGAAGGTGGCCTATGGCCAACAGGCCTCTTCATCTTTGCAGCCAACCATCTCCCTTGGTTGGTGATTACGCTAGTCTTAGTCGTCTCATTAGCAGGCCTCTTCTATGTCAATAAAGGGTCAAATTCAAAAAGTGAGGTTATCAAATGAAAAAATTATTAGTCATGTGTGGTTCAGGAATTGCCACATCAACAGTTGTTATGGGAAAAGTCAAAGCTTGGGTTGCTGAGAATGGTCACACTGATAAAGTCCAACTGTTCCAATCAAAAATCGCCGAAGAAATCAATCATATTGATGATTATGACGTGGTTATTTCCACAACCGTTGTTCCAGATAGCGTGAAAGACAAGGTTATTATGGGGCTGCCTTTACTAACAGGTATTGGAACAGATCAGCTATGGGAAGAGGTCAAAAAAGAAATCGAGGCTTAGAATGAAAGCAGATATGTCTCAGGTATTGCAAACAGCAAAAGCATGTCATTATGCTGTGCCTGCTATGAACTATATTGATTTTGCTAGTGCCAAAGCCTATGCCAAGATCAGTGAGAAGCGCAAGCTCCCCTTGATTTTAGCTTTTGCCCAGTCTCACAGCCAGTGGTTACCCTTGGAAGAAGCAGCGCTCATTGGCTATTATTTCCAACAAACCTTATCAACTCCAGTGGTTCTTCATTTGGATCACGGACAAGATAGTGGTTTTATTAAAAAAGCCATTGACTTAGGGTTTAATTCGGTCATGATAGATGCTTCATTGGATAGCTTTGATGAGAATGTCAAAAAGACCAGAGAGATTGTTGATTATGCTAGAGCGCGTGGTGTTGCCGTTGAAGCAGAAATAGGCTTTGTTGGTGCCAATGCTAATCAGGAAAACCATCGGGTGACAGACTCGATTTATACCAGCTTAGAAGATGCCAAACTTTTTTACGAACAAACACTGGTTGATGCCTTGGCAATCTCAATCGGAACGGCACACGGTATTTATCGAGGACAACCCAAGCTCAACTTTGAGCGCTTGACAGAAATTGCAGCAGCTTTGCCCATTCCTTTAGTCTTACACGGTGGTTCATCATCAGGTGACGACAATTTAGCTAGATGTGCTCGAGAGGGTATCTCCAAAATTAATATTTTTTCAGATGTGATTGTAGCTGCCTACCAACATCGCCTTGACTCAAAGATTACTGATTATCCGAGTTTGATGTCTACCATGCAAGTTGCCATGGAAAAAGTTCTAGACCATTACTATGATGTTTTTGGAACAAGAAGGGGAGGCAGTCAATGAAGGCAAACCTTAATCGCCATTTCTTTGTTTTTAATCCCAAGTCTTACCTATGTGGGGAACAGCTTTACCAATTAGCAGAGTTGGCCGATAGCCTAGTTACTGATGATATCAGTATCTTTATGACAGCGCCTTACGCCGAATTAGCAGAGCTTAGCAAACGCACTAAGCATATCATTGTAACTGCTCAACACATGGATGGCATCTTGCCTGGCCGTGGTATGGGGAAGGTTTTGCCAGAATCTTTAGTGGTAAATGGTGTCAGAGCAGTTTTTTTAAACCATGCCGAAAATCCGATGACCTTGACAGAGTTAGTTCAAGCCCTTGAAAGGGCTAAGGCTTTGGAATTAATAACGATTGTTTGTGCAGATTCTGTTGCAGAAGCCAGAGCTATTGCCGTCTTAAACCCAAATATTATTTTATGCGAACCCACCGCGCTTATTGGCACTGGCCAAACCAGCGATTTATCCTATGTTCAAGAGACCAATGCTGCCGTTAAAGCCATCAATCCAGATATTTTGATGATGCAGGCTGCAGGAGTAAGTCAAGCCGATGATGTTTACCAAGTGATCAAGGCAGGTGCAGATGGCACAGGCTGTACTAGTGGTATCATGAAAGCAACATCACCAAAACAAATGTTTCAGGACATGATAGCAGCCTTACAAAAGGCTCTCTGAAAGGAGTTCCAATGATAGTTTATCAAAAAGAATTTTCAGTGGAGACAGTGGCTAATCGAGATAGTTATCATGACATCTCAGAAGTAGTCAGACAAGTTATTGCAGCTAGTTCTATTCAAACAGGAATTTGTGTGGTGGCTACCCCACATACGACTTGTTCGGTTTTCTTTGAAGAATACACTCATGATAAAGATGCTGAGGGAGATGACTTTCTCAATTTAGATTTATCAGAGCAATTAGAAAGAATTATTCCAAGACATCTTGCTAAAGAGTCTTACCATCATCCAGGGCCAGCTCACTACCAAGCTGTTTTAGCTTGGGAAAACCCTGAGGATTGGCTACCAAATGGTGATAAAACAGCTCTTTGGAATGCTGATGCCCACCTTAAAGCAACTTTATTAGGATCTAGTCAAACGATTGCTATTACCTCAGGCAAATGGAATGTGGGGAAAACGGGTTACCTTTACTTGGTTGATTTTGACAGAACAAGAGAGCGTAAGCGCCGCTATCACATCACGGTTATAGGGGACTAGAAGTACGAAATACATTATCTCAGAGTTAAAATGCTTAAGGCAGAACTGCCTTAAGCATTTTTTAGACCAGTAGAGTTTAAAGAGCGTGCTATAATAAATAGAAAAGAAGGGGAATAATAGGGAAGAAATCATGACAATTCTAGTAACCATAGATTCTTTGTAAAAGTTCCGCAACTTTAGAGGAACTCAATGTTATCGTCGCTCAAGCCCCATTCAACACGCGTGCCTAACAGAAAGGAGATAACATGTATCATTTAATTGCTTTTGATATGGATGGAACTCTATTAACAAGCGAACAAACAATCTCAACAGTCAGTCTAAAAGCTATTAACCAGGCTATCCAGGCAAAAAAACAAGTGGTGTTAGCTACCGGACGTCCGCTCTCAGAAATAAAACCCTACCGTCAAGACTTAGCTTCCTTACAATATGCTATTTTAGAAAGTGGAGCAGTGATTTATGATTTGCAAGAAGAAAGAATTATTCATCAGGCAAGTTTACCGCTAATTTTTTTGCAACAGCTACTCCAGAGTACAGAAGGATTAGATGTGATGGTAGTTGTGATGTCAGAAAGCCAAGGCTATATCCAAGAAAGTCACTTTCTTTCCATTGAAAACTATCATATGGATCAATATCAAAAGTTATATCAAGAAACTGCCGTTTTTGTAGAGGATATTCATTCACTCTTAGCTGACAAAAAAGAAAAAATTGAAAAGGTCAACCTTTATTTTAAAACAGTAAAGGCAAGAGACCACTATCTTGAAGCTATGGATTATCTCCAGGTGGCGGCGATTAAAGCAGAAAAAACCGGTATCGAAATCACAGCAAGGGGTGCCAATAAGGGTCGATCTTTAATATTTCTAGTAAACCACCTTCAGTTGAAAATCGAACAGACCATTGCAGTAGGAGATGGTGATAATGATTGTCAAATGATAGCCGAAGCAGGTTTAGGTATTGCGATGGGAAATGCAAACACAAGCATAAAAGCTTTAGCCAAAGCTGAAGTAGCCAGTAATGATAAGGATGGTTGTGCACAAGCCATCTATCAATTTTTATTAAAATAAATGCAATATTAAAACTGCGAAAAAGCTGTTGACATCAAGGGGTTAAATATCGTATACTAATAAAGCTGTCAGCTGATCAGGCGTTGGCGACTGAAATTATTCGGAAAAAAGAGTAAAAAAGCTGTTGACAAAGTTAGTAAAAGTTGATAGAATAAAATAGTTGTCTCGAAAGAGGACAAGACCTTTGAGAACTGAATAAGACGAACCAAATGTGAGGGTGATATGGAGACATATTACCCGTCAAAGAAACGAGAAATAAATCTGTCAGCGACAGAAAGAACGAGTAAGTTCAAACACATCTTAATGAGAGTTTGATCCTGGCTCAGGACGAACGCTGGCGGCGTGCCTAATACATGCAAGTAGAACGCTGAGGACTGGTGCTTGCACCGGTTCAAGGAGTTGCGAACGGGTGAGTAACGCGTAGGTAACCTACCTCATAGCGGGGGATAACTATTGGAAACGATAGCTAATACCGCATGACAATGGAGGACCCATGTCTTTCATTTAAAAGGTGCAACTGCATCACTATGAGATGGACCTGCGTTGTATTAGCTAGTTGGTGAGGTAACGGCTCACCAAGGCGACGATACATAGCCGACCTGAGAGGGTGAACGGCCACACTGGGACTGAGACACGGCCCAGACTCCTACGGGAGGCAGCAGTAGGGAATCTTCGGCAATGGACGGAAGTCTGACCGAGCAACGCCGCGTGAGTGAAGAAGGTTTTCGGATCGTAAAGCTCTGTTGTTAGAGAAGAATGATGGTGGGAGTGGAAAATCCACCATGTGACGGTAACTAACCAGAAAGGGACGGCTAACTACGTGCCAGCAGCCGCGGTAATACGTAGGTCCCGAGCGTTGTCCGGATTTATTGGGCGTAAAGCGAGCGCAGGCGGTTCTTTAAGTCTGAAGTTAAAGGCAGTGGCTCAACCACTGTACGCTTTGGAAACTGGAGAACTTGAGTGCAGAAGGGGAGAGTGGAATTCCATGTGTAGCGGTGAAATGCGTAGATATATGGAGGAACACCGGTGGCGAAAGCGGCTCTCTGGTCTGTAACTGACGCTGAGGCTCGAAAGCGTGGGGAGCAAACAGGATTAGATACCCTGGTAGTCCACGCCGTAAACGATGAGTGCTAGGTGTTAGGCCCTTTCCGGGGCTTAGTGCCGGAGCTAACGCATTAAGCACTCCGCCTGGGGAGTACGACCGCAAGGTTGAAACTCAAAGGAATTGACGGGGGCCCGCACAAGCGGTGGAGCATGTGGTTTAATTCGAAGCAACGCGAAGAACCTTACCAGGTCTTGACATCCTCCTGACCGGTCTAGAGATAGACTTTCCCTTCGGGGCAGGAGTGACAGGTGGTGCATGGTTGTCGTCAGCTCGTGTCGTGAGATGTTGGGTTAAGTCCCGCAACGAGCGCAACCCCTATTGTTAGTTGCCATCATTAAGTTGGGCACTCTAGCGAGACTGCCGGTAATAAACCGGAGGAAGGTGGGGATGACGTCAAATCATCATGCCCCTTATGACCTGGGCTACACACGTGCTACAATGGTTGGTACAACGAGTCGCAAGCCGGTGACGGCAAGCTAATCTCTTAAAGCCAATCTCAGTTCGGATTGTAGGCTGCAACTCGCCTACATGAAGTCGGAATCGCTAGTAATCGCGGATCAGCACGCCGCGGTGAATACGTTCCCGGGCCTTGTACACACCGCCCGTCACACCACGAGAGTTTGTAACACCCGAAGTCGGTGAGGTAACCTATTAGGAGCCAGCCGCCTAAGGTGGGATAGATGATTGGGGTGAAGTCGTAACAAGGTAGCCGTATCGGAAGGTGCGGCTGGATCACCTCCTTTCTAAGGAAATGGAACACGTTAGGGTCGTCTTATTTAGTTTTGAGAGGTCTTGTGGGGCCTTAGCTCAGCTGGGAGAGCGCCTGCTTTGCACGCAGGAGGTCAGCGGTTCGATCCCGCTAGGCTCCATTAGGATAGAGATATCCTAAAAACTGTCCATTGAAAATTGAATATCTATATCAAATTCCACGATCAAGAAATTGATTGTACGAATAGTAACAAGAAAATAAACCGAAAACGCTGTGAATAATCAAGAGTTTTTCTAGTTAAGATATACTAGTAAAAGATAAGGTTAAGTTAATAAGGGCGCACGGTGGATGCCTTGGCACTAGAAGCCGAAGAAGGACGTGACTAACGACGAAATGCTTTGGGGAGCTGTAAGTAAGCGCTGATCCAGAGATGTCCGAATGGGGGAACCCACTAGCTACTGGCTAGTATCCATAACTGTTAAGGTTATGAGAAGGAAGACGCAGTGAACTGAAACATCTAAGTAGCTGCAGGAAGAGAAAGCAAACGCGATTGCCTTAGTAGCGGCGAGCGAAACGGCAGGAGGGCAAACCGAGAAGTTTACTTCTCGGGGTTGTAGGACTGCGACATGGGACTTTAAAAGGATAGAAGAATTACCTGGGAAGGTAAGCCAAAGAGAGTAATAGCCTCGTATTTAAAATTCTTTTGAGCCCTAGCAGTATCCTGAGTACGGCGAGACACGCGAAATCTCGTCGGAATCTGGGAGGACCATCTCCCAACCCTAAATACTCTCTAGTGACCGATAGTGAACCAGTACCGTGAGGGAAAGGTGAAAAGCACCCCGGGAGGGGAGTGAAATAGAACCTGAAACCGTGTGCCTACAACAAGTTCGAGCCCGTTAATGGGTGAGAGCGTGCCTTTTGTAGAATGAACCGGCGAGTTACGATATGATGCGAGGTTAAGTTGAAGAGACGGAGCCGCAGGGAAACCGAGTCTTAATAGGGCGTTTTAGTATCATGTTGTAGACCCGAAACCATGTGACCTACCCATGAGCAGGTTGAAGGTGCGGTAAGACGCACTGGAGGACCGAACCAGGGCACGTTGAAAAGTGCTTGGATGACTTGTGGGTAGCGGAGAAATTCCAAACGAACTTGGAGATAGCTGGTTCTCTCCGAAATAGCTTTAGGGCTAGCGTCGATGTTAAGTCTCTTGGAGGTAGAGCACTGTTTGGGTGAGGGGTCCATCTCGGATTACCAATCTCAGATAAACTCCGAATGCCAACGAGATATAATCGGCAGTCAGACTGCGAGTGCTAAGATCCGTAGTCGAAAGGGAAACAGCCCAGACCACCAGCTAAGGTCCCAAAATATATGTTAAGTGGAAAAGGATGTGGGGTTGCACAGACAACTAGGATGTTAGCTTAGAAGCAGCTATTCATTCAAAGAGTGCGTAATAGCTCACTAGTCGAGTGACCCTGCGCCGAAAATGTACCGGGGCTAAAACATATTACCGAAGCTGTGGATGACACATTAGTGTCATGGTAGGAGAGCGTTCTATGTGTGAAGAAGGTGTACCGTGAGGAGCGCTGGAACGCATAGAAGTGAGAATGCCGGTATGAGTAGCGAAAGACAGGTGAGAATCCTGTCCACCGTAAGACTAAGGTTTCCAGGGGAAGGCTCGTCCGCCCTGGGTTAGTCGGGACCTAAGGAGAGACCGAAAGGTGTATCCGATGGCCAACAGGTTGATATTCCTGTACTAGAGTATAAAGTGATGGAGGGACGCAGTAGGCTAACTAAAGCAGGCGATTGGAAGAGCCTGTCTAAGCAGTGAGGTGTAAGATGAGTCAAATGCTTATCTTTATAACATTGAGCTGTGATGGGGAGCGAAGTTAAGTAGCGAAGTTAGTGACGTCACACTGCCAAGAAAAGCTTCTAGCGTTTAATTATACTCTACCCGTACCGCAAACCGACACAGGTAGTCGAGGCGAGTAGCCTCAGGTGATCGAGAGAACTCTCGTTAAGGAACTCGGCAAAATGACCCCGTAACTTCGGGAGAAGGGGTGCTGACTTAGGTCAGCCGCAGTGAATAGGCCCAAGCAACTGTTTATCAAAAACACAGCTCTCTGCTAAATCGTAAGATGATGTATAGGGGGTGACGCCTGCCCGGTGCTGGAAGGTTAAGAGGAGGGTTTAGCGTAAGCGAAGATCTGAATTGAAGCCCCAGTAAACGGCGGCCGTAACTATAACGGTCCTAAGGTAGCGAAATTCCTTGTCGGGTAAGTTCCGACCCGCACGAAAGGCGTAATGATTTGGGCACTGTCTCAACGAGAGACTCGGTGAAATTTTAGTACCTGTGAAGATGCAGGTTACCCGCGACAGGACGGAAAGACCCCATGGAGCTTTACTGCAGTTTGATATTGAGTATCTGTACCACATGTACAGGATAGGTAGGAGCCATTGAAGTCGGGACGCCAGTTTCGACGGAGGCGTTGTTGGGATACTACCCTTGTGTTATGGCTACTCTAACCCAGATAGGTTATCCCTATCGGAGACAGTGTCTGACGGGCAGTTTGACTGGGGCGGTCGCCTCCTAAAAGGTAACGGAGGCGCCCAAAGGTTCCCTCAGATTGGTTGGAAATCAATCGCAGAGTGTAAAGGTATAAGGGAGCTTGACTGCGAGAGCTACAACTCGAGCAGGGACGAAAGTCGGGCTTAGTGATCCGGTGGTTCCGTATGGAAGGGCCATCGCTCAACGGATAAAAGCTACCCTGGGGATAACAGGCTTATCTCCCCCAAGAGTTCACATCGACGGGGAGGTTTGGCACCTCGATGTCGGCTCGTCGCATCCTGGGGCTGTAGTCGGTCCCAAGGGTTGGGCTGTTCGCCCATTAAAGCGGCACGCGAGCTGGGTTCAGAACGTCGTGAGACAGTTCGGTCCCTATCCGTCGCGGGCGTAGGAAATTTGAGAGGATCTGCTCCTAGTACGAGAGGACCAGAGTGGACTTACCGCTGGTGTACCAGTTGTCTTGCCAAAGGCATCGCTGGGTAGCTATGTAGGGAAGGGATAAGCGCTGAAAGCATCTAAGTGCGAAGCCCCCCTCAAGATGAGATTTCCCATGATTTTATATCAGTAAGAGCCCTGAGAGATGATCAGGTAGATAGGTTAGAAGTGGAAGTGTAGTGATACATGAAGCGGACTAATACTAATAGCTCGAGGACTTATCCGAAGAAAGAGATTGACAAGCGTAGAAGGTTCTTGTTAGAATATAGGTATTCAATTTTGAGTGGACAGTCCTTATGCGAATAAGGAGGTTCAAAAGTTAAGTGACGATAGCCTAGGAGATACACCTGTACCCATGCCGAACACAGTAGTTAAGCCCTAGAACGCCTGAAGTAGTTGGGGGTTGCCCCCTGTTAGATACGGTAGTCGCTTAGCGTTTATCCGCCATAGCTCAGTTGGTAGTAGCGCATGACTGTTAATCATGATGTCGTAGGTTCGAGTCCTACTGGCGGAGTAGATAGAGGTAGGAAGAGTCCTATCTTTTTTTGCATTTTAGAGAAGAGTGTGGTAAGATAGAGATAAGGTATGAGTTTGGCACCCTTAGCTCAACTGGATAGAGTACCTGACTACGAATCAGGCGGTTAGAGGTTCGACTCCTCTAGGGTGCATGATGAGAAAAAACAACAGGACAAAAATGTCCTGTTGTTTTTTTGTGGTTCTCTTTATACTAGGGATAGTTTAAAAGAAAAGGAGAATCATGATGTCGTTAGAGACAAGGGAGGTTTTTGAGAAGGTCAAACCTATTATTTTAAAGCTGAAGCGTCATTATTACCTACAGTTGTGGGAGACGGATGACTGGTTACAAGAGGGGCATTTGGTTTTAGTGAGGTTGTTGGAACGTCACCCAGAATTAGTAGGAGATGAGGCTCGCTTGTATCGGTATTTTAAAACCAAGTTTTCGTCGTATTTGAAAGATGTCTTGCGTCGGCAAGAAAGTCAGAAACGCCAGTTTGATAAGATGGCTTATGAGGAGATAGGGGATGTGGCGCATGCGATTCCAGCTGGTGGGTTATGGTTGGATGATTATGTGGCTTATCGGGAGGTTTTGGTTCAGGTGGAGGAGGCCTTAAGTGAAGCGGATCGGAAGCAGTTTCAGGCTTTGGTGAGAGGGGAACGGTTTAAGGGGCGTCAGGCTTTACTTAGGAAGGTTCGTCCTTACTTTAGTGGGTTTGACCAAGGGTGAGGTTTTGGTTAGATTGGTTGTGGCTAGAGGGGACGTCTCTGGCCTTTTTCTCTGGATGTTGAGTGGGGGTGATAGTCTCAAACTTTTAGAGAAATGAGGAAGGGACCACAAAGAAAATGCTAAATACTTTTTAGCGATAGTTCACTCTTTGATGTCCTTTCGAGAACTTAAAATCCCTCACCTGATTTGAATTTAGTGGGGATAGTGATAATAGTCTTCTGGTTAGAAAAAGGTATTGTACAGTGCTTTAATAGCTTTGTGTTCGTCTTGACTGTCGATAACAAACATGACAGAAACTTCGCTTGATCCCTGAGAAATCATAGCTAGGTTGATGTGACTATCAGATAGTGCCTTTGTTGCAGTAGCTGTTACTCCAATATGGCTCTTCATATTTTCACCCACGATCATAATAATAGATAGGTTTTTGGTAATACTTGCGTGGTCTACTTCCAATTCATGGATAAGTCGGTGAAGAATTTCATCTTCTTTAATAGGCGTTAGCTCTTTTTGACGAATGACGATTGAAAGGTCATCAATTCCGGTAGGCATATGTTCCCAACGGATATTAAGGTCTTCTAAGATTTGGAGCACTTGACGTCCAAACCCTACTTCCCTGTTCATCAAATATTTTGACATGTTGATGCTGACAAATTTATCATCAGCAGAGATACCCACAACGACTGAAGGATTATCAGTTTCATGTTTCGATACAATTTTGGTCCCAGGATGAGAAGGGTTATTAGTATTTTTGATGACAATGGGAATTTTTGCTCTATAGGCTGGTAATAAGGCTTCGTCATGTAAAACTGAGAAACCTGCATAAGCTAGTTCTCGCATTTCTCTATAAGTGAGTTCTTTAATAGAATGAGGGTTATGAACAATCCCGGGATGAGCAGCGAATATACCATCAACATCAGTGAAATTTTCGTAAAATTCCGCTGCCATCCCTGCTGCGATAAGAGATCCTGTGATGTCAGACCCCCCCCGAGAGAATGTGCAGATTTGCCCGTCTTGAGTGACTCCAAAAAATCCCGGAATGACTAAAATCCCCTCTAATTGGTTAAGCTTTTCAATGTGATCATAGCTGCCAGGTAATACTCTTGCGTTTTGAGGTTCCTGACTAACGAAAAGACCGACATCTTTTGGGTGGAGATAGGTAGCGGTTAAGCCGCTAGCTTGAAAATAAGCTGCAATCAGTTTAGCATTGTTATCTTCTCCAGCAGCAAGGAATGTATCATATAAAAAAGGATTATGATCAATAGGAAGTTTTGCCAGCGCTTCTAGTGACTGTTTAATATCAATACCTACTTGACTGTCCATCCCCAGGTCTTGGCAGATGGTTTGATAGCGTTGACTAATCCAATTAAGTGGCTCTTGAAAATTTTTTCCAGACTTGTATGCCTTATAGTAGGCAATTAAAGCATCCGTTACTTTGGTGTCATCAGGAGTACGTTTTCCAGGAGCTGAGACAACAACCACTTTTCGGTTTTTATCTTCTTTTATAATAGCTAATACTTTTTTGAGCTGTTGGGCTGAAGCTAGGGAACTGCCTCCAAATTTGACGACTTTCATAAGTGAATCTCCATAATGTTTTAATATTAGAAAAATTATAACAGAAAAGAGGAGGCTTGTCAGTAACTTTTGAAAACTAAACTGTACGGGGACAGTATAGCTAAAAATGATTTCTCTTGTTTTTAAGAAATGATAGAATAGTAACATGACAAGATATAAAGCAACAATTTCCTATGATGGAACTCTTTTTTCAGGTTTTCAAAGGCAGAGCCATGAGCGTACAGTACAAGAAGAAATTGAAAAGACTCTCCAGAAGTTGGCCGGTGGCCAACCAGTTCCTATTCATGGAGCAGGGCGCACAGATGCTGGTGTTCATGCTTATGGTCAGGTGATTCATTTTGATTTACCTCAAAAACGGGATTTGGAGAAATTACGTTTTGCCTTGGACACGCAAACGCCAGATGATATTGATGTAGTTGATTTAGCGATAGTTGCAGATGACTTTCACTGCCGTTACCAAAAGCATTCAAAAACTTATGAATTCTTAGTAGATAATGGTCGGCCTAAGAATCCCATGATGCGTCATTATGCAACGCACTATCCCTATCCTCTCGATATGAATAAGATGCAAGAGGCAATTAAGGCTTTGGTGGGAACACATGATTTCACAGGTTTTACAGCAGCGGGGACATCTGTCAAAAATAAAGTTAGAACAATTACAGAAGCAACCTTAGTTCAAGATGATAAAACGGGTTTTTTAGTCTTTACGTTTTCTGGCAATGGTTTTCTGTATAAACAAGTAAGGAATATGGTAGGAACTTTATTGAAAATCGGAAATGGTCGTATGCCAGTCGAACAGATTAAAGTGATTTTAGATTCAAAAAATCGTCAACTAGCAGGACCAACACCAGCTGGTAATGGACTTTATTTAAAGGAGATTCACTATGAAGACTAATTATGTTTTAGCTATGTCTGGTAATGATATTTTTAGTGGGGGTGGCTTATATGCCGATTTGGCAACTTATACTCGGCACGATTTACATGGTTTTGTGGCAGTAACTTGTTTGACAGCTATGACTGATAAGGGATTTAAAGTTTTTCCGACGTCTGCTGACCAATTTCGCTATCAGTTGAATAGTCTAAAGGATGTCCCTTTTGCTGCGATAAAAATCGGGCTATTACCTAATGCAGCTATTTGTCAGTTGGTATTAGATTTTATCAAGTCTCACCCCAATATTCAAGTGGTCTTAGATCCTGTACTTGTCTGTAAAGAAACCCATGATGTAGAGGTGGCTACTTTACGTGAAGAACTAGTGTCATTTTTCCCTTATGTGACGATCATAACTCCAAATTTGTTAGAAGCTCAGCTATTATCTCAAAAAACCATTAACTCTTTGGAAGATATGAAAGAGGTCGCTAATGACCTTTATCAATTGGGAGCAAAGCACGTGGTCATCAAAGGGGGGAATCGTTTTAGCCAAGAGAAGGCAATTGATCTTTTTTATGATGGTCAATCCTTTGAGGTATTGGATAATCCTGTGCTTGAGCAAAATAATATTGGTGCGGGTTGTACATTTGCCTCAAGTATTGTGAGTCAACTAGTTGAGGGTCGAACAGTACTAGAGGCTGTGCAGGCTGCAAAAGAGTTTGTCTATCAAGCTATTTTAAAATCAGATAGATACGGAGTGAAACAAGGTGATGAAAAAAAGTAAAACAAGACAAATGAGTTTGTTGGCGGTATTGACAGCTTTAACGATTGTATTAGGGCGATTTGTGATGGTTCCGACACCGACAGGATTTTTAACTCTTTTGGATGCTGGTATTTACTTTACTAGTTTCTATTTGGGAGCTACTCAAGGAGCTATTGTTGGCGGTTTGTCAGGCTTTCTCATTGATTTAATAGCAGGATATCCTCAGTGGATGATTCACAGTTTGATTGCGCATGGTGCTCAAGGTTATTTTGCTGGTTGGACAGGTTATAAACGTTGGTTAGGTATCCTTTTGGGGTCTGCCATCATGGTTATCTGGTATTTCCTTGGATCTTTGATGTTAGGTTATGGCTTAACAGGTTCTTTAGCTGGCATTTGGGGAAATGTGATGCAAAATACTTTTGGACTTTTGGTAGGTTACCTTATTTTTAGAGCGATAATCGCTTTTCAAAAAAATAAGTAGGGAGAATGGGATGAATTTACAGGATTTAGAAGAACAAACTAGAGCGATTGTTAGTGATATCATTGAGCGCTCTGCGATTAAACCAGGACAGTTATTTGTGCTAGGTCTCTCTTCAAGTGAAGTCATTGGGGGTCGGATTGGCCAGCAATCTAGCCTAGAAGTAGGTCAAGTTGTCGTTAAGTCAGTTTTAGAAGAGTTACATAAGCGAGGTATTCATTTGGCAGTTCAAGGTTGTGAACATGTCAATCGTGCTTTGGTGGTAGAAAGTCAAGTAGCTGAAGAGAAACAGTTAGAAATTATTAATGTGATTCCAAACCTCCATGCTGGCGGTAGTGGACAAATGGCAGCCTTTCGTTACATGTCGGACCCTGTAGAGGTGGAAACTATTGTAGCCCATGCTGGGTTAGACATCGGGGATACCTCGATTGGGATGCATGTTAAGCGAGTTCAAGTCCCTTTAATTCCTTGTCAACGTGAACTAGGCGCTGCTCACGTAACAGCCTTAGCCAGCCGTCCTAAATTAATTGGAGGAGGGAGGGCTGATTATTATCAAGATCCCATTCGGAAATACTAAAACCCATTTCTCTAAGTGGAGCATAGCTCTTTCTTGGAGAAATGGGTTTTTAGGAACTGACGTTATGATTGCGGAGCGGTAGGATAGCTAATAGCGGTTGGTAAAGAAATGCCTTCTTTGATTAGGGCTTCTTGATACAATCGATAGAAAGTGTGGTAAATCATAAATTGCTGCCCATTCTCAGTAAAAATAGTCACGCGAAACGTGAATTGCCCGTTAGGATTTGTTTGAGGCCCTAGGATATTAGGTTTTCCGACAATTTGAGGGTAATTGGGCAATTCTCTCTCGTTCACCGCTTCAATGATTTTAGTCACCTGACTCAAATCAACGGTGGAGTAGAGTGGAATTTCTATTAAAGCCCGCATGTTACCGCGCGATTTGTTGCTTACAACAGTGATGCTACGATTAGGAATATAATGTAGAGTGCCGTCAAATCCTCGAACTTGAGTGGTTCGGATACCAACACCAGAAATCGTCCCTTCGATACCGGAAATGGCGACATAATCTCCAACCTCAAATTGATTTTCAAAGAGGATAAAAAAACCATTCACAACATCAGACAAGAACCCCTGAGCTCCAAGGCCAATGGCTACCCCAGCGATTCCAGCACCAGCGAGGAGGCTTGAAACGGGAATGCCAAACAGGCTGAGGAGCCAGTAAATGAGAAGGAAATACAACATATAATTTAAGATGTTGTGAGTTAACTTGGATAAGGTTTTTTGTCGCGCCTCACTTTGTCTAGAATAGGAAAATGATTTAGCGATAGTCTTCTCAAAAAGGTAGTTACTGACGCGTTTGAGAATAGCAAAAAAGATTAACAGGAGGATAAGAGAAACTAGTTTTGAAAAAATAGCTAGGCTAATATCCTCAATATGAAATTGCTCTAAGTAACGGAATATAACTGTCATGGGTCATCCTTTCTTCTAGATAGTTTACCAAAAATAAGGCAACATTGAAAAGCAATAAGTGATTACTCTACTAGAAAATAGCTTTTTAATTCTTAAAAATCGAATCAGTTGCTCTGGGTTAATGGAAACTGACTAACAAAAGGTATACCATGTGATTTTGAGGAGTTGCAAGCGTGAAGAATATTATTGCTATCACTTCTTGAAATGATAAAATGATTAACTGATAAAATATTAAAAAACAATATCATTTATAAAAAAAATGTGATTTTTAAAAAAACTAGGTTATAATTTTCTCATATAACCTATTCTTGTTTGCAAACAGATGCAGTTAATTGCTCAAATTTTTTAAGCACTTATGGAAGCGCTTGTGTAAATAGAACGGAGATACTCAATGGTGGCACAAAAGACAAAAGGATTGTTTACTAAATTATCAATAGCAGGGTTAATCTTTGGTTTATCTAATACTAGTTTGGTTCCATTAATATCAACACAGGTTGTCAGCGCTGAATCAAACCAAATTGCCATGAAAGATGGTGCTATCTTCATGCATGGTGTTGGTCTTTTAACACCATAAAATAAAACATGAAAGCTATCAAGGGTGCTGGCTATATAAGTATCCAAACGTCACCGATTAACGCAGTGATACCTGGGGATAACGGTAGCAAAGATTTGAAAAAATGGTATTTTCATTACCACCCCACTGATTACACAATTGGCAATTATCAGTTGGAAACCGAAGATGAGTTTAAAGCCATGGCAGCAGAAGCTGATAAATATGGTATTAATATTATTGTGGATGCGGCTTAAAGTCATACAACTACAGATATCAAAGCCGTGAGTAAAAAAATTAAGGCCATCCCAGATTGGGCTCACGGGAATCAAGGAATAACTAACGACTACGACCGATATCAAGTGACTCAATATGCTTTATTGGGTCTTTATGATTTAAATACGCAGAATAAAGCTGTCCAAGAATACCTTCTCAATTATTTAAAACAAGCTGTAGCAGATGGGGCAGATGGTTTTAGGTTTGACGCTGCGAAGCATATTGAACTGCCGGGAGAGTTTAACAGTGATTTTTGGACTAATATCTTAGCTAACAGTGGCGCTAAATTCCAATATGGTGAATTTATTCGGAAGGTTATAGGACAAGGTTATGTAAAAGACGGAGATTTAGTGAACTATCAAGTATCTGGGGTTTCGGAAGACAATTTGATTACATGGATAGAATCACATGATAATTACGCGAATGATAGTGAAGAATCAACAAAGTTGACTGACCAAAATATTATCTTAGTATGGAGTATTATTGGAGTTAGAAAAAAAGGCGCGCCACTCTTCTTCTCACGGCCAGTGGGTGGAGGTGGTCAACATGAACGTTTCCCAGGAACAACTAAAATTGGTGATGCTGGAAGCAATCTCTTTAAAGATCCAATGATTGTTGCGATCAATAACTTCTGTAATGCTATAAATGGTCAATCTGAATACATCCGAAATCCTAATATGGATCAAGGATTTGTGATGATTTAACGTGGTGGTAAAGGAGCTGTTATAACTAATTTAACCAGCGAAGAAAAGGGAATTCATTCCGAAACAACGTTAGCGGATGGTCAATACAAAGACGATATCACAGGCCATATTTTTGAAGTATCTAATAAGTAGATAACTGGTAAAATGGCATCTAGAACAGCTGCGGTTTTATATCCTCTTGCGTAATAAAATCATTCATTGTTTCAATCACGTTAAAAAGTCTTATCCTGGGATCAGGATTTTTAAAAAGGGTTAAGATGTTAATAATGAGTTGTTATCCTGTGATGAAAGAGGCGGGCTCGTTTTAGAAAAATATTGTCAAATAAGGAAGGCTATATTATACTTTTTGATAGGAGCTTTGGTGTCGCTATAAGATAGAAGCTACATCAGAGCTCATTTTTATGCAAACGTTTACGCTTAAAGGAGAAGATAGTATGGTTAACTCAAAACGAAGGAAAATAACCGTTGCCTCGTTAGTAACAGGCGTGATGTTGGGGGTAGCTGGTTTAGGTTGGCTTTGGTCGCAGCGCACCCAACAGGTTGAAATGAAAGATGGAGCCATTTTGCACGCATGGTGTTGGTCTTTTAATACCATTAAAGATAACTTACCAGCTATTAAGAAAGCTGGCTATACCAGCATCCAAACTTCTCCTATTAATCAAGTTATCGAGGGAGAACATGGTAGTAAGGTATTAACGAATTGGTATTATCATTATCAACCGACAGATTATACAATCGGCAATTATCAGTTGGGAACGGAGGCAGAATTTAAAGCTTTGACCAAAGAGGCTGATAAGTATGGTCTTCATATTATTGTGGATGCGGTGGTTAACCATACAACTTCAGAAGTAGCAGCTGTTAGCCCTAAGATAAAATCTTTAGGGGAATGGACCCATGGAAATGAAGGCATTAAAGATTTTGGAGATCGCTATCAGCTGACTCAAAAGTCTCTGTTGGGCCTATATGATCTTAATACTCAAAATAAAGCTGTTCAAGAATATCTCCTTGCTTATCTCAAACGTGCAGTAGCAGATGGGGCGGACGGGTTTAGGTATGATGCAGCAAAACACATCGAATTGCCTAAAGAGTATGGTAGTGATTTTTGGTCAGTTATCTTAAACAATGGTGCTCAATTCCAGTATGGGGAAATTTTACAAGGCTCTACTTCTAAAGAAGCTGACTATGCTAAGTTAATGGGAGTTACAGCATCAGATTATGGTGAATTTATTCGAAACAGTTTACGGCAGGAAGAAGCCTACGCGGAAGACCTGATGGATTTTCAGGCACCAGGAGTTCCAGAAGACCGACTCGTCACATGGGTGGAAACACATGACACCTATGCCAATGATAATGGGGAATCAACTAATTTGACAGACCAAGACATCACTTTAGGTTGGAGTTTGATTGCCTCTCGAAAAGAGGGAGCACCTCTCTTTTATTCTCGTCCGGTAGGGGGTGGTGGTCAAAATGATCGTTTCCCAGGCCAATCTGAAATTGGAGATGCAGGCAGTGACCTATTTAAAAATAAAAGCATTGTGGCCATCAATCATTTTAGGAATACGATGAATGGGCGTGAAGAATACCTTCATAATATTGGTGACGATCAAGGGCTTGTAATGATAGAGAGAGGTGGTAAAGGAGCTATTATTACCAATTTAGCAAGTGAGAATAAAACCTTTTCAACGTCAACAAAATTGGCTGACGGTAGTTACAAAGATGCAGTAAGCGGAAAAATTTACAAGGTATCAGGAAAAACTCTCAAAGGCAAGCTGCCTAAAAAATCAGTCTTGGTGTTGCTTCCGGTATAAGTAAAGTCGGTGCTAAATCAGGTATCCTAATGAAGAAGCAATTGGAAAATCTGTTAAAATCTGACGTTTCTTGGCTCATGAGCAGATTTTGTTTAGAAAAGTTTTTTAACAGACTACTGATGTGATTTCACGCATAAAAAACTTTAAAAACGCTTTAAATTATGATAGAATGAACTGTATCGAAATTATTTTAAGGAGAAATGACTTAATGTCTACATCATTTGAAAACAAAGCTACAAACCGTGGCGTGATTACATTTACAATTGGTCAAGATAAAATCAAACCAGCTCTTGATCAAGCTTTTAATAAAATCAAAAAAGACTTGAATGCACCAGGTTTCCGTAAAGGACATATGCCTCGTCCAGTCTTCAACCAAAAATTTGGTGAAGAAGTTCTTTATGAAGATGCTTTGAATATTGTATTGCCAGAAGCTTATGAAGCAGCTGTGACAGAACTTGGTCTTGATGTGGTTGCACAACCAAAAATCGATGTTGTGTCAATGGAAAAAGGTCAAGAATGGACACTTACTGCTGAAGTGGTAACTAAACCTGAAGTAAAACTTGGCGACTACAAAAACCTTGCTGTAGAAGTTGAGGCATCTAAAGAAGTAACTGACGAAGAAGTAGATGCAAAAGTTGAACGTGAGCGCGCTAACCTTGCTGAACTAGTGGTAAAAGAAGATGCTGCGGTTCTTGGGGATACTGTTGTGATTGACTTTGTTGGATCAGTTGACGGTGTTGAATTTGACGGTGGAAAAGGTGATAACTTCTCGCTTGAACTTGGTTCAGGACAATTTATCCCAGGTTTTGAAGACCAATTAGTTGGTGCTAAAGCTGGCGATGAAGTAGAAGTTAATGTCACTTTCCCAGAAGCATACCAAGCAGAAGATCTTGCTGGTAAAGACGCTAAGTTTGTGACAACTGTTCATGAAGTTAAAACAAAAGAAGTTCCTGAACTTGACGATGAACTTGCTAAAGACATCGACGAAGAAGTTGAAACACTTGCTGATTTAAAAGCAAAATACCGTAAAGAACTTGAAGCAGCTAAAGAAATTGCTTACGATGATGCGGTTGAAGGTGCTGCGATCGAATTGGCAGTTGCTAATGCTGAAATCGTTGAATTACCAGAAGAAATGGTACATGACGAAGTGCATCGTTCAATGAACGAGTTCATGGGGAACATGCAACGTCAAGGTATCTCATCTGAAATGTACTTCCAGTTGACTGGTACAAGCCAAGAAGATCTTCACAACCAATACCAAGCAGATGCTGACAAACGTGTGAAAACAAACCTTGTTATCGAAGCGATTGCTAAAGCAGAAGGTTTTGAAGCAACAGAAGAAGAAATCGAGCAAGAAATTAATGACCTTGCTACTGAATACAACATGCCAGTTGAGCAAGTACGTTCTCTTCTTTCAGCTGATATGTTGAAACACGACATCACAATGAAAAAAGCAGTTGAAGCTATTACAAGCTCAGCAACTGTTAAATAATAGTGTGAGTTAATTATCATGACAAAAACAGATAGGAGTAATACTCCTGTCTGTTTTTTCTCTCGGAAACTGGAAGGTCTGAAAGTGGTAATTGGTACGGTTATCTAAAATGAAAAGAGTGCCGACAGGTTAGCAAATAGAGTAATAAAAGCTTTGACGAATCCCTTTTTTTAGCGTAAAATAGTAAAGAATGATAAAATAAGGAGAACTGCCTTGAAATTAGACGTATTTGCAGGACAAGAAAAAAGCGAACTTTCCATGATTGAAGTGGCGCGTGCCATTTTGGAAGAGCGTGGTCGCGATCATGAGATGTACTTTAGCGACTTAGTGAATGAGATTCAAAACTACTTAGGAAAATCTGATGCAGATATTCGTCATGCATTGCCATTTTTCTACACTGACTTAAATACGGATGGCTCATTTATTCCTCTTGGTGATAACAAATGGGGCCTTCGCTCATGGTATGCCATTGATGAAATCGATGAAGAAATCATTACCTTGGAAGATGATGAAGATGGCGCACAGAAACGTAAGAAAAAACGAGTTAATGCCTTTATGGATGGGGACGAAGACGCTATTGATTATAGTGATGACGACCCAGAAGATGAAGATTTTACAGAAGAATCAGCTGATATTGAGTACGATGAAGAAGATCCTGATGATGAAAAATCAGAAGTGGAATCTTACGACTCAGAGTTAAACGAAATTATTCCCGAAGATGATTTTGAGGAAGTTGATATCAACGAAGAAGATGAGGAAGAAGAAGAGGATGAGGAAGAAGACGAGGAATAAACGTCTACTCATCCTATAAGTAGTTGTCAAAAAAGAAATATGATTTGACAAAGTGCTGGTTATAGTTTATATTACTATTTGGGCACCTCTTTAAGAGGTCAGGTAAAGCTCCCTAGTCGATAGGGGGCTATTTTTGTTTTTCAATAATGATTAAAGCTTGAATGATAGCTTATTTGACTCTAATGAACCAGAGTTGCCCCCTAGTTTATCATTTCAAGTGATGTAATGTTTAGTTAATTAAAGTGAGTGTCATTGACTCACTTAATATAATGAAGGAGTGTTATGACAAAATACATTTTTGTAACTGGTGGTGTGGTATCGTCAATTGGTAAAGGGATTGTAGCAGCAAGCCTTGGCCGCTTGCTTAAAAATCGTGGGTTAAAGGTAACGATTCAAAAATTTGATCCCTATATTAATATTGACCCGGGAACAATGAGTCCTTATCAACACGGAGAAGTCTACGTAACCGATGATGGCGCTGAAACCGACTTGGACTTGGGTCACTATGAACGTTTTATCGATATCAATTTGAACAAGTATTCAAACGTCACAACCGGTAAAATCTACAGCGAGGTCCTTCGTAAAGAACGTAAAGGTGAATATCTTGGTGCGACTGTTCAGGTTATTCCTCATATCACAGATGCCCTTAAAGAAAAAATCAAACGCGCAGCTTCAACAATGGATTCTGATGTGATTATTACTGAGGTTGGGGGCACCGTTGGAGATATTGAAAGTTTGCCATTCTTAGAAGCTCTCCGTCAAATGAAAGCAGATGTTGGTTCTGAAAACGTCATGTATATTCATACAACCCTGTTGCCATACCTCAAAGCTGCAGGTGAAATGAAAACTAAACCAACGCAACATTCCGTTAAAGAATTACGTGGACTTGGGATTCAACCTAATATGTTGGTTATTCGTACCGAGGAGCCAGTGGAGCAGGGCATAAAAAATAAATTGGCTCAATTCTGTGATGTGAATCCAGAAGCTGTTATCGAGTCACGTGATGTGGAACACCTTTACCAAATTCCTTTGAATTTGCAAGCTCAGTCGATGGATCAGATTGTTTGTGATCATTTAAAATTAAATGTACCAAAAGCTGATATGACCGATTGGTCAGCTATGGTCGACAAGGTGATGAATTTAAGAAAAACAACCAAAATTGCCTTGGTTGGTAAATATGTGGAATTGCCAGATGCTTACTTATCTGTTGTGGAAGCGTTGAAACATTCTGGTTATGCCAATGATACCGCAATTGACCTAAAATGGGTTAATGCCAATGATGTGACGGCTGATAATGCAGCTGATCTGTTAGGAGATGCTGATGGGATTATTGTACCAGGTGGTTTTGGTCAACGTGGGACAGAAGGTAAGATTCAAGCGATTCGCTATGCCCGTGAAAATGATGTGCCAATGCTTGGTATCTGTCTTGGCATGCAATTGACCTGTGTTGAATTTGCCCGTCATGTCCTCAATATGGAAGGTGCAAACTCTTTTGAATTAGAGCCAAGTACTAAATACCCAATCATTGATACCATGCGCGATCAAATTGATATTGAAGATATGGGAGGTACGCTTCGTCTTGGATTGTACCCATGTAAATTGAAGCCGGCTTCCAAAGCAGCAGCAGCTTACAATCACCAAGAAGTGGTGCAACGCCGTCATCGTCACCGTTATGAGTTCAACAACAAATTCCGTCCAGAATTTGAAGCAGCTGGTTTTGTTTTCTCAGGGGTATCACCTGACAACCGCTTAGTTGAAATTGTAGAATTGCCAGAGAAAAAATTCTTTGTGGCAGCCCAATACCACCCAGAATTGCAAAGTCGTCCAAATCGTCCAGAAGAATTATACACGGCATTTGTGACAGCTGCTGTTCAAAACAGCAAATAATGGTTAAGATGGTTTGAGGAATTCTATTCGGATGACTGCTATGGTGCTCATGGCTGTCATTGAAAGAGGTCTAATATGATGTCATTGTTGTTGCCCTTACTTGAACGGATAGGTTTGATTATTTTGCTGGCTAATCTATTAATGATTAGCCCTTTTTATAAACGATTGATGCATGACCGTCAATCCATCAAAGTGAGATGGATTCTGATTATGACGTTCAGTGTTTTTGCAATCATTAGTAATTTTACAGGTGTTCTGATTTCCCAACAAGTTGGGGTAGATAATGGTGGATTAGTTAATCTGTCTTCCCACAATTCGATCGCTAATACGAGAACATTGACGATTGGGATGTCAGGGTTAATTGGTGGTCCTTTTGTCGGTTTTTTTGTCGGTTTGATTTCAGGAGCTGTGCGTTGGCTTCAGGGTGGTAGCGCTCCTTATACCTATTTTATTTCATCTTTATTGATTGGTGGATTATCAGGATTAGTGGGGCGTGTGAGCTTGACTCATAAACGTTATCCTCAAGTATGGCAAGGAAGCCTCTGTGGTGCTTTGATGGAAGTGATTCAGATGCTTTGCATCTTGATTTTCTTACCAGATAAGGAACAAGCTTGGACCTTGATTCAAACCATTGCACTCCCTATGGTTTTTGTGAATGCTTTGGGGACAGGGATTTTTCTATCTATTATTCTTGGCACCTTACGTCAAGAAGAAAGCATGAAAGCTGTTCAAACGCACGATGTCTTGGAGTTGGCCAATAAAACCTTGCTTTATTTTCGGCAAGGGTTAACGGAAGCTTCAGCTCAGAAAGCAGCTTTAGAAATTAAAAAGTTTATGCGCGTGTCAGCTGTGAGTGTTACTAATCGTCACGCTATATTGGCCCATGTGGGGGCTGGCAGTGACCATCATATTCCGACTCGAGAAATCATTACTGATTTGTCTCGAGAAGCTATTGAGACGGGACGTATTCAGGTGGTTCGTCAAAAAGCCCAAATTGGTTGTAGTCACCCAGACTGTCCTTTGGAAGCAGCTGTGGTGGTTCCCCTTTTTGTCAAGAAAGGTGTTGTAGGCAGTTTTAAGTTATACTTTACTGATGCTTCTAACTTAACCTATGTGGATGAACAACTTGCTAGCGGTTTAGGGCATATTTTTTCATCACAATTGGAATTAGGACAGATGGCCTTAGAACAAGGGTTGCTCAAGGATGCTGAAATTAAGTCCTTGCAAGCACAAGTTAATCCGCATTTTCTTTTCAATGCGATTAACACAATTTCTGCCTTGATAAGGGTGGATAGTGAAAAGGCAAGGCATCTTCTGTTACAACTGGGCCATTATTTTAGAGCTAATCTTAATAGTACACGGCAGAATGTCATTTCCGTTGACTCTGAATTAAAACATTTGGAAGCTTATCTAACCATTGAACAGGCTAGGTTTCCTAACCGCTATGAGGTCATTATTGATATTCCTGAGGCCCTCAAAAGTGCAGCTATTCCTCCTTTTATGATTCAAATATTAGTTGAAAATGCTTTGAAACATGCCTTTACAGGACGTAAGAAGGATAATAAGGTTTGGGTGATGGCAAGGCAAAAGGCATCAGGTTATCTCAGGCTAACGGTCAAAGATAACGGTCAAGGAATTGCACCAGAAAAATTGGCTTTGCTAGGGAAAACGGTAGTTACCTCTGAAAAAGGAACAGGATCGGCCTTGGAAAATTTGAACAAGCGTTTAATGAGCTTATACGGTAATAAGGCTATATTCGAGGTAACCTCAGATCAGTCGGGGACCAGTTTTGTGTTACAAATCCCCTTTAATCAACTAAAGGAGAGAACCACATGAAAGTTGTAATTATTGATGATGAACCATTGGCTAGAATGGAACTGGCTTATCTTATTGAAGAAACCCAAATGGTTAGTGCTATTTATCAAGGGGAGTCCATCGAAGATGCCTTTCAACTGATATTAACGCATCAGCCTGATTTATTATTTTTAGATATTCATTTAACAGATGAAAGCGGGCTAGATCTAGCTAAGCGTCTAAGCCAAATTCCAAATGCTCCCTTAATTATTTTTGCAACGGCCTATGATAATCACGCCGTAGAAGCTTTTGAAGTTAATGCGATTGATTATGTTTTGAAACCTTTTGAACAAGCCCGCATCCAAAAAGCTATTGTAAAGGCGAAAATGACATTAGACAGGCAGCAAACGAACAACTCTAAAGAAGCAGAAGTGCCACAAACCAAACGCCTAACCCTTGAAGTAGATGAGCGCATATACTTATTACCCTTTTCAGATATTCTCTATTGTGAAGTCCAAGGCAAGGAAACGACGGTCTATACAAAAACAGCCCACTATACCAGTCACACAAGCTTATCAGCTATTGAAAAAGTTTTAACCACAGAATCTTTTTTGAAAGTGCATCGCAGTTATCTCATTAATACACAAGCTATAAAAGAAATTCAGCCGTGGTTTAATCAAACCTACCAAGTGACCATGATCAATGGTGGAAAGGTTCCTGTGAGTAGATCATATTTGAAAACATTCCGCCAGCGGTTAGGACTTTGAAGCTGTATTTTGAGTCGCTCTCACTGCATTTGGTACCAAACAGAAAGCGTTTTATTCCGAAAAGAGCCCAACAGGCTCTTTTTTAGCTATACTAAATGTATCAAAAGCGAGAAAACAAGGAGATGATTCACATGACTAAAACTTATTCTATGATTTATCAAAGCGTTGTGATTGGAACAATTGTTCTCATTTCAAAGGTATTGGAGACCTTATCCCCAATAAAATTACCAGCTTCTGTTATTGGACTTGTCTTATTATTTATAGCTTTAACGACTAAAGTGATTAGTCTTAGTCAAGTGGAAAAAGTAGCAGATCTTTTGGTTGGCAATATCGGTCTCTTCTTTGTTCCTGCTGGTATTTCAGTGATTAATTGTTTAGGGATTTTGAAAGAACATTTTATTTTAAACATGCTTCTGATTTTTATTTCAACACTCTTGTTGCTTGTTGGAACTGGTTGGATGACACAATTATTAATGGGAGCAGGTGTCAAGAAACCAGCTTTGGGAAAACCAGGTCTCTTGGTCAAAGGGTCATTTCAGGATGAGCGTCATCTGGTAGCTAGTAAAGTCTTGGCTAAATAAGAAGAAAGGAGCTAGTTATGGCAGCATTTATTGATATTTTACGGGTTTCTCCTATTTTCGGTGTTCTTTTATCTGTAGGGACCTTCTTTATTGGCCAGATTTTGTTTAAAAAATCAAAAGGTTTCTTCCTCTTTGCGCCCCTCTTTGTTGCCATGATTCTTGGGATTGCTACCTTGAGCGCAACCGGTATTAGTTTTGCCGAGTACAATAAGGGTGGCCAAATCATTAGTTTCTTTTTGGAACCTGCTACCATTTGCTTTGCTATTCCCCTCTACCGTAAACGAGATGTTTTGAAACAATATTGGCTTCAGATTATTGGTGGAATTACGTTAGGCAGTGTTGTCGCAGTCTATGGAATTTATCTCGTATCAAGTTTATTCCATCTTGGTAGAGTAGTGGTTGCGTCGATGTTACCTCAGGCGGCAACAACAGCCATTGCTATGCCAACATCAGTTTCCATGAGGGGGATCAGCAGAATTAACTTCGCTAGCTTGTATTTTAAATGGTGTGATTATTTATGCCTTAGCAAAACCGTTGATTCAATTGTTTAAGATAAAAGATCCCATTGCACGTGGTTTAGCCTTAGGAACAGCAGGCCATGCGCTTGGGGTTTCGGCAGCCAAAGATTTTGGTCAAGTCGAAGAGTCAATGGTTTCCATTGCCCTAGTTGTGGTTGGCATTATTGTTACTGTGGTGGTACCCATTATGGGAAGTATCTTTCTTTAAAAATTGTTATCTCCTACCTCTAAGTCCTTCTAGCGAATGTTCTCGTCTTTAGGAGGATTTTTGGTGATAAGAACTCATTTTTTAAAACTTGAGCAGGAAAACGATTTATTTGTAGAGTAAAGCTTTCTTTTTTTCTGATTTTCCTGTAGAATATTTGATATGAAAACCATTCGATTATCAAAGTATTTAGGAATCCTATTCCTATTAGTAACTCTTGCTAGCGTTGGCTCTAGTTTTTATTTCTTCCATGTTGCCCAAGTACGGGATGAGAAAACATTCATTAACAATAAAAAACGCAGTACGGATAACCCGCTATACCCAGCTGAGCAAGCTTTTGATGCTTTACCACGTGAAAAGCGTTACATGACCCATCGTGGGTTTAATCAAGTAGCATGGTATTTACCAGCTGCGAAAGAAACCCAAAAGACAGCTGTCGTGGTTCATGGTTTTGCTAACAATAAGTCAAACATGAAACCTTATGCCATGCTTTTTCACGATTTGGGTTATAATGTCCTGATGCCAGACAATGAAGCTCATGGAGAAAGCCAAGGAAACTTAATCGGCTATGGCTGGAATGATCGGTTGAATGTCATAGCTTGGACAAATCAGTTGATTAAGAAAAAACCAGACAGTCAAATCACCCTTTTTGGACTTTCTATGGGAGCTGCCACAGTCATGATGGCAAGTGGGGAAAAATTACCTGAGCAGGTTACCTCTATTATTGAAGATTGTGGTTATACTAGCGTTTGGGATGAATTGAAGTTTCAGGCTAAGGCTATGTACAACTTGCCTGCCTTCCCATTGCTCTATGAAGTTTCTGCCTTATCTAAGATTCGAGCGGGTTTTAGTTACGCAGAGGCAAGTTCAGTGAGACAACTGGCTAAAAATAAGCGGCCCACTTTATTTATTCATGGGGACAAAGATGATTTTGTTCCTACAAAAATGGTTTACGACAATTACAAGGCTACTAAAGGTCCTAAGGAAATCTTGATTGTTAAAGGGGCAAAACATGCCAGATCCTTTGAAACAAACCCAGTACAATACCAGAAAAAAATTGCTGCATTTTTGCAAAAAATTGATAAATAAGTATTGACAGCCATCCTCATAGTTGCTATAATAATTTATGTTGCTGATGAGCAGCGGGGATGGCGGAATTGGCAGACGCGCAGGACTAAGGATCCTGTGACCGCTTTAGGTCGTGTGGGTTCAAGTCCCACTCTCCGCATAGTAAGAGATGAATCGTTGATTCATCTCTTTTCGTTTGCTTCAAATAAAGCTGATTAGGTAGCATTGATTTCGAGAAAAGTTTGGATAATCTGCGTTGGGAAAACGCTTTAAGCTTGTGAAAGACTAGAAATTTATGGGAAATTGTGCTAGAATGAACAGTGTAAACGGGGAGTTATCCCGAAAAATAAGAGGAGGCCTTACAAATGGCAATCGTTTCAGCAGAAAAATTTGTCCAAGCAGCTCGTGAAAACGGATATGCTGTTGGTGGATTCAACACAAACAACTTAGAGTGGACTCAAGCAATCTTGCGTGCAGCAGAAGCTAAACAAGCTCCAGTTCTTATCCAAACATCAATGGGTGCAGCAAAATACATGGGTGGTTACAAAGTATGTCAATCTCTTATCGCTAACCTTGTTGAATCAATGGGTATCACAGTTCCTGTTGCTATTCACCTTGACCACGGTCACTACGAAGATGCTCTTGAGTGTATCGAAGTAGGTTACACTTCTATCATGTTTGATGGTTCACACCTTCCAGTTGAAGAAAACCTTGCTAAGACTGCAGAAGTTGTTAAAATTGCACATGCTAAAGGCGTTTCAGTTGAAGCTGAAGTTGGTACAATCGGTGGTGAAGAAGACGGAATCATCGGTAAAGGTGAGCTTGCTCCAATCGAAGATGCTAAAGCAATGGTTGAAACTGGAATTGACTTCTTGGCAGCTGGTATCGGTAACATCCACGGTCCATACCCAGAAAACTGGGAAGGTCTTGCTCTTGACCACTTAGAAAAATTAACAGCAGCTGTACCAGGCTTCCCAATCGTATTGCACGGTGGTTCTGGTATTCCTGACGATCAAATCAAAGAAGCAATCCGTCTTGGTGTTGCTAAAATTAACGTTAACACTGAAAGCCAAATTGCTTTCTCTAACGCAACTCGTGAATTTGCTCGTAACTACGAAGCTAACGAAGCAGAATACGATGGTAAAAAATTATTTGACCCACGTAAATTCTTGGCTCCAGGTATGAAAGCTGTTCAAGGCGCTGTTGAAGAACGTATCGACGTTTTCGGATCAGCGAATAAAGCATAATTTAGAGTATTAAATTTATGAAAGCCCTCTTGAGGGCTCAGACCGAAGACAAAGTCTCTGGAAACTCATTTTCCAGAGGCTTTTCTTGTGCTTTAGGAGTATAATAAAAGAAAACGGTTGCGAGGGATGAGCCTTTGGATGTGGTGTTAGAGGTCGGTGAGAACGGTCTTTCAGCGCATGAGAGAGGCTTTTGAGACCTTGTAGCGTCGACAGATGAAGGCAACTGAGGTACCATTTCGGCAGGTTTTAGTGTTTCCCACGCCAAACGCATGAAGAAACTTTTGTTTTCAGAAAACTAGATTCATAATGACAAAATCAATCAAACAAAGTAGTACACTATAGATGAGGTGACTACGATGATTGATTTTATTATTTCTATTGATGATTGCGCAGTTGAATTGGATAGTCGTCAATCTTGGAAAATTCGCTACTCCTTATCAACCCTTCTATTTCTTGTCTTCGTTTGTCAGTTAGCTGGCATTGAAACCTGGAAGGAGATGGAAGATTTTATTGAAATGAATGAACCATTGTTTGCGACCTACGTTGATTTGAGTGAAGGTTGTCCGTCTCATGATACCTTAGAGCGTGTGATTAGTCTTGTTAATTCAGACCGTTTAAAAGAGCTTAAAGTTCAATTTGAGCAATCATTGACAAGCTTAGATGCCGTTCATCAACTGATTTCAGTGGACGGTAAAACGATTCGAGGCAATCGAGGTAAAAATCAGAAGCCTGTTCATATTGTAACGGCTTATGATGGGGGTCATCATCTTAGTTTGGGACAGGTAGCGGTTGAGGAGAAAAGTAATGAAATTGTTGCCATTCCTCAGTTATTGCGGACGATTGATATCCGTAAAAGCATTGTAACGATAGACGCAATGGGCACGCAGACGGCTATCGTTGATACGATTATTAGAAGATTATTTAGTCCAATTATTTGGAGAAAGAGGCTAAGCAGATGATTGATTTAAAAAGGAATCTTTTCAAAATTGATGTTCGGGCACAAAAGGATGAAGAGAAAGTTTTCATGCGTACGGCGTGTAGTGTTTCCAGAGTGTGTGGAAAATAGCGAAGGTTTTATGATATACTAGTCATGAGAAGACTCCTTTTTTGGTGGGCGATGGTACTCTTATCATACCAAGGAATCTTCTTTTTGACTTCTAGAAGTCTCACATTAATTGTAATGCTACAGCGGGGCAAAAAAGAAAATCAAAAATAACTTGCCAAACACCACCCCCTATGATAAAATAGATAAGTATGTGGTGCTAGCACATCCGTAAACATATTCTACGTAGGAGGAAACAGATCAAAATGGCTAAAGTATGTTATTTTACAGGACGTAAAACCGTTTCTGGAAACAACCGTTCACACGCGATGAACCAAACAAAACGTACAGTTAAACCAAATCTTCAAAAAGTAACTATCCTTGTTGATGGTAAACCTAAAAAAGTTTGGGCTTCTGCTCGTGCGCTTAAATCTGGTAAAGTAGAACGCATCTAATAGAAATAAGCCTTAGGGCTTTTTTTCTTAGTCTCTTTTCGGAAATGGGGAGAGTTGAAGAAGGGCTATCTCTTATGATTCACCCTATCTCTTTTACATTAGCTGTAGATTATGGTAAAATAACATGAACAATAACTTTTTGAGGTAGTAAATATGACTGTAAAAATCAATACAAAAGATGGTCTAATCGAACTATCCGACGATGTTATCGCAACTGTCGTGGGTGGGTCAGCAACGGAAATTTTTGGCGTTGTTGGAATGGCTAGTAAAAGTGCAATCAAGGACAATTTCCAATCGCTACTTCGCAAAGAAAACTATGCAAAAGGTGTTGTAGTGAAATCAACAGATATGGGTATTTCTGTTGATGTATACACTGTGATGAGTTATGGTGTGAAGATCAGTGAAGTCTCTAAAAATATCCAAGAACGCGTGAAATTTAACCTTGAGAGTCAGCTTGGTCTTGCTGCTGATATGGTTAATGTTTACGTTCAAAATATTAAGGTTGTAGGAGAAAATTAGTGTCAAATATTACAACAAGCTTATTCCAAGAAATGGTCCAAGCGGCAGCGACTCGTCTTGGTAAACAAGCAGAATATGTTAATTCCTTAAACGTTTTCCCTGTCCCAGATGGAGACACAGGGACAAATATGGGCATGACGATGGACAACGGTGCCAAAGAAGTGGCGGATAAACCGGCTTCAACTGTTGGTGAAGTTGGTCAAATTTTGTCAAAAGGTCTTTTAATGGGAGCGCGTGGAAACTCTGGGGTTATCACCTCACAACTCTTCCGTGGTTTTGGACAAAGTGTAAAAGGAAAAGACGAGCTCACGGGTAAAGATTTGGCACAAGCCTTTCAAATGGGAGTAGAAGTTGCTTACAAGGCAGTGATGAAGCCTGTTGAAGGAACAATCTTGACAGTATCTCGTGGAGCAGCAACTGCAGCCTTGAAAAAAGCAGACCTTACAGATGATGCAGTGGAAGTTATGCAAGCTGCTTTAGATGGTGCAAAAGGTGCCCTTGCTAAGACTCCTGATTTACTTCCTGTTCTTAAAGAAGTTGGTGTGGTTGACTCAGGTGGTCAAGGACTGGTTTTCATCTATGAAGGATTCCTATCTGCTTTAAATGGTGACTATGTAGCTTCAGAAGATTTTAAAGCGACTCCTGCTAACATGTCTGAAATGATTAATGCAGAGCATCACAAATCTGTTGTCGGTCATGTGGCTACTGAAGATATTACTTACGGTTATTGTACTGAAATCATGGTTGCTCTTAAACAAGGACCAACTTATGTGAAAGAATTCAACTACGATGAATTTCAAGGATATCTTAGCGGCCTAGGAGACTCATTATTAGTAGTTAACGATGACGAGATTGTTAAAGTTCACGTCCATACTGAAGATCCAGGACTCGTGATGCAAGAAGGTCTTAAATATGGTTCGCTTATTAAGATTAAAGTGGACAATATGCGTAATCAGCATGAAGCACAGGTTCAAAGGACTGATACCGAAGAAAGCAAAGCTGAGGCAAAAGACTTTGGCTTGATTGCAGTGGTTGCTGGAGAAGGTTTATCTGAAATCTTCAAGGCACAAGGTGTTGATTATGTGATTTCTGGTGGTCAAACCATGAACCCATCAACAGAAGATATTGTAAAAGCTATTGAAGCAGTTAATGCCAAGCAAGTCATTATCTTACCAAATAATAAAAATATCTTTATGGCTGCCCAATCTGCTGCAGAAGTGGTTGATATTCCGGCTGCTGTTGTTGAAACACGTACTGTTCCGCAAGGATTTACTAGCCTGTTAGCCTTTGACCCTTCCAAATCTTTAGAAGACAATGTAGCAGATATGTCAGCTAGTCTTTCTGACGTAGTTAGCGGTAGCGTCACTTTGGCAGTCCGTGACACTACTATTGATGGTTTAGAAATCCATGAAAATGATTTCTTGGGAATGGTTGATGGTAAAATCGTCGTTTCGAACCCAGATATGGAAGCAACTCTAAAAGCTGCCTTTGAAAAAATGATTGACGAAGATAGCGAGATTGTGACTATTTTTGTTGGTGAAGAAGGTGATCAAGACTTGGCAGAAGACCTTGCTGAGTATTTAGAAGATACTTATGAAGATGTAGAAGTTGAGATCCATCAAGGAGATCAGCCTGTTTATCCATATCTCATGAGTGTAGAATAATAGAATACAATAAAAAAGAGGAGTTAGGCAGAGGTCTAACCCTTTTTGTCTATATTGATGTCGTAATGAGTGGTTTTAGTGATGGTAAGCCCCCTGAAAAATAAGGGCAATCCATCAGAAAGCTAATGGTTACGATTTAATTTGACAAAGCCTAGAAAAACATTATAATTGTCTTATAACAATAAGTCAAGAGCTGAAAATGGTTCAGCTCTAAGATATAACAAGAAGGAGATTTTATGTTAGGACCAGTTATCTTTATTGCTTTTGGGGTTATTATTATCCTAGCTATTGTTGCCAGCACCCTTTATGTGGTTCGCCAACAATCTGTTGCCATTGTGGAACGTTTTGGTAGGTACCAAAAAACAGCAACTAGTGGTATTCATATCCGACTTCCGTTTGGGATTGATAAAATTGCTGCGCGTGTGCAGTTGCGCCTTTTACAGTCAGAAATCATCGTTGAAACTAAAACCAAAGATAATGTGTTTGTGACCTTGAATGTGGCCACTCAGTACCGTGTTAACGAGCAAAATGTAACGGATGCTTACTATAAATTAATGAAGCCTGAATCTCAAATCAAGTCTTATATTGAAGATGCCTTGCGATCATCAGTACCTAAATTAACTTTAGATGAATTGTTTGAGAAAAAAGATGAAATTGCCTTGGAAGTACAACATCAAGTGGCAGAAGAAATGTCAACTTATGGTTACATTATTGTCAAAACCTTGATTACCAAGGTGGAGCCTGATGCTGAAGTGAAACAGTCAATGAATGAAATCAATGCGGCTCAACGAAAACGTGTAGCTGCTCAAGAGTTGGCAAATGCAGATAAAATTAAAATTGTGACAGCAGCAGAAGCTGAAGCTGAAAAAGATCGCTTGCACGGGGTAGGGATTGCCCAACAGCGTAAGGCCATTGTAGATGGTTTGGCCGAGTCTATTCAAGAGCTTAAAGAGGCGAATATTTCCTTAAACGAAGAACAAATCATGTCCATCTTGTTGACCAACCAATACCTGGATACTCTCAATACCTTTGCAGCAAAAGGAAACCAAACCCTTTTCCTACCAAATACACCAAATGGAGTAGATGATATCCGTACACAAGTATTATCTGCCCTTAAAACGAGGTAGTAAACTAAAAGTATTTTAAAAGGGATTCTTTATTTATAACCAATATGTTAATGAAAGTATTTTAATAGGAATACTTTTTATTCAATGATATGGTTAACTTATCGATAAAAGTTATGCATATTAAACTCAGGTCAACCGTTGCATTAACTAATATACTAGATATCCGCTCCCATAATTGTGGCAAACGATAAAAAAATCAAGAATAAGCATTGTGCTTATCATTAAGAAAAACGATAAAACAGCTTATCCCATCTCAACCAGGTAGTAACTCATTATTGAAGTGGTTATAGGAATTACCGTAATAAACTTTTTATTAAATTAGAAGAACCCTAAGCTAATAGCTGAGCCTAGGATATTAAGTTAATGCGTTTTTACTTGAGATAAAGAATTAGTAATAGTAATATTTATATTTTCTATGTGGTTTCTGGTTATTTGTGGAATAGATGACTAAATAAGCGCTCTAACAAATTAATGTGGTATTATGAGTACCTAAATAACAGGATGTCAATGATATTTCTAAACCTTTTTTAATTATAGGTAATAAATAAAAGGTGTAGAAACTCTTAAACTATCAAGCACTTATCAGTTTATCTAACTTAATTCAATAAGTAGTATTCTAAATAAGAAGAAGAAAGAAATAATGAAATATTTTTTTAGAGATATCAACTGGTATCGGATCGGTTGGATTTTAATCCTTGGCTTTTTAACTATGACGGCTAGTGATGTCTTAAAATTTTTATTGATACCAGAAGTTAGCAAAAGCAATCCCTATTGGTATACTTTTATGTCGTATTTCAATTTTATTAGTTTATGGATTGTTGTTCTTTTGGTAGTTTATTATTTTCCAAATAATCGCTATATTAAAGAAGCTATTTTAAAAACTACCAAAGGAAATACTTATGGGTTATTATCTTGGGGACTATTTTTAGGTTTTTTGTTAAATAGTTTTTGTGCTTTAATTGCATTTTGGAATGGTGATATTCATTTAGACTTTAAAGGGTTTGAATTATTACCAGTGATAGGCTTGTTTGTAGCTGTCTTTATTCAATCTTCAGCGGAAGAAGTATTTTGTAGAGGCTTTCTTTATCAGAAGCTATTAAAAGCAGATGCTAGACCAATTTTTGCTATCGTTATTAATTCATTGTTTTTTTCTTTGCTTCACTTTTTTAATGATGGAGTATCCCTTCTAGCATTTTATGATTTATTAATAACAGGTGTATTCTTTTCACTTGTGGTTTATTATTTTGATAGTTTATGGATGGCAATGGGGTTACATGCTACATGGAATTTCACTCAGAGTATACTACTAGGATTACCTAATAGTGGGGAGTCATTCCCTTATTCAGTGTTTCATCTAGATTTAAATAGAGTTCATGATAGTTTTGCTTATAATAGTGCTTTTGGACTAGAAGGAACATTTTTATCTTCTTTCATCATGACTGTTGCTTGCATTGTGCTTTACATTTATAAAAGAAAAGATAAAAATCTTTTTTGGAAATAGCACTGGATTGTAAGCTGGCTATAAATTGCTGATAAGGGGATATCAATCTAAATAAAATTTATAAACTATTCTAAAGTAGCTAAAATAAAGCAGAACTTTACAATATCTCGAAAGTTTCATGATTACTATCCTTTATGATGTTAACAGAAATAGCCCATCATTAAGCAAGTGAAACACGGTTTTAACCTATCTCGAGTTTTAACCATGGTTGTGACGGTTTTGTTATCTCTGTCCTCTGCTAAGCGACTAGTCTATACTTGATTGGTTATTGAGTCCTATTATCAAAAAAATTTTTTCTAGCAACCAATAATTGTAATCTGGAATAGTATCTTTCATGTTTTGTATGATTTTGATAACTTTAGGGTGTTCTAAACGTTTCTTTTTGGTAATCGGTATTATAGAATCAAAAAATGACTAAGACGGAGGGAAGTGTCTTAGTCATTTTTTTGTCTGACTTATATTTGGAGAGATAAAAATAGAATCCTATTTTTTACCGTAACGTTTGTACTCATGAATAATTTTCAGAGCACGTTTTCTGGTTTTAATATTGGGACTTTTCAGTCTTCTGTAAGCTGACGACAAGTCAGTTTTTTCTGCCATATTATCCTCCTAAATATAAATTGTTAACGTTAACGAGAATAAGTATAACACAAAATAATTAACCAGTAAAGTATTTTGCGCAAATTATTTAGTAATTTTATATAAAAGCCCAGCTTGGAAGTTCTAAAATGAAGACAGCCAGTTGAGAGTATGAAAGACTCCGAGATGCAAAACTATTATACACCCAAAGGGAAACAATTGACACTAGCTGATCGCAGAAACATTGAGCGTTAGTTCCACGAAGACTATTCAAATCGTGACATTGCTGGAAGATTGGTTAAAGCTCCTCAAACCATTATCAATGAAGTTAAACGTGGACAAGTGAGACAACAAGTGTGTAAAGGGAAATTTGAAGTACTCTACTTAGCTGATTTCCCTCAAGAAGCTTATTAAAACAATCGCAAACGTTCTGTTAAACAGGTCTCCCTAACCAAGGGACTCAAAGAAAAGATAACTCACTACATCATACACAGATACTCTCCTGAAATGATGGTCAAAACAAAAGGGATTAAGGTCCCTATTGCAACCATCTATTACTGGATTCTTCATGGGCACTTAAGATTTACCGAATCTGACACGCTCTATTCTCGCAAAGTGAAAGCTAATAAAAAACAAGCCAGTCTTGACTTTAAGCCTGCTGGAAAATCTATCGAGGTGCGATCAGAGAGCATTAATAAGCGTGAGCATTTTGGAGACTTTGAGATTGATACTGTTATTCAGCCATGAGCTAAAAATGAGTGTCTACTGACACTAACCGACACAAAGAGTCGCTATCAACTCATTCGCCTCATTCTTGATAAGTCGGATTCTTCTGTGAACCAAGCGCTAAAAGCTATTCTTAAAGAGTGTCAGATTAACTCTATCAAAGCAGACAACGGGGATGAATTCAGTCCATTAGCTGAAGTTTTTAATCCCGAGCACATTTACTATGCTTATCCTTATGCATCGTGGAAACGTGGGACTAATAAAAATCATAACAGGCTGATACCCCGTTGGTGGCCTAAGAGAAGTAAAAATGCGACCCAGCAACAAGTCGCATGCATTGAAAATTGGATAAATAACTATCCAAAGAAAATACTAGGTTACAAATCACCCAGAGAATTTGGGCAAAGTAGCTAACTTAATTTTAGAACTTTCATAAAAGCCCAGCTTTCTTTTATTAGCTGAGCTTTTGGGTTATTTTAAGAAACGTTGTAAAAATTCTTTGGTACGATCTTGTGTGGGATTCTCAAAAATTTGTTGAGGTGAACCTTCTTCAGCAATCAAGCCCTTATCCATGAAAATGATACGGTCGGAGACATCACGAGCAAATTCCATTTCATGGGTAACGATAATCATGGTCAACCCTGATTTTGCCAAGTCCTGCATGGTTTTGAGGACCTCACCAACCATTTCAGGATCAAGTGCTGATGTTGGTTCATCAAAGAGCATGGCTTCTGGATTAACAGATAAGGCTCTGGCAATGGCTACCCGTTGTTTTTGACCACCGGATAATTGTTTTGGTTTGGCTTGCCAGTATTGTTCTGTCATACCAACCGCATTGAGGTTTTCCTTGGCAATTTGTTCTGCTTTTGCACGGTCTCTTTTGAGAACAGTGGTTTGAGCAACAATGGCATTTTCCAATACATTTAGGTTTTCAAACAAGTTAAAGGACTGGAAAACCATACCTAATTTTTCGCGATAGTGGGTTAAGTTATAGTGTTCAGCAAGAACATCTCCACCGTGAAAGAGAATCTGACCGGCGCTTGGTTCCTCTAAAAGATTGATTGAGCGTAGTAGGGTTGATTTTCCAGAACCAGAAGAACCGATAATGGAAATCACTTCTCCTTTGTTAACAGAAAGGGAAATATCCTTGAGTACTTCATTGCTGCCGTAAGATTTTTTGAGGTTTTTGATTTCAATAATTGGGTTAGACATTTGGGACCTCCGCAACCTGCATTTGGTTTGCTCCAGTGGTGTAAGTATCGGCATCGAAACGACGTTCAATATAACGAAGGATACGTGTCACCGTGAAGGTAAGGACAAAGTAGATGATGGCGATAATCGTAAAGGTTTGGAAATATTGGTAGGTTTGTGTGGCTACGGTATTACCTGAGAAGTAAAGTTCCACAACAGAGATAACATTCAAGACGGAAGTATCTTTGATATTGATGACAAACTCATTACCTGTTGCTGGTAAAATGTTGCGAACAACTTGTGGCAGCACAATTTTACGCATGGTTTGTCCGTGAGTAAAGCCAAGAGCAGTTGCTGCTTCGAATTGACCTTTGTCGACAGCGAAAATACCACCGCGGACAATTTCACTCATATAGGCACCTGTATTGATGGAAACGATAAAAATAGCCGCTAGGGTACGGTCAATGGAAATACCAAAGGCTTGCGCTGTTCCGTAGTAGATAACCATAGATTGAACAATCATCGGTGTGCCACGGAAGATTTCGATATAAATATTGAGTAACCAACCAAAGAGTTTTTGTCCTAAAGCAGCTACTTTATGCTTAGCTTTAGGAGCTGTACGGAAAATACCGATTAATAATCCAATGAAGAGACCTGTGATCGTCCCCACCATAGAGATTAATAAAGTCATACCTGTACCGCGTAAGAATTGCTTCCAGTTATTTTTAAAGATAGCCCACATTTGACCTAGGAATGATGGTTTAGCATCTTCGGCTTTCTTTTCCATAGGTTGCTTGGTAATCATATCATCCATCAGGGCCATACGATCAGTTTGAGAAAACCCTTCGAGCACTTGGTTGACAGTGGCAATACGATTATCATTCTTTTTCATCCCGACAGCGATAGCGGCATCTGATTCAGAAACAGTAAACCCTTTTTTAAGAGTGATCATTTTGAAGTGGCTATCAGCAGATTCAGCAGTCATGGCTTCAGGTCGTTCAGAAATATAAGCATCAATGACGCCTGAAGAAAGAGCTTGACGCATTTGAGAGAAATCCCCCATTGGGGTCTGCAATTTAGCATCTTTTAGCTGTGTTAAGAGGTTGACATGCCAAACGCCTTGTTGTGCAGTCACTTTGGCATTAGCAAAATCGTCAAGGCTAGTCGCACTAGCGTACTTACCATCTGCAGCTACAACCAAAACGGGTTCGCTAGTGTAGTAACTATTTGAGAAAGTAATTTCCTTTCGACGTTCATCAGTTGGGCTCATGCCGGCTGCTATCATATCGATTTTTCCGGAAGTTAAAGCTGGAATCAAGCCTGTCCAAGAAGTTTTTACGACTAAAAGTTCTTTGTTCATAGCCTTAGCGATTTTTTTAGCGACTTGGACATCGTAACCGTTGGCATATTGGCTAGTTCCTTCAATTGGAACAGCCCCATTTGAAGCATCATCTTGAGTCCAGTTAAAGGGAGCATAGGCTGCCTCCATTCCGACTCTTAAATATTGGTCTGCTTGAGCCTGGCTCATTCCTCCAAAAAGAAGGGCCAAGGCGACCAAACAGCTAAGGATTAGCTTTTTCATATAGGTCTCCTGTTTCAAAAATAGTATTCAGACCTATTTTACAGCAATTTGCATCCTATTTCAATATATTCTCAGAAAAATAGGGTAAAACATGAAAAAATATTCAAAAAAGTGAGTAAAAATAAGGTGAAAAGTTTGGCTTAGGTTTTGTCATCTCTCTAAAATATGGTAAAATGAGGGCAGAAAGAGGATGTTGCCATGAAAAAAATTCTGATGATGTTTGTGCTTTGCTTCAGTTTTTTAGGGATGCGAGTAACAGCAGCTGATGTAGACTATAGCATCACCAACTATGAAGGGCTGTTAGTCTTATCAAAGGAAAATACGGCTCGGTTTGAGCAGAAAGTTACCTATCAATTTGATACTTCTTATAACGGCCAGTATATTTCGCTGGGTCGGGCAGGTAATTTGCCAGATGAATTTTCTATTGACCAAAATCCTAAAGTTGAGGTATATCACAATGGTCAACAAGTACCCGTTAACCAAGAGTTTAGTGACCTTGGAGATGGCTACCGTTTAAAACTTTATAATGCTGGTCAAGCTGGAGATAAGGTTGACGTCAAGGTTATCTGGCAACTGCATCACCTCCTAACAGCTTATCAGGATGTGGCAGAACTAAATTGGACACCGATTAGTGACTGGGACAAAACATTAGAAAAGGTGAGTTTGACCGTCACGACCCCAGCTGATATTAAGGATTCTGGTCTATGGGCTCACAGAGGATATTACCAAAAGAACCCTCAAGTGTTAAAAGAAGGCAATGGTGAATATCAGATTAATGCCCAAAATGTTTCAGGGCGATTGGAATTACATGCTTATTGGGATAGAAAAGCATTATTGGGAGCAAAACCGGTTGATGTTGCAACGAGTAAAAAGGATAAGATTATAGCGTTAGAAACTAAGATTTTCAGACGAAGGGCTTTGTTAAAGCTACTATTTGGCAAGGTCATTCCTCTGGTGGAAATAGGTTTTCTTCTTTGGCAGTTAATACAGTTTACAAGATTAAAGAAACAGTTCAATCGTTATCATTTGGCCAACCATACAGATCACAGTTATGAAGTCCCTGAAGATCTTTCCCCTCTTGTTCTAACGCAGTATTTGTACAAGCAGAGTTTTACAGATTTATCACCTACAACACCAGAAACTCAGAGGTTCTGGGGACCTAAAGTGGTGACCTTTGAAACACTTGTTCAAGCTACCTTGTTGGATTTAATTGATCGAAAAGTATTACTCTTATCAAAAGAAGAAGGGAAAGCCTATCTTGAAATTGATCAGTTAAATCGGGTAACAGATGAGGAAGCTTCCTTCTTAGAAATGGCCTTTGGAAATAATGTGACATTACCAGTGGATCAATTGTTTAGCCAATACCATTATGATGCTGATACCATTAAACAGCTAAAGAAAACATACAATGGTAAAAAGTTAGAGCAAGAAGTTCGTCAATCGTCTGAGCAGGTGATTAAGGCGATGAAAAAAGCGTCGGCTGCTATTACAAGCAGTGTCCTAGAGGCCATCAAGAAGTTAGGTTTACCAGATAGTTATCGTCAAATGTCCTCATCAGAGAAACGAAAAAGTCATAGTGTGCAGGGGTTAGGCTGCTTGTTGGTTGTTCTGAATAGTAGTTTATTGATTTATCTGACTATGAAAGGAAGTGGGTTGGCCCCCATTTACCTTGCTTTACTTGGGTTGACCACGTGTCTCAGCTTTTACATTAACCTGCAATTAAGTCCATACCGTAAACTGGGCATTGAAACGCCTGAGGGAGCTGTTCGCTTGCACCAATGGCAGAGCTTTAAAAACATGATGCGAGACATTAATAAATTTGATGATGTGCCCATTGATGGTCTTGTGGTTTGGAATCGTATCTTGGTCTATGCGACCTTATTTGGCTATGCGAAGCAAATTGAACGCTATTTGAAGGTTCATCGCATTGCCTTACCTGAAGTTTACCAAGCCGTTCAACCAGGTGAGTTGTCAACGATAATGTATGCCACAACACCAGCCTTTGTGTCTAGTCTGTCTTCAGCTACTACTTCTTCAAACTTTTCGGTTTCTTCAGGAAGTGGTGTAAGCGGAGGCGGTGGCTTCTCTGGCGGAGGCGGCGGAGGAGGCGGGGGTGCCTTCTAAAAAAAGTCGCTTGGCCTCAGTCTCAGTTTAGAAAATCACGATAAGAGTTGTTAATAAGGAGAAAACATGTTAATAATCGAATTGCTAAAAGCCATTTTCTTTGGCATCATTGAGGGGATTACCGAATGGCTCCCTGTTTCTAGCACAGGGCATCTCATTTTAGTTCAGGAATTTATCCGACTAAATCAGGATAAGGCTTTTATAGAAATGTTTAATATCGTTATTCAACTAGGGGCGATTATCGCTGTTATGCTGATTTATTTTGAACGTCTCAATCCCTTTCAACCTGGAAAAACAGCAAGAGAAGTACAGCTTACTTGGCAATTATGGCTAAAAGTGGTGATTGCTTGTATTCCTTCTATTTTAATAGCGGTTCCTCTTGATAATTGGTTTGAAGCACATTTTTATTTTATGGTTCCGATTGCCATAGCTTTAATCGTCTACGGGATTGCCTTTATCTGGATTGAAAAACGAAATGCTCAACAAGAACCTGCCGTTACTGACTTAGCTAGAATGTCTTACAAAACAGCTTTCTTCATTGGATGTTTTCAAGTGTTGAGTATTGTACCCGGTACTAGTCGATCAGGGGCTACAATCTTAGGAGCTATTATTTTAGGAACTAGTCGTACAGTAGCTGCTGACTTTACTTTCTTTTTAGCGATTCCGACGATGTTTGGCTACAGTGGATTAAAAGCTGTTAAATTTTTCCTTGATGGCCATCAACTTGATTTTGCACAAGTCCTTATTCTATTAGTTGCGAGCTTGACAGCCTTTGTTGTCAGTTTGTTGGCTATTAGATTCTTGACTGACTATGTGAAGAAGCACGATTTTACTATTTTTGGGAAATACCGTATTGTGTTGGGAAGTCTTTTGTTGATTTATAGTTTTTTTAAATTTGTTTTTTAACAGTAAGATTCTTTTTAAATGTGACAACAGACCTACTCGGTTTGTTGTTTTTTACTATTCTTTGAGAATGGAAACTAGTCATAAATTGCTAAAACATCGCATTTCTAGTATAATGAAATGACTACGCGTGCGAGGTATTGATAATGGAAATGAAACAAATTAGTGAGACAACGCTAAAAATAACAATTAGTATGGATGATTTAGAAGAAAGAGGGATGGAATTAAAAGATTTTCTCATTCCTCAAGAAAAAACGGAAGAGTTCTTCTACTCTGTCATGGATGAGTTGGATCTACCAGACAATTTCAAAGATAGTGGCATGCTTAGCTTTCGTGTGACCCCTAGAAAAGATCGTTTGGATGTCTTTGTAACCAAGTCTGAACTCAATAAGGACCTTAATCTTGAAGATTTAGCTGATTTGGGAGACATCTCTCAAATGACTCCTGAAGACTTTTTCAAGAGCTTAGAACAATCTATGCGAGAAAAAGGGGATGTAAATGCCCATGAGAAACTGGAAAAAATTGAAGAAATGATGGAAGACGTTGTTGAAGCAACTCTAGTTAGTCAAACGGAAGAGACCGCTGAGGAAGCGGAACAAGAACCAGAGCCGTTAGATTACGTGCATTATGTTTTGGACTTTGCAACACTTTCAGAGGCCGTCGCTTTTTCTCGGACAATTGATTTTCCTGTTGAAGCTTCAGAATTGTATAAAGGTGACAGCCGTTATCATATGACGATTTTATTAGATGTTCAGCAACAACCATCTTATTTTGCCAATGTGATGTATGCAAGACTGATTGAGCATGCTAGTCCTGGAACAAAAACAAGAGCTTACTTACAAGAGCATGGCGTACAATTAATTCTGGATGGAGCTGTTGAGCAATTACGAAAGATTGAGTTGGGATAAGGTATCATGTTTTCTTTTACAATAGATTATGTCCTCGTGCTAATTGGTGCTTTACTGATTTCCTTAGTGTTAACTCCTATTGTTCGCTTCCTAGCTTTTCGGGTAGGCGCTGTGGACAACCCTAATGCTAGAAGAGTTAATAAGGTGCCCATGCCTACAAGTGGGGGCCTTGCTATTTTTACTTCCTTCATGGTTGCCAGTCTCATATTTATGCCATTGGCTTCCAAAGGAGTCTTACTTGGAGGTCAGAGTTATTTTGCTTATATTCTGCCTGTTGTGATAGGAGCTCTGGTGATTACTCTGACAGGTTTTTTAGATGACTTGTATGAGTTAAGTCCTAAGCTAAAAATGTTGGGAATTGTTGCAGGAGCTATTATTATCTGGGCTTTTACTGACTTTAAATTTGACAGCTTTAAAATCCCGTTTGGAGGCCCGCTCCTAGCATTTGGACCTTTCTTGACTTTCTTTTTGACAGTCTTGTGGATTATTTCAATTACCAATGCGATTAATCTGATTGATGGTTTGGATGGTTTGGTTAGTGGGGTCTCCATTATTAGTTTGGTGACGATGGCTATTGTATCCTATTTCTTTTTACCTCAGACTGACTTCTTTTTAACCCTTACTATTTTGGTATTGATTGCTTCTATTGCAGGGTTCTTTCCCTATAATTACCATCCAGCGATTATTTATTTAGGAGATACAGGAGCTCTTTTTATCGGTTTTATGATTGGGATCTTGTCTCTTCAGGGATTGAAAAATTCAACGGCAGTTGCTGTTGTGACACCTGTAATTATCCTTGGTGTACCAATTATGGATACTATTGTAGCCATTATTCGTCGTAGTTTATCTGGGAAAAAATTCTATGAACCTGATAAGATGCACCTTCACCATCGTCTGCTGTCTATGGGCTTTACTCATCGCGGAGCGGTTTTGGTTGTCTACGGCATCGCCATGCTCTTTTCATTAATCTCCCTGCTATTAAATGTATCTAGCCGTATTGGGGGAATCTTATTGCTTTTGGGACTCTTATTTGGTTTAGAAGTCTTTATTGAAGGCTTAGAAATCTGGGGTGAAAAGCGAACTCCACTTTTTAATGTCTTAAAATTTATCGGGAATAGTGACTATCGTCAAGCTACCCTTCTCAAGTGCAAGGAAAAAAATGATTTGAAACACTAAAAAGCCTCGTAGGGCTTTTTTTTGTTATAATAGACGTAATGGTTATTAAAGCGAGAGATCATTATTCTATGCTGGAGATAGCTCTAAATGACAGAAAAATAAGAGGTATATCATGTCAGTTCTTGAAATTAACAATTTACATGTTTCGATAGAAGATAAAGAGATTTTAAAAGGGGTTAATTTAACCCTTAAGACAGATGAGATTGCTGCCATTATGGGGCCTAATGGGACAGGGAAATCCACCCTTTCAGCCGCTATTATGGGAAATCCTAATTACGAAGTTACCCAAGGGGAAATCTTGTTAGACGGTGTCAACATTCTGGAGTTGGAAGTGGATGAGCGTTCTAGAATGGGACTTTTTCTCGCTATGCAATACCCATCAGAAATTCCTGGAATTACCAATGCTGAGTTTATGCGTGCAGCGATGAATGCTGGTAAAGCTGATGAAGATAAGATTTCCGTGCGAGATTTCATCACCAAACTTGATGATAAAATGGCTTTATTGGGCATGAAAGAAGAGATGGCAGAGCGTTACCTTAATGAAGGTTTCTCTGGTGGGGAGAAAAAACGCAATGAAATTCTCCAACTGTTGATGTTAGAACCTAAATTTGCTCTACTAGATGAAATTGATTCTGGTCTTGATATTGATGCCCTAAAAGTAGTCTCTAAAGGGGTTAATGAGATGCGTGGGAAAGACTTTGGAGCTATGATTATCACCCACTATCAACGTTTGTTGAATTACATTACCCCAGACCTAGTTCATGTTATGATGGATGGTCGTATTGTCTTATCTGGTGATGCTGCTTTGGCGACTCGTCTCGAAAAAGAAGGTTATGCGGGTATCGCGCAAGAATTAGGTATCGATTACAAAGAAGAAAATTAAGGATTTCTCAGAACAACTTGATCTAGCTTTCTATTAAAGAGCTAGATGATGTCCTATAAAGAGCTAGATGATGTCCTATACCCAGTTAATGTAAAAAACAGAGACAAAGGATTAAGAGATGACAAAAGAAAAACTAGTGGCTTTTTCGCAAGCCCATGCTGAACCTGCATGGTTGCAAGAACGGCGTTTAGAGGCACTGAAAGCCATGCCAAATTTGGAATTACCAGCCATTGAAAGGATTAAATTTCATCGTTGGAATCTAGGTGATGGAACCCTAACAGAAAATGACGAATTAGCCAATGTGCCAGATTTTATGGCTATTGGAGATAACCCAACCCTTGTTCAGGTAGGAACGCAAACTGTTTTGGAGCAGTTGCCAATGGAGTTAATCAATCAAGGGGTTGTATTTACCGATTTTTACACAGCGCTTGAAGAAATTCCAGAGGTGATTGCCGCTCATTTTGGACAAGCAATCGCCTTTGATGAGGATAAATTAGCAGCTTACCACACCGCGTATTTTAATAGTGCAGCAATCCTCTATGTTCCAGATCACTTAGAAATCACAGCACCTATTGAAGCCATTTTCTTACAAGATAGTGACAGTGATGTTCCTTTTAATAAACACGTCCTTGTGATTGCTGGAAAAGAAAGTAAGTTTACTTATTTAGAACGTTTTGAGTCAATAGGGAACGCAAGTCAAAAAGCCAGCGCTAATATTAGCGTGGAAGTTATCGCCCAAGCGGGTAGCCAAATCAAATTTTCAGCTATCGATCGCTTAGGGTCATCAGTGACTACCTACATTAGCCGCCGTGGACGTTTAGATAAGGATGCCAGCATTGATTGGGCCTTGTCTATTATGAATGAAGGCAATGTGGTAGCGGATTTTGACAGTGATTTAGTTGGTCAAGGTTCACAAGCAGACTTGAAAGTAGTTGCTGTCTCCAGTGGTCGACAAGTGCAAGGTATTGACACGCGTGTGACCAACTACGGCCAGCATACTATTGGTCATATTTTACAACATGGTGTAATTTTAGAACGTGGTACATTAACGTTTAACGGAATCGGTCATATCTTAAAAGGTGCTAAAGGAGCAGATGCTCAACAAGAAAGTCGGGTCTTGATGTTATCAGATCAGGCACGATCAGATGCTAATCCAATCTTGTTGATCGATGAAAATGAAGTGACAGCAGGCCATGCAGCGTCTATCGGTCAGGTTGATCCAGAAGACATGTATTACCTAATGAGTCGTGGTCTGGATCAGGACACTGCGGAACGTTTAGTTATTCGAGGCTTCTTAGGAGCAGTCATTGCTGAAATTCCTATTCCGTCTGTCCGCCAAGAAATTATCAAGGGTTTAGATGGAAAATTACGTAACCGTTAAGCCCATTGTGAAAAAAGAAAGAGGTTAGAATTGCTAGATGCAAATCACATCAAACAGGACTTTAACATTCTAGACCAATTGGTTAACGACGAGCCTCTTGTTTATTTGGATAATGCTGCCACCACACAGAAACCGACCGTTGTCCTAGAGGCTTTGCGTTCCTATTATGAAACAGATAATGCCAATGTTCACCGCGGGATTCACACCTTAGCGGAACATGCAACAAGTCAGTATGAGGCCAGTCGGCAACTTGTTGCAGATTTTATTAAGGCTAAGTCAAGCAAAGAAGTAATCTTCACTAGAGGCACAACAACCAGTCTCAACTGGGTGGCTCGCTTTGCTGAACAGGTTTTGACGGCAGGAGATGAGGTTTTGGTTTCAGTCATGGAACACCATGCCAATATTATTCCTTGGCAGCAAGTTTGTCAAAAAACAGGTGCTAAACTGGTTTATGCTTATTTAAAACATGGGCAGCTTGATATGACTGACTTGACACAGAAGTTAACCTCTAAAACAAAATTTGTTAGCCTAGCACATGTCTCAAATGTCCTGGGATGTGTTAACCCGATTAAGGAAATTGCAGAACTGGTCCATGCTAATGGAGCCTACTTGGTTGTGGACGGTGCTCAGTCAATCCCTCATATGCCAATTGACGTTGGAGAGCTGGATTGTGATTTCTTTGCTTTTTCAGCTCACAAAATGTACGGACCAACTGGCTTAGGCATTCTTTACGGCAAAGAAGAGCTTTTACATCAGATGGAGCCAATTGAATTTGGCGGCGAAATGATTGATTTTGTTTATGAGCAAAGTGCTACATGGAAAGGGTTGCCTTGGAAATTTGAAGCTGGCACTCCCCACATTGCAGGTGTAATTGGTTTAGCTGCAGCTGTCTCTTACTTACAAGACATTGGGATGATAGAAGTTCAGGCACATGAGGCAGACCTTGTCTCTTATATTTTACCTAAATTGCGCGCTATCGAAGGGCTCACGTTATATGGGCCAGAACAACCTGAGAATAGGGCAGGCGTAATTGCTTTTAATTTAGATGGCTTACATCCGCATGATTTAGCAACAGCCTTGGATTATGAAGGTATCGCGGTACGAGCTGGTCATCATTGTGCACAACCTTTACTGTCTTACTTAAATGTTTCAGCTACCGTGAGAGCTAGTTTCTCGCTTTATAATACCAGAGAAGATTGTGATCGCTTGGTTGATGCAATTCTAAAAGCAAAGGAGTTTTTCAATGGCACTCTCTAAATTGAACCACCTTTATATGGCTGTTGTAGCGGACCATTCTAAACACCCGCATCACTATGGTCAACTAGAGGGCGTGGAGGCTGTTCAACTGAATAATCCTACTTGTGGGGATGTGATTTCTTTAACGGTTACCTTTAACGATGATAAGATTGAAGATATTGCTTTTGCAGGGAATGGATGCACCATTTCAACGGCATCGTCAAGCATGATGACCGATGCTGTTATTGGTAAAAGTAAGTCCGAAGCTCTAGCTCTAGCCGATATCTTTTCAGAGATGGTTCAGGGGAAAGAAGATCACTCTCAAAAAGAGTTAGGAGAAGCAGTATTATTGGCAGGAGTTGCGAAATTTCCACAGCGAATCAAATGTTCAACCCTAGCTTGGAATGCGCTCAAAGAAGCTATTCAGCGTAGTGATGTCGAAAAAATCAGTGATAAAAATATAAAGGAAGAGAAAGATGTCTGATATAAATGAAAAAGTAGAAGCGCAGCCAATTGATCTAGGGGACTACCAATTTGGATTTCACGATGATGTTGAGCCTATTTATTCTACAGGAAAAGGTTTGAGTGAAGCAGTTGTCCGTGAGCTATCAGCTGCTAAAAATGAACCCGAATGGATGTTGGAATTTCGCTTAAAATCACTAGAAACCTTTAATAAAATGCCAATGCAAACATGGGGAGCAGATTTGTCAGATATTAATTTTGATGACATTATTTACTACCAAAAAGCATCTGATAAACCAGCTCGCTCATGGGATGATGTTCCTGATAAAATCAAAGAAACGTTCGAACGTATTGGTATTCCAGAAGCAGAGCGTGCCTATCTTGCAGGAGCATCTGCCCAATACGAATCTGAAGTGGTTTACCACAACATGAAGGATGAATTTGAAAAACTGGGGATTATCTTCACAGATACGGATTCTGCCCTTAAAGAATACCCGGATTTGTTTAAACAATACTTTGCCAAACTGGTTCCACCAACAGATAACAAATTAGCAGCCCTTAACTCAGCCGTTTGGTCTGGAGGAACCTTTATTTACGTTCCTAAAGGGGTTAAAGTTGATATTCCTTTACAGACCTATTTTCGTATTAACAATGAAAACACAGGCCAGTTTGAACGAACCTTAATCATTGTTGATAAAGGGGCAAGTGTTCACTATGTCGAAGGCTGTACGGCGCCAACCTATTCTAGTAATAGTTTGCATGCGGCCATTGTGGAAATTTTTGCTCTTGATGGCGCTTATATGCGTTACACCACGATTCAAAACTGGTCAGACAATGTTTATAATCTTGTGACCAAACGCGCGCGTGCTCTGGCAGATGCCACGGTTGAATGGATTGATGGTAACCTAGGTGCCAAAACTACCATGAAATACCCATCTGTCTACCTTGATGGACCTGGAGCGCGTGGGACGATGCTATCAATCGCCTTTGCTAATGCCGGGCAGCATCAAGATACTGGGGCTAAGATGATTCATAACGCTCCGCATACATCTTCATCAATTGTGTCAAAATCAATTGCTAAAGGTGGAGGCAAAGTGGACTATCGTGGTCAGGTGACCTTTAATAAACAATCCAAAAAATCAGTCTCTCATATTGAGTGTGACACGATTTTGATGGATGACATTTCCAAATCAGATACCATTCCATTCAATGAAATTCATAATTCACAAGTGGCCTTAGAGCACGAAGCTAAAGTGTCTAAGATTTCTGAAGAGCAACTGTATTATCTGATGAGTCGTGGCTTATCAGAAAGTGAAGCAACAGAGATGATCGTGATGGGATTCGTAGAACCCTTTACCAAAGAATTACCAATGGAATACGCAGTTGAGTTAAATCGTCTCATTTCTTATGAAATGGAAGGTTCAGTTGGTTAAATTTATTTTTCCCTATCCATTAGAGTTCCCAAACTTTTTGGATAGGCTTTCTTTCCATCGAAGTACTAACCCAGAGCGGTTAGTTTTTTTAGTTAGTATTAAGAGAAGTATTCGACAAATGACGGCAAAAAAGCCTTTGTTTATTGGGGTAAACAAAGGCTTTTGATATTAATTTTTATTGACGTCCCATTGTATAGGCGATGATAGCGAGTAAGAGGATAACAACCATAAAGATTCCTAAGCAAATGAGGAAGAAAGTGTGGTTGTGATTGATAAACTGTTCGACCTTTTCTAGAGTCGAATAGTTTTTAGCTGGTTTAGTCCGATGTTGTTTGGGTAGATTCTCTTTCTTTTTTTGCGATACTAATTTTTCCAATTTCTTGCGAGCGGCTTTAGTCAGAGATTTACTGTCGCTAAAGCCTTTTTCAGTTAAAGCATTCACAAAAGGATGACGATAAAACTCTCCATTTTGATCCGACCAGTCCCCTACTCCCATAACAATGGTAATGAGCCGAGTATTACCTCGCTTAGCTGTTACCATAGCATTGAAAGCAGCACTAGGACTAGACCCTGTTTTTAAACCATCAACACCTTCCATGCCAAATTGATTATTAGGGAGTGAATAGTTATAGGTGTGAAATTCTTCCTCGTAAGGCGTTCCTACCATCGTATGCACTACAGATTGATTGGTAAAGTCAATGATTTGTGGGTATTTCTTTAAAAAGGCATATAGTAATTTTGCTAAATCACGTGCAGTTGTGATATTAGCAGCTGACAAGTCATATTTAGTTGGATTATAGTAACCCTGAAAAGCTTGAGCTGCAGCCCCACTCGCGTTTGAAAAATGCGTATTGGTCATGCCCAGTTTTTTAGCGGTAGCATTGATACGGTCAATAAAAGCAGAAGCATCGTTATTTGATAGGTAGTTGGCGATCATCACAGTTGCAGCATTCGAAGAAGGAACAGCAGTCATGGTAATGAGGTCACGGATAGGATAGGCTACTCCAGCAACGATATTATTATTGCTAATTTCATAAATTTTGGCAATGGCTTGATCAGTTTCAGTAGCTGTTACCGTTGTGTCCATGGTAATTTTCCCTTTAGCAAGTTCTTCGAATAAGACATAAAGAGTAAACATTTTAGACATGCTGGCAGGATCTCTAGGAATATCAATGTTATCTTGCCAAAGAATATCAGAAGTATTTGCATCGACAACAATAGAAGCTTTGGGACGATTAACCTCACTAATGGTATAACCTGCTTGCCTTGTAATATCCATGATATCTTCCGCGTGACTGACAGGCATTATTAAAAAACACATCACGGTAAATATAACTAATCCAATTCTTTTGATCAATTTTTAGCTCCTTAAAATATAGTATCATCTTATTATATCATTCCACTAATACAATGTGAAGTTTTTTTGAAAAATAGCTTATAGAAGGATGTAGCGTTACAATTGATATGAGACTTCTAGAAGTCAAAAAGAAGATTACTTGATATGATAAGAGTACCACCACTCCCCCAAAAAAGGAAACTTCTCATGACTAGTATATCACAAAACCGTCGCTATTTTCCACACACTCTGGAAACACGCTAGCACGCTGTTAAAACCTACCGAAATGGTGCCTCAGTTGCTTTCATCTGTCGACGCTACAAGGTCTCAAAACCCTCTCTCATGCGCTGAAACAAGCAATTCGACGGCACAAAAGAATCGCTGAAAGACCGTTCTCACCGATCTCTAACCCCACATCCAAAGGCTCATACCGAGCAAGAGATGATATGGATTAAAAATAGCATCCGCAGAAATTCAATTCACAGGCATCCCTGCTTATTCTTTCGAGTCTTGAGAAAGCTGGACTTCTTCAAATCCCCTAAAACAAAGCAAAAAACTTATGTACCGAAACCATATGACACTCCAACTAAACTCGGCATCAAGTGGCAGGTGAATGTCAAATACGTATCGACTCACTGCTATACAGGCAAACTACCTGACAAATTCTACCACTATACCATCATTGATGAGGCCAGTCGATAACGTTTTATATTCCCTTTCAAAGAGCAGTCGTCCTACTCAACTGTTCAATTTCTCAAAATGGCTATTAAACACTTTGGCTATAAACCAAAAATCGTTCAAACAGATAATGCAGTCGAGTTCACCCATTTCAAAGAGACCAAACAAGGACACCCACTTGACCTACTTTGTCAGGAACTTGGCATTGAGCATAAACTGATTCGACCACGGACTCCCAGACATAATGGCAAAGTTGAACGCAGTCATCGCAATGACAATCAACGTTTCTACCAGCATTTGACATTCTATTCTTATGATGATTTTATCAAGCAGATGAAAAATTATCTTTATCTTTCCAATCGACTTGCTATGCAGACTTTAGGCTGGAAATCTCCTATCGATATCAGAAAAGCTTTACTAGGAGCTAGCTCCTAGTAAAGCTTTACAAATAGTTATCTTCAAAATAACATTTATGGTCTCACATCATTGACAAAGGTATATTTTGAAAAATAGCTTATAAAAGGAAAAAGATTGAAGAAAAAATGAAGCTTCAGTCGATAGTAGCAATGATATCGGAAAGTTATAGGGAATTATTGACATAACGGACAAAATGATTCCACCAAACTCTTAAAAAGGAGCTTCGAGGAGTGTCCTTTTGAGCAACAAGATTAACAGAGGGTGCTTCACCCAGATAGCCTTTTCCGATAAGGTGTTGGTCCTGAAGAGTAGCTTTTGCTAAGACTTGTCCTTTTTTAATAGGAGCGCTGATGATTGAAGAGTCTTTAGTGATATGAAGTGACTTTTTGATTTTGCTATTAGCGGGTTTAATGAGTGATAAGTTTTTTTCTGCTACCAAGGGAACAGTTTTATTAGGGCTATCTAAGATAGGAAAAGCTTTGATTTGACCACTTTTTGATTTATTAAAGACCTGAACTTTTTGGAAGTTGGTTAAAAGGTATTGGAGTAATTGGTTAGTTGCGCTAAAAACAGCAAACTCATCTTCTTGAGCTTGATCAGCGTTTAAGACAACAGTAATAATCCGCATGCGATTTTCCACGCTAGTTGCTACAAAAGAAGCACCACCTTTTTCGGAATAACCAACAAAGAGTCCATCAACCCCATCGCGATAGTAAGGCATGTCTTTGAGCATATAGTTGTAGCTATAAATGGTTTGCCCTGCGAAATTAGCAGATGGCTTGCTGGTTATTTTTAAGACTTCTGGGAATTCTGTAAGAAGGTGTCTAGCGATAATGGCTAAATCTCTAGCACTAAAGAGGTTTTCATCCTCATCTTCTGTTTTAGGGTACTTATTTTTTCCTAAAAAGTGATTGGTCAGACCGGTTGCATTGACTAGTTTAGCATCAGAAATTCCCCACTCTTTCAATTGTTGTGACATCTTGTCGACAAATTTTGGTTCAGTACCTCCCATTTTTTCGGCTAAGGCGATAGCAGGACTATTGGCATTCGTCACGATTAAAGCTTTTAGCAATTCTTTGACGGTATATTTTCGTGCATCGAGAGGAACATTGCTAATGCTGTAATTTGTGGTCAATTCATATGGGTAATTAGAAATCGTTACGGAACTTCCCCACTCTAATTTACCATTGGCAATCTCTTTATAAACCAAATAGGTCGTTAACAGCTTGGTGATTGATGCCACAGGAACAGCTTTATCAGCCTCTTTTTCATATAAAATTTTGCCGCTATCAACTTCCACAGCAATAGCATGTTTAGCAGCTACTGAAAAATCGTCGCTGTTGATAGGAGTAGCTCTAAAAGCTAGAGTTATGAGTAGTAAAAAAAACAATCGTTTTATCATAGTAATCTATCCTTATTAAGTGTCATTTTTTTATTATATCATATCTTACTTCCAAGTCAGAGGAGACCATTGGAAGAAAAATGAAACAATAAAACGCTATCATGAGAGAAAAGTAGCTACATTAAAATAATCAACAATCCAATCTTAAAAAGGATTTAACAGAATTCCGTTTCTTAGAGTGAATAAAATAGAGAAAATTCTACGAAATATTCAGATAATTTTTCATCACATTATTTTCTTTAAGAAATTTTTATGATATAATGTTTTCAATTAACCAATTTCATTTATTAGTTTTAAAAATGAAAAATAAAGTTTAGGGGTGACTTTTATGAAGAAAAGTAGATGGTTAGCAACTTTAGGTGTTGCTGTATTATCAGTATCCGTTTTAGCAGCCTGTGGTGGCAAAAATGCCTCAGGCGGTTCAGATGCAACTAAAGCTTACAAATATGTGTTTGTTAACGATCCAAAATCGTTGGATTACATTTTAACAAATGGTGGCGGAACAACTGATGTGGCAACGCAAATGGTAGATGGTCTTTTGGAAAATGACGAGTATGGTAACTTGGTACCATCGCTTGCTAAAGATTGGAAAGTTTCAAAAGATGGCCTAACCTATACTTATACTCTTCGTGATGGTGTTTCTTGGTACACGGCTGATGGTGAAGAATACGCACCTGTAACAGCAGAAGACTTTGTAACTGGTCTAAAACATGCGGTTGATGCTAAATCTGAAGCTTTATATGTTGTTGAAGATTCCATCAAAAATTTGAAAGCTTACCAAAATGGTGAGGTTGATTTCAAAGAAGTCGGTATTAAAGCGCTTGATGAAAAAACGGTTCAATACACTTTAAACAAACCTGAAAGTTACTGGAATTCGAAAACAACATATAGTGTACTTTTCCCAGTTAATGCGAAATTCTTGAAGTCAAAAGGTAAAGATTTTGGAACAACTGACCCATCATCAATCCTTGTTAACGGAGCTTATTTCTTAAGTGCCTTCACTTCAAAATCATCCATGGAATTTCATAAAAATGAAAATTACTGGGATGCTAAGAATGTTGGACTAGAATCTGTTAAATTGACTTACTCAGACGGTTCAGACCCAGGTTCTTTCTACAAGAACTTTGACAAGGGTGAGTTCAGTGTTGCACGACTTTACCCAAATGATCCAACTTATAAATCAGCTAAGAAAAATTACGCTGATAACATTACTTACGGTATGCAAGACGGTTATATTCGTCACTTATCTTGGAATTTAAATCGTACATCATTTAACAATACTAAAAAAGATGCAGCTCAACAGGAGGATGGCAAAAAAGCCCTTAATAACAAAGACTTCCGTCAAGCTATCCAATTTGGATTTGATCGTGGTTCGTTCCAAGCTCAGACAGTCGGTGAAGATGCTAAAACAAAAGCTCTACGTAATATGCTAGTTCCACCAACATTTGTGACTATTGGAAAAAATGACTTTGGTTCAGAAGTTGAAAAGGAAATTGCAAAACTTGGCGATGAATGGAAAAACATCAACTTAGCTGACGCTCAAGATGGTCTCTACAATCCAGAAAAGGCTAAAGTTGAGTTTGCTAAAGCCAAAGAAGCTCTGACAGCTGAAGGAGTAACCTTCCCGGTTCAATTAGATTATCCTGTTGACCAAGCAAACGCAGCAACTGTTCAAGAGGCACAATCCTTTAAACAATCTGTCGAAGCATCACTTGGTAAAGAAAACGTTGTTGTTAACGTTCTTGAAACAGAGACCTCTACTCATGAGTCTCAAGGTTTCTACGCGAAAACACCAGAGCAGCAAGACTATGATATTATTGCATCGTGGTGGGGACCAGACTACCAAGATCCACGTACCTACCTTGATATTATGAGTCCAGTAGATGGTGGATCTGTTATCCAAAAACTGGGAGTTAAAGCAGGTGAAAGCAAGGATATTGTAGCAGCTGCAGGTCTTGATACCTACCAAACTCTTCTTGATGAAGCAGCAGCAATTACAGACGATAATGATGCTCGTTACACAGCTTACGCGAAAGCTCAAGCTTACTTGTTAGATGATGCTGTTGATATTCCTGTTGTATCTACAGGTGGTTCACCACGTGTATCTAAAGTTGTACCTTTTAGTGGTGCCTTTGCATGGGCGGGGGCTAAAGGTTCGCTCTCATATAAAGGAATGAAACTTCAAGACAAACCTGTTACGACAAAACAATACGAAAAAGCAAAAGAAAAATGGTTGAAAGCAAAGGCTAAATCAAACGCAGACTATGCTGAGAAATTAGCTGATCACGTTGAAAAATAAAACGATGTTCAAACAGAACTTTCTCGTTTAATTGAGAAAGTTCTTTTGAACTGTTGAGGATAACTATGAAAAAATACATCTTAAACCGTATCTTACGATCATTAGTATCGGTTGTTCTGGTAACGGCTTTAACATACACCATCGTATATACCCTCGTCCCTGTCGGTCTTATCTTTAAGCAAGACCCTAACTACAATAAGATGACGACGACGCCAGATAAAAAGGCTGCTTACGAAAGTTTAACCTTCCAACGTATGGGTTATATTAATTACTTTTCAAGTAAAGAGTTAAAAGATCATGCTTCTAAAGTAGATAGTAGTGTAACGACTGAAGCGACTAGTGCTAACAAAGTTATTTATGAGAAATATATTGATACCCTCGGTAATGGCTGGCAGCTAAAACGTTTCCCGGTTAGCAAAAAATTCTATGCTACTCGTCAGATTCCTATTTACGAACGTGTTTGGAACTTTTTCTCAAACTTAGTTGTTATCGACCATCCTTGGAAGATTCAAGACAAGGATAACCCTAACCTAGCTAGATATGTTCGCCTTGAAAATGATAAATCTATTGGCTGGTCCCTTGTTGGGTCAGGAACACAACACAAATACCTTGTCTATGTCAATGGTAAGTTCCCTTTCCTTCATCAAAACCTTGTCACACTAAACTTAGGAACATCTTATCCAACTTATAGTAACATTCCTGTTCTGCAGGTTATTTCCCAAGGTCAAGGACGAACAGCACTTCAAGATATCACTTTCCCAACAGGTGTGACTAAAAAATCATCGGTAGATATTTATAGTCGTACTTATAAAAACCCAAAATCAATGGATGATATTACCAAAGCAAACTATGGTAAAGGTGATTCTTATACTAAGACCATTAATAACTATGTTGACCCATCAATGATTCACAATTCCTTTGTTATTGGGTTCTTTGGTGTCCTAATTGCTTATGTTATTGGACTACCTCTCGGTCTATTTATGGCACGCTTCAAAAATACTTACTTTGATCGCTTTTCAACAGCAACCATGACCTTCATGCTTGCCTTACCAAGTATTGCTATTATCTATGTGGTCCGTTTCTTAGGAAGTATGGTTGGTTTGCCAGATAGTTTCCCTATGCTAGGAGCGTCTAGCCCTAAATCTTACGTATTACCAGCTCTTATTTTGGGAATTTTAAGTATCCCAAGTACAGTTATCTGGTTCCGTCGTTACCTTGTTGACCTTCAGGCTAGTGATTGGGTACGGTTTGCTCGGTCAAAAGGGTTATCAGAATCTGAAATTTATAAAGACCACCTTTTCAAAAATGCTATGGTTCCTATTGTATCAGGTATTCCGGCAAGTATTATTCTTGCGATTGGTGGAGCAACATTAACAGAGACGGTTTTTGCCTTCCCAGGTATGGGGAAAATGTTGATTGATTCTATCAAATCAGCTAACAACTCTATGATTGTTGGGCTAACCTTTATTTTCACTGTCTTGTCAATTGTATCTCTACTGTTAGGAGATATTGCTATGACAATTGTCGATCCACGTATTAAATTGTCAACTAAAAAAGGAGGTAAGTAATGGAAACGATTGATAAATCAAAATTTCGATTTGTTGAGCGCGATAGCAGAGCCTCCGAAGTGATTGATACCCCTGCTTATTCTTATTGGAAATCCGTATTCCGTCAATTTTTCTCTAAAAAGTCTACTATCTTCATGCTAATGATTTTAGTAACAATCTTATTGATGAGTTTCATTTACCCAATGTTTGCGAATTATGACTTTGGTGATGTGAGTAATATCAACGATTTCTCGAAACGTTATATTTGGCCCAACGCCGAATACTGGTTTGGAACAGATAAAAATGGACAATCTTTGTTTGATGGTGTCTGGTATGGAGCGCGTAATTCTATCTTAATTTCTGTTATAGCAACATTGATTAATGTGACTATCGGAGTTATTTTAGGAGCTATTTGGGGAGTTTCTAAAGCATTTGATAAAGTTATGATTGAGATTTATAATGTCATCTCAAACATTCCTTCAATGTTAATCATCATTGTTTTGACCTATTCATTAGGGGCTGGTTTTTGGAATTTAATTTTAGCTTTCTGTATTACTGGATGGATCGGTGTAGCTTATTCTATCCGTGTGCAAATCTTACGTTACCGTGATTTGGAGTACAACCTTGCTAGCCAAACCCTAGGAACACCAATGTACAAAATTGCCATTAAAAACCTCTTACCTCAATTGGTTTCAGTTATCATGACCATGTTGTCACAAATGTTACCAGTGTACGTGTCTTCTGAGGCTTTCTTATCCTTCTTTGGGATTGGTTTACCAACCACAACTCCAAGCTTAGGGCGTTTGATTGCTAATTATTCAAGCAACTTAACAACAAATGCTTACCTCTTCTGGATTCCCTTAGTCACGTTGATTTTAGTATCATTACCATTGTATATTGTCGGACAAAACCTGGCAGATGCTAGCGACCCACGTTCACATAGATAGGAGTTAAAATGACAAAAGAAAATAATGTAATCTTAACTGCCAAAGATGTGGTGGTGGAATTCGACGTGCGCGACCGTGTTTTAACGGCTATTCGGAACGTTTCTTTAGAGCTTATTGAAGGAGAAGTCCTTGCTTTTGTAGGAGAATCAGGTTCAGGTAAATCTGTTTTAACCAAGACCTTTACAGGGATGTTGGAGTCTAATGGACGTATTGCTAACGGCTCAATTGTCTACCGTGGTCAAGAATTAACAGAACTAAAAACGAATAAGGAATGGGCTAAGATTCGTGGTTCAAAAATTGCTACTATTTTCCAAGACCCGATGACCAGTCTTAGTCCTATCAAAACCATTGGTAGCCAGATCACAGAGGTCATTATCAAACATCAAAAAGTTAGCCATTCTAAAGCCAAAGAATTGGCGCTTGATTATATGAATAAAGTTGGTATTCCAAATGCGACAAAGCGTTTTGACGACTATCCATTTGAATATTCAGGTGGTATGCGCCAACGTATTGTTATTGCCATTGCGTTAGCTTGTCGCCCAGATATCCTGATTTGTGATGAGCCAACAACAGCTCTCGACGTTACAATACAAGCCCAAATTATTGAATTGTTGAAATCACTCCAAAAAGAGTACCATTTTACGATTATTTTTATCACTCATGATTTAGGTGTTGTGGCAAGTATTGCTGATAAGGTTGCTGTCATGTATGCTGGTGAAATTGTTGAGTTTGGAACTGTTGAAGAAATTTTCTATGATCCACGTCATCCTTACACATGGAGTTTATTGTCAAGTTTACCGCAATTAGCCAATGAGTCAGGAGAACTTTATTCAATTCCAGGGACACCACCGTCACTTTATTCGCCAATCGTTGGAGATGCGTTTGCGCTTCGCTCAGAATATGCGATGGTTTTGGATTTTGAAGAGACACCACCTGCTATTAGTGTATCTGATACTCATTGGGCAAAAACATGGCTTTTGCACCCAGAAGCGCCAAAAGTTCAGAAACCATCAGTTATTCAAGATTTACATCAAAAAATCTTGAAAAAAATGTCACGACAGGAGGAAGGAAATGTCTGAGAAATTAGTCGAAGTTAAAGACCTAGAAATTTCCTTCGGAGAGGGAAAGAAAAAATTTGTTGCGGTTAAAAATGCCAATTTCTTTATCAAAAAAGGTGAAACCTTCTCTTTAGTTGGAGAATCTGGAAGTGGTAAAACAACAATTGGTCGTGCTATTATTGGTTTGAATGATACCAGTTCTGGTGACATCCTTTATGATGGAAAAGTTATCAATCGAAAAAAGTCAAAATCAGAATCAAATGAGCTCATTCGTAAGATTCAGATGATTTTCCAAGATCCTGCAGCTAGTTTGAATGAGCGTGCAACTGTTGACTATATCATTTCAGAAGGTCTTTATAATTTTAATCTGTTCAAAACAGAAGAAGAACGTAAAGAAAAAATTAAGAACATGATGGCCGAAGTTGGTTTGTTATCAGAACATTTGACCCGCTATCCTCACGAATTTTCAGGAGGCCAACGTCAGCGGATTGGTATCGCGAGAGCCCTGGTGATGAATCCCGAATTTGTCATTGCTGATGAGCCTATATCCGCTCTAGATGTTTCTGTTCGAGCACAGGTCTTGAATCTTCTTAAAAGAATGCAAGCAGAAAAAGGACTCACTTACCTTTTCATTGCCCACGACCTATCAGTTGTTCGCTTCATTTCAGATCGTATTGCGGTTATCCATAAAGGAGTTATTGTGGAGGTTGCCGAAACAGAAGAATTATTTAATAATCCCATCCACCCTTACACAAAATCTCTTTTATCAGCTGTTCCTATTCCAGATCCAATATTGGAACGTCAAAAAGAGCTTATTGTCTATAATCCAGAGCAACATGACTATACAGAAGATAAACCAACGATGGTTGAAATTAAGCCAAATCACTTTGTGTGGGCTAACCAAGCAGAAGTTGAAAAGTATAAAGCAGAACAATAGAAAGAGGAATTTCCTCTTTTTTTCTTTTTATTCAAGCTCATCGGGAAAAACTTTGATAAAACTGCGAAAAAGCTGTTGACATCAAGGGGTTAAATATCGTATACTAATAAAGCTGTCAGCTGATCAGGCGTTGGCGACTGAAATTATTCGGAAAAAAGAGTAAAAAAGCTGTTGACAAAGTTAGTAAAAGTTGATAGAATAAAATAGTTGTCTCGAAAGAGGACAAGACCTTTGAGAACTGAATAAGACGAACCAAATGTGAGGGTGATATGGAGACATATTACCCGTCAAAGAAACGAGAAATAAATCTGTCAGCGACAGAAAGAACGAGTAAGTTCAAACACATCTTAATGAGAGTTTGATCCTGGCTCAGGACGAACGCTGGCGGCGTGCCTAATACATGCAAGTAGAACGCTGAGGACTGGTGCTTGCACCGGTTCAAGGAGTTGCGAACGGGTGAGTAACGCGTAGGTAACCTACCTCATAGCGGGGGATAACTATTGGAAACGATAGCTAATACCGCATGACAATGGAGGACCCATGTCTTTCATTTAAAAGGTGCAACTGCATCACTATGAGATGGACCTGCGTTGTATTAGCTAGTTGGTGAGGTAACGGCTCACCAAGGCGACGATACATAGCCGACCTGAGAGGGTGAACGGCCACACTGGGACTGAGACACGGCCCAGACTCCTACGGGAGGCAGCAGTAGGGAATCTTCGGCAATGGACGGAAGTCTGACCGAGCAACGCCGCGTGAGTGAAGAAGGTTTTCGGATCGTAAAGCTCTGTTGTTAGAGAAGAATGATGGTGGGAGTGGAAAATCCACCATGTGACGGTAACTAACCAGAAAGGGACGGCTAACTACGTGCCAGCAGCCGCGGTAATACGTAGGTCCCGAGCGTTGTCCGGATTTATTGGGCGTAAAGCGAGCGCAGGCGGTTCTTTAAGTCTGAAGTTAAAGGCAGTGGCTCAACCACTGTACGCTTTGGAAACTGGAGAACTTGAGTGCAGAAGGGGAGAGTGGAATTCCATGTGTAGCGGTGAAATGCGTAGATATATGGAGGAACACCGGTGGCGAAAGCGGCTCTCTGGTCTGTAACTGACGCTGAGGCTCGAAAGCGTGGGGAGCAAACAGGATTAGATACCCTGGTAGTCCACGCCGTAAACGATGAGTGCTAGGTGTTAGGCCCTTTCCGGGGCTTAGTGCCGGAGCTAACGCATTAAGCACTCCGCCTGGGGAGTACGACCGCAAGGTTGAAACTCAAAGGAATTGACGGGGGCCCGCACAAGCGGTGGAGCATGTGGTTTAATTCGAAGCAACGCGAAGAACCTTACCAGGTCTTGACATCCTCCTGACCGGTCTAGAGATAGACTTTCCCTTCGGGGCAGGAGTGACAGGTGGTGCATGGTTGTCGTCAGCTCGTGTCGTGAGATGTTGGGTTAAGTCCCGCAACGAGCGCAACCCCTATTGTTAGTTGCCATCATTAAGTTGGGCACTCTAGCGAGACTGCCGGTAATAAACCGGAGGAAGGTGGGGATGACGTCAAATCATCATGCCCCTTATGACCTGGGCTACACACGTGCTACAATGGTTGGTACAACGAGTCGCAAGCCGGTGACGGCAAGCTAATCTCTTAAAGCCAATCTCAGTTCGGATTGTAGGCTGCAACTCGCCTACATGAAGTCGGAATCGCTAGTAATCGCGGATCAGCACGCCGCGGTGAATACGTTCCCGGGCCTTGTACACACCGCCCGTCACACCACGAGAGTTTGTAACACCCGAAGTCGGTGAGGTAACCTATTAGGAGCCAGCCGCCTAAGGTGGGATAGATGATTGGGGTGAAGTCGTAACAAGGTAGCCGTATCGGAAGGTGCGGCTGGATCACCTCCTTTCTAAGGAAATGGAACACGTTAGGGTCGTCTTATTTAGTTTTGAGAGGTCTTGTGGGGCCTTAGCTCAGCTGGGAGAGCGCCTGCTTTGCACGCAGGAGGTCAGCGGTTCGATCCCGCTAGGCTCCATTAGGATAGAGATATCCTAAAAACTGTCCATTGAAAATTGAATATCTATATCAAATTCCACGATCAAGAAATTGATTGTACGAATAGTAACAAGAAAATAAACCGAAAACGCTGTGAATAATCAAGAGTTTTTCTAGTTAAGATATACTAGTAAAAGATAAGGTTAAGTTAATAAGGGCGCACGGTGGATGCCTTGGCACTAGAAGCCGAAGAAGGACGTGACTAACGACGAAATGCTTTGGGGAGCTGTAAGTAAGCGCTGATCCAGAGATGTCCGAATGGGGGAACCCACTAGCTACTGGCTAGTATCCATAACTGTTAAGGTTATGAGAAGGAAGACGCAGTGAACTGAAACATCTAAGTAGCTGCAGGAAGAGAAAGCAAACGCGATTGCCTTAGTAGCGGCGAGCGAAACGGCAGGAGGGCAAACCGAGAAGTTTACTTCTCGGGGTTGTAGGACTGCGACATGGGACTTTAAAAGGATAGAAGAATTACCTGGGAAGGTAAGCCAAAGAGAGTAATAGCCTCGTATTTAAAATTCTTTTGAGCCCTAGCAGTATCCTGAGTACGGCGAGACACGCGAAATCTCGTCGGAATCTGGGAGGACCATCTCCCAACCCTAAATACTCTCTAGTGACCGATAGTGAACCAGTACCGTGAGGGAAAGGTGAAAAGCACCCCGGGAGGGGAGTGAAATAGAACCTGAAACCGTGTGCCTACAACAAGTTCGAGCCCGTTAATGGGTGAGAGCGTGCCTTTTGTAGAATGAACCGGCGAGTTACGATATGATGCGAGGTTAAGTTGAAGAGACGGAGCCGCAGGGAAACCGAGTCTTAATAGGGCGTTTTAGTATCATGTTGTAGACCCGAAACCATGTGACCTACCCATGAGCAGGTTGAAGGTGCGGTAAGACGCACTGGAGGACCGAACCAGGGCACGTTGAAAAGTGCTTGGATGACTTGTGGGTAGCGGAGAAATTCCAAACGAACTTGGAGATAGCTGGTTCTCTCCGAAATAGCTTTAGGGCTAGCGTCGATGTTAAGTCTCTTGGAGGTAGAGCACTGTTTGGGTGAGGGGTCCATCTCGGATTACCAATCTCAGATAAACTCCGAATGCCAACGAGATATAATCGGCAGTCAGACTGCGAGTGCTAAGATCCGTAGTCGAAAGGGAAACAGCCCAGACCACCAGCTAAGGTCCCAAAATATATGTTAAGTGGAAAAGGATGTGGGGTTGCACAGACAACTAGGATGTTAGCTTAGAAGCAGCTATTCATTCAAAGAGTGCGTAATAGCTCACTAGTCGAGTGACCCTGCGCCGAAAATGTACCGGGGCTAAAACATATTACCGAAGCTGTGGATGACACATTAGTGTCATGGTAGGAGAGCGTTCTATGTGTGAAGAAGGTGTACCGTGAGGAGCGCTGGAACGCATAGAAGTGAGAATGCCGGTATGAGTAGCGAAAGACAGGTGAGAATCCTGTCCACCGTAAGACTAAGGTTTCCAGGGGAAGGCTCGTCCGCCCTGGGTTAGTCGGGATCTAAGGAGAGACCGAAAGGTGTATCCGATGGCCAACAGGTTGATATTCCTGTACTAGAGTATAAAGTGATGGAGGGACGCAGTAGGCTAACTAAAGCAGGCGATTGGAAGAGCCTGTCTAAGCAGTGAGGTGTAAGATGAGTCAAATGCTTATCTTTATAACATTGAGCTGTGATGGGGAGCGAAGTTAAGTAGCGAAGTTAGTGACGTCACACTGCCAAGAAAAGCTTCTAGCGTTTAATTATACTCTACCCGTACCGCAAACCGACACAGGTAGTCGAGGCGAGTAGCCTCAGGTGATCGAGAGAACTCTCGTTAAGGAACTCGGCAAAATGACCCCGTAACTTCGGGAGAAGGGGTGCTGACTTAGGTCAGCCGCAGTGAATAGGCCCAAGCAACTGTTTATCAAAAACACAGCTCTCTGCTAAATCGTAAGATGATGTATAGGGGGTGACGCCTGCCCGGTGCTGGAAGGTTAAGAGGAGGGTTTAGCGTAAGCGAAGATCTGAATTGAAGCCCCAGTAAACGGCGGCCGTAACTATAACGGTCCTAAGGTAGCGAAATTCCTTGTCGGGTAAGTTCCGACCCGCACGAAAGGCGTAATGATTTGGGCACTGTCTCAACGAGAGACTCGGTGAAATTTTAGTACCTGTGAAGATGCAGGTTACCCGCGACAGGACGGAAAGACCCCATGGAGCTTTACTGCAGTTTGATATTGAGTATCTGTACCACATGTACAGGATAGGTAGGAGCCATTGAAGTCGGGACGCCAGTTTCGACGGAGGCGTTGTTGGGATACTACCCTTGTGTTATGGCTACTCTAACCCAGATAGGTTATCCCTATCGGAGACAGTGTCTGACGGGCAGTTTGACTGGGGCGGTCGCCTCCTAAAAGGTAACGGAGGCGCCCAAAGGTTCCCTCAGATTGGTTGGAAATCAATCGCAGAGTGTAAAGGTATAAGGGAGCTTGACTGCGAGAGCTACAACTCGAGCAGGGACGAAAGTCGGGCTTAGTGATCCGGTGGTTCCGTATGGAAGGGCCATCGCTCAACGGATAAAAGCTACCCTGGGGATAACAGGCTTATCTCCCCCAAGAGTTCACATCGACGGGGAGGTTTGGCACCTCGATGTCGGCTCGTCGCATCCTGGGGCTGTAGTCGGTCCCAAGGGTTGGGCTGTTCGCCCATTAAAGCGGCACGCGAGCTGGGTTCAGAACGTCGTGAGACAGTTCGGTCCCTATCCGTCGCGGGCGTAGGAAATTTGAGAGGATCTGCTCCTAGTACGAGAGGACCAGAGTGGACTTACCGCTGGTGTACCAGTTGTCTTGCCAAAGGCATCGCTGGGTAGCTATGTAGGGAAGGGATAAGCGCTGAAAGCATCTAAGTGCGAAGCCCCCCTCAAGATGAGATTTCCCATGATTTTATATCAGTAAGAGCCCTGAGAGATGATCAGGTAGATAGGTTAGAAGTGGAAGTGTAGTGATACATGAAGCGGACTAATACTAATAGCTCGAGGACTTATCCGAAGAAAGAGATTGACAAGCGTAGAAGGTTCTTGTTAGAATATAGGTATTCAATTTTGAGTGGACAGTCCTTATGCGAATAAGGAGGTTCAAAAGTTAAGTGACGATAGCCTAGGAGATACACCTGTACCCATGCCGAACACAGTAGTTAAGCCCTAGAACGCCTGAAGTAGTTGGGGGTTGCCCCCTGTTAGATACGGTAGTCGCTTAGCGTTTATCCGCCATAGCTCAGTTGGTAGTAGCGCATGACTGTTAATCATGATGTCGTAGGTTCGAGTCCTACTGGCGGAGTAGATAGAGGTAGGAAGAGTCCTATCTTTTTTTGCATTTTAGAGAAGAGTGTGGTAAGATAGAGATAAGGTATGAGTTTGGCACCCTTAGCTCAACTGGATAGAGTACCTGACTACGAATCAGGCGGTTAGAGGTTCGACTCCTCTAGGGTGCATGATGAGAAAAAACAACAGGACAAAAATGTCCTGTTGTTTTTTTGTGGTTCTCTTTATACTAGGGATAGTTTAAAAGAAAAGGAGAATCATGATGTCGTTAGAGACAAGGGAGGTTTTTGAGAAGGTCAAACCTATTATTTTAAAGCTGAAGCGTCATTATTACCTACAGTTGTGGGAGACGGATGACTGGTTACAAGAGGGGCATTTGGTTTTAGTGAGGTTGTTGGAACGTCACCCAGAATTAGTAGGAGATGAGGCTCGCTTGTATCGGTATTTTAAAACCAAGTTTTCGTCGTATTTGAAAGATGTCTTGCGTCGGCAAGAAAGTCAGAAACGCCAGTTTGATAAGATGGCTTATGAGGAGATAGGGGATGTGGCGCATGCGATTCCAGCTGGTGGGTTATGGTTGGATGATTATGTGGCTTATCGGGAGGTTTTGGTTCAGGTGGAGGAGGCCTTAAGTGAAGCGGATCGGAAGCAGTTTCAGGCTTTGGTGAGAGGGGAACGGTTTAAGGGGCGTCAGGCTTTACTTAGGAAGGTTCGTCCTTACTTTAGTGGGTTTGACCAAGGGTGAGGTTTTGGTTAGATTGGTTGTGGCTAGAGGGGACGTCTCTGGCCTTTTTCTCTGGATGTTGAGTGGGGGTGATAGTCTCAAACTTTTAGAGAAATGAGGAAGTGAGGAAGTTGCTGAAAGAATTTTTGGATTAGTTGATAGTTTTTCAGAGCTTAGCAAATTTCAAGTCCAAGTTAGCTACTTTGGCCAAATTCTCTGGGTGATTTGTAACCTAGTATTTTCTTTGGATAGTTATTTATCCAATTTTCAATGCATGCGACTTGTTGCTGGGTCGCATTTTTACTTCCCTTAGACCACCAACGAGGTATCAGTCTGTTATGATTTTCATTAGTCCCACGTTCCCTCTATGCATAAGGATAAGCATAGTAAATGTGCTCGGGATTAAAAACTTCAGCTAATGGACTGAATTCATTCCCGTTGTCTGCTTTGATAGAGTTAATCTGATACTCTTTAAGAATAGCTTTTAGCCCTTGTCAGAATGACTGTATCAATTTCATAATGCCGAGCTTCAAGACGCTGGTTAATGCTATATGGGCGTTGTTCAATACTTTTTCCTGCGTGTTTAAAATAAGGACTGGCTTGTTTTCTAGCCTGCTTAGCCTTTCTCGGATAAAGCATAGCCTCCTTACCAAGGCTTAATTTCCCGTGAAGAATCCAGTAATAGATGGTTGAAATAGGTACCTTAATCCCTTTTGTTTTGACCATCATTTCAGGAGAGTATCTGTGTATGATGTAGTGAATTATCTTTTCTTTGAGTCCCTTGGTTAGGGAGACCTGTTTAACAGAACGTTTGCGATTGTTTTGATAAGCTTCTTGAGCGAAATCAGCTGAGTAGAGTACTTCAAATGTCCCTTTACGCACTTGTTGTCTCACTTGTCCACATTTAACTTCATTTTAGAACTTTCAGCTTTTGAGAGCTTGAGTTAGTTCGTATGATTTTAGTGCGATTTTGAATGCTATTTGAATTGAAATATGGTAAAATAGAAAGTACTAATTATTTTGGAGATGACATGAGTATCGATGATTATAGGCCGACCTATACGGTAGAGGCTGTTTATGATTTAAGGGCAAATGATTTGTTGCGTCAGGGAATTTCAGCTGTTTTAGTGGATTTGGATAATACTTTGATTGCTTGGAATAATCCGGATGGCACGCCAGAGGTTCGTGCCTGGCTGGATGAGATGACAATTGCTGACATTAGTGTTGTAGTGGTGTCAAATAATAATCATACCCGAGTTGAGCGTGCCGTTTCGCGATTTGGTGTTGATTTTATCAGTCGTGCGATGAAGCCATTTGCTTATGGCATTGATAAGGCGATTGAGCGTTATGGTTTTAATCGTGAAGAAGTAATCATGGTTGGTGATCAGTTGATGACTGATATCCGAGCTAGTCATAGAGCAGGTATTAAATCAGTATTGGTGAAGCCTCTTGTTCAGTCCGATGCTTGGAATACAAAGATTAATCGCTGGCGAGAACGTCGTGTTTTAGCGAAGTTAGAAGAAAAATATGGTAAATTATCATATCAAAAAGGAATTTAATGGAAGAATTATTTTGTATAGGCTGTGGTATCCAGATTCAAACTAAGGATAAAGAAAAAGCTGGTTTTACGCCAGCTGCTGCTTTGAAAAAGGGTATGGGAACAGGAGAACTCTATTGCCAGCGCTGCTTTAGATTGCGGCATTATAACGAGATTACGGATGTTCATATTACCGATGATGAATTCTTAAGACTTCTTCACGAAGTGGGTAATAGTGATGCTCTTGTGGTTAATGTGATTGATATTTTTGACTTTAATGGTTCTATTATCCCTGGTTTGTCTCGCTTTATTTCTGGTAATGATGTCTTACTAGTTGGGAATAAAAAAGATATTTTGCCAAAGTCTGTTAAGAATGGTAAAGTTACTCAATGGTTGACCGAACGTGCGCACGAAGAAGGTCTTCGCCCTTTAGACGTTATGTTAACGAGTGCTCAAAATAAATATGCGATTAAAGACTTGATTGAGCGTATCAATGAGTTACGTAATGGTCGAGATGTTTATGTTGTGGGGGTCACTAATGTTGGTAAATCGACCTTAATTAATGCCATTATTCAAGAAATTACAGGGGATAAAGATGTGATTACGACGTCCCGCTTCCCTGGAACGACCCTTGATAAAATTGAAATCCCACTGGATGACGGTAGCTTCATATTTGATACGCCAGGTATTATTCATCGCCATCAAATGGCTCATTATTTATCCCCTAAAGAGCTAAAAATAGTGAGTCCTAAGAAGGAAATCAAGCCTAAGACGTATCAATTAAACCCAGAACAAACTCTCTTTTTAGGTGGTTTGGCTCGCTTTGACTTTATCAATGGTGAGCGTCAAGGGTTTACGGCTTTTTTTGACAATCAATTAGAATTACATCGTACAAAATTAGCTGGAGCAGATGCTTTTTATGATAAGCATGTTGGAACTTTGTTAACTCCGCCAGGTAAGAAAGAGTTGACAGCACTTCCTAAATTAGTTCGTCATGAATTTACAATTGATCAGAAAATGGATATTGTTTTTTCTGGTCTAGGATGGATTCGTGTTAATGGTCAAAAAGACTCAAAAGCAATAGTTGCTGCATGGGCTCCTGAAGGTGTCGCTGTCATTGTTCGTAAAGCAATTATTTAAAAATAAATAAAAAAAGAAGTTGGAAAAAATGCTTACAAGTAAACAAAGAGCTTTCTTAAAATCTGAAGCTCATAGCTTAAAACCGATTGTACAAATTGGTAAAAATGGATTAAATGACCACATTAAGACTAGTATTCGTCAAGCTTTGGATGCTAGAGAATTGATAAAGGTCACTTTGTTGCAAAATACTGATGAAGATATTCATGAAGTCGCAGAGATTTTAGAAGAAGAAATTGGGTGTGATACGGTTTTGAAAATTGGTCGTATCTTGATTCTCTATAAGGTTTCTGCTAAGAAAGAAAACCGCAAGTTGTCCCCTAAAGTTAAAGCAATCTAGTCCTTTTATTTATATAAGGGCTGGTCTTGTGAGACGAGGACTATTGTCGCGAGAATTTTGGAGAAAATATGGCATTAGAATTGTTGACACCTTTTACGAAGGTGGAATTAGAGGAAGAAACAAAACAAAGTAACCGCAAACAGATTGGGATTTTAGGAGGGAATTTTAATCCTATTCATAATGCACACCTTGTGGTTGCAGATCAAGTTCGCCAGCAATTAGGATTAGATCAGGTGCTATTGATGCCTGAATTTAAACCACCGCATGTGGATGCCAAAGAGACTATTGATGAGAAGCACCGTCTTCGAATGTTGGAATTGGCTATTGAAGATGTTGAAGGGCTAGCTATTGAAACCTGTGAACTTGAACGTCAGGGAATCAGCTATACCTATGATACGATGCTTTATTTGACTGAGCAGCATCCTGATGTTGATTATTATTTTATCATCGGAGCTGATATGGTTGATTATTTGCCAAAGTGGCACCGTATTGATGAATTGGTCAAACTCGTTCAATTTGTTGGGGTTCAACGTCCAAAATATAAAGCTGGAACCTCTTACCCAGTGATTTGGGTAGATCTTCCTTTGATGGATATTTCTTCTAGTATGATTAGGGATTTTATTAAAAAAGGTCGCCAACCCAATTATCTCTTACCTAATCGGGTTTTAGATTACATTACTCAAGAAGGTTTATATCAATGACATATGAAGATTATCTTCCTTATAGCAGGACTGAACTGTTAGCAAAAATTGCAGAACAGATGAGACCTAAACGTTTTAAACATGTACTTGGCGTGGAAAAAGCTGCCTTGAGTTTGGCAGAGCGGTATGGTTGTGATCCTAACAAAGCAAGCTTAGCAGCTCTTTTGCACGATTATGCTAAGGAATGTCCTGATCAGGTATTTTTAGACTTGATTGACAAGTACCAATTATCTCCAGAATTAGCTAAATGGAATAATAATGTCTGGCATGGTATGGTTGGTATTTATAAGATTCAAGAAGACCTAGGGTTGCAAGATAAAGATATTTTGCGAGCTATTGAAATTCACACCGTTGGTGCTGCTGAGATGACCTTGCTGGATAAGGTCTTATACGTTGCTGATTATATTGAAGAAGGTCGCATTTTTCCTTTGGTTGATGACGCTAGAAAAATCGCGCAGCTTGATTTGGATAAGGCTGTTGCCTATGAAACAGTGAACACTGTCGCTTATTTAGCCTCAAAAGCGCAGCCTATTTTCCCACAGACCTTAGATACATATAATGCGTTTTGCAGTTATTTAAAGGAGAAGTAATTGAAAAAGGCATTGTTAGTTATTGACTGTCAAAAGGCTTTGGTAGAGGCAAAACCATACGCCATTGATGCTTGTTCGAAAACTTGGCAGAGAGCTATCCAAAAGGCACGTAGTCAAGGTATGGAAGTGATTTATGTGCGCCATCAGGATGATGATTTAGTTTTTGGCAGTGGCGGTTGGGAAATCCATGAATCTTTAACCCCCCAATCCTCAGAAAAGATAGTTGATAAGTTTTATAACTCAGCCTTTAAAGCTACGGGACTAGCAGCTTATTTAAACCAAAAAGGCATTGATAACTTGGTAATGATAGGAATGCTCACTAACTATTGTATGGATACGACAGTGAGGGTTGCTTTTGAACTGGGCTATGAGGTGTCAGTGATAGAACATGGTTCAACAACTTTTGACGATGAGGACATTCAGGCTTCACTCCTGATTGACTACCATGAGAGTTTGTGGGATGGTAATTTTGCTCGAGTAGAGCCTTTAGATGTGATTTTAAATGAGGAATAAAATGAAAAAAGAAGAATTATTAGAGATTGTGGTTAAGGCTGCAGATGAAAAGCGGGCTGAAGATATGTTAGCCCTCGATTTAGAAGGTTTAACCAGTTTGACTGATTATTTTGTGATTGCGAGTGCAACAAATAGTCGTCAATTAGAGGCTATTGCGGATAATATTCGGGAAAAGGTAAAAGAGGCTGGTGGAGATGCTAGCCATATTGAAGGTGATAGTCAAGCAGGCTGGGTCTTGCTTGATTTGACCGATGTGGTGGTGCATATTTTTTCTGAAGATGAGCGTTATCACTATAATCTTGAAAAATTGTGGCATGAAGCGCCTGCTGTGGCTCTAGATGCCTATTTAGCTTAATGTTACAAAGAGACCTTGTCAATACGACAGGGTTTTTGAGGATGATAATGGAACATAATTATGAAAAATTTGCATCAGTTTATGATGCCGTGATGGACGATTCTCTATATGACTTGTGGACAGATTTTTCACTTCGACATTTACCAAAGTCTAAGGGCCGAAATCGTTTGTTAGAATTGGCCTGTGGAACTGGTATTCAGTCAGTTCGTTTTGCTCAAGCAGGTTTTGATGTGACTGGCTTAGATTTGAGTCAAGACATGTTGACTATTGCTGAAAAACGGGCTCAGTCTGCTAAAAAGAAAATTGATTTTATTCAAGGTAATATGCTGGATTTGTCACAGGTGGGGCAGTTTGATTTTGTCACTTGCTATTCGGATTCCATTTGTTATATGCAAGATGAGCCTGAGGTAGGTGATGTTTTTAAAGAAGTCTATGATGTTTTAGCGGATGATGGCATCTTTATTTTTGATGTGCATTCAACCTATCAAACAGATGAACTTTTCCCAGGTTACTCCTATCATGAGAACGCAGATGATTTTGCAATGGTTTGGGATACGTATGCTGATGAAGCACCTCATTCTGTTGTTCATGAATTGACATTCTTTCTTCAAGATGAAGATGGGCGTTTTTCTCGCTTTGACGAAGTCCATGAGGAGCGAACGTATGAGTTGTTGACCTATGATATTTTGTTGGAGCAAGCTGGTTTCAAGTTATTTAAGGTCTATGCGGATTTTGAGGATAAGGAGCCGACTGAGACTAGCAAGCGTTGGTTTTTTGTGGCGCAAAAGTGAAGATAGATCTATTTTCTTAGACTGGTCATTGACATGCTTTTAAATCGGTAAATAATCAAGAAGATGAGGATCTTATGACGGTTACAGGTATTATTGCGGAATTTAATCCTTTTCATAATGGGCACAAATACCTCTTGGAGCAAGCGCAAGGCTTAACGCTTGTTGCCATGTCTGGTAATTTTATGCAACGGGGAGAGCCAGCACTTGTGGATAAGTGGACAAGAGCTCAAATGGCATTAGCAAATGGAGCTGACCTAGTGGTTGAGCTCCCTTTTCTGGTTTCTGTGCAATCTGCCGATTATTTTGCTCAAGGGGCTGTGGCTATTTTGGAAAAACTAGGCATTGATCAGTTAATGTTTGGTACAGAAGACTATTTAGATTATCAAAGCTTGGCGACTATTTATGAGGAAAAAGCAGAGCAGATGGCAGCCTATGTGGCTGACTTACCCGAGTATCTGTCTTATCCACAAAAAACACAACACATGTGGCAGGCATTTGCAGACGTGTCGTTTACGGGTGACAAACCTAATCATATTTTAGGCCTGGCTTATACGAAGGCTTGTGCAGGTAAAGGCATTGCTCTGACTCCAATTAAGCGTCAAGGTGCGGGTTATCATTCGAAAAATAAGTCACATCAGTTTGCTTCTGCTACAGCTATTCGTAAACACCTTTCGGACAAAGCATTTGTGGATAAGTCTGTTCCTGACGCTAGCTTATTATTAACTTCTCCACAGGTTTCTTGGGATAACTATTTCCAATTGTTGACTTATCAAATTCTTACTCATGCGGACTTAACACAAATTGTTCAGGTTAATGAAGAGTTGGCAAATAGAATCAGCGCAGCAATTCGGACTGTAAAGACAATAGACGAACTGATTAATCAAGTAGCGACCAAACGTTATACAAAAGCGCGTGTACGGCGCGTGCTGACTTATATTTTGGTCAATGCCATGGAAACTTCACTACCTGAAGCAGTACATGTTTTGGGATTCTCTGATAAGGGGCGTGTCTATCTGAAGTCACTCAAACAACGTGTCTCTATCGTTTCTCGGATTGGATCAGAGCCTTGGGATGCTTTAACCCAACAAGCGGATGCGATTTACCAGTTAGGCAATCCAACTATGGCAGAACAAACTTGGGGACGCTGGCCAATAATGCGAACAGAAAAATAAAATCATTCTTGACCCTCACGTTAGGTCATAGCTTATACTGTTTGTTAAGGTGAGACTGAGAATACTAGTAACTTAGTATCACCTTGCTGAGGAGGAAGTGGTTTGAAGACGGTAAAAGAAGTTAGTCAGTTAGTTGGGCTGAGTGTGCGTACCTTGCATTATTATGATGAGATTGATTTGTTAAAACCAACCTTAGTTGGGGATAATGGCTATCGCTTTTATGATGATTATGCGCTAGTACAGCTTCAAGATATTCTACTGTTTCGCGAATTGGACTTTCCTTTGAAGACCATAAAAACATTACTGGATAGTCCTGCTTATGTTCAAGGGGCAACTCTTGCTGATCAGATTAGATTACTGGAAATGCGTCAACAGCATTTGCAAGAACTTATCCAGCATGCTAGGGCTTTACAAGAAGGAGGAAAACAAATGGGATTTAAGGCTTACGACCATTCTCATATTCAAGTCTTTGAAGAAGAGGTGAAGGAACGTTGGGGAAAAACAGATGCTTATGTGGCTTATGCCACTAAAACTGCTATGAGGCCAGAGCAATTATGGCAAGACATGCGAGAAATCTTTAGGGGCTTTGGAGATATAAAGAATCAAGCTGTATCTAGTCAGGCCGCTCAAAAACAGGTAGCCAAATTACAAGACTATATTAGCCAGAATCTTTATCCTTGTGAAATGGAGATATTAGAAAGTCTAGGGCTTATGTACGTTAGTGATCAGCGTTTCAAAGAGACAATAGATCAGATGGCAGGTATTGGGACAGCTACGTTTGTTAGTCGTGCCATTAGTCACTATTGTCAATCCTAAAAACTGGTTCTTTATTTGTTAGGTAAAAGGTCTATGACCAATCTTGCTATGAATCATTATTACCAAAGGAGACATCTTAATACTCCTTTGTTTTTTTGTTTAGCCATAATGGGACTAATCATTGAAAAAGAATTTCTATGAAATTCTACGAACTTGAGGAAGCTCCCTAATGTAAATGGGCAGTATTGTTATCGAAACTAAAAAGGAAAGATGATATCGTTTGTTATTATATTTAACAGGAATTAAGGTGAGAAAAAAGAAAAACTTGGTATTCCTGAGATTTCCCTGATAAACTAGTGAAAAGTTTTTACATCAGCGGCATACTTAACCGATAAAAAATTAACTAGTTAATAGTTTAAATATGATCTTTTAAAGGAGTATAAACAGTAACCATGAAACCAAAGAACATTTATTATGTTTAATGGGACTTGTCTTGGCCTGCCAATTAAGTTTGGCCGCTTGTTAGTCACAGGTTAAAACGGATAAGATAGCAGAACCTAAAAAGCATCAAACTCATAACAAACTAAGAAAACAAGTGCTTTTAGGAGCAAGAAGAGTGATAAAAAAGCCGGTGTTACTGGGATCGATAAGCCAACCGACGATGGTTTTTTATTGATAGATGAATCACAGATTGAAAGTAAAACGGCAACAGGAATTATCGTGAAACATGATGGTTATAGCCATTTTTTCTTCTATTCTGATTTAAAAGGAAGTAAGTGGGATTATTCAATTCCTAAAGGCTATAAAGATACTTTGCGCCAAGAAACGAGCTCAGCGGCGACATCAAAAGCAAGCACAACAGGTCATCACGGGAATGCACATGCTTCAGATGGTTATGTCTTTAATCCTAATGATATTGTGTCAGAAGATGCTAATGGTTCGTCATGGAAATCACTATCACTATATCTGGAAAAAAGGTTTGGGTGGAGACTGTTCGTCCAACAGTCCAGCAAGGGCCTCAACAAGCCTCCCCAACAAATAGTTCTCCTGCTCATCATAAGGATAACAAGCAACCAAATGGTTCTGAGAATGGTAACTATCATAATAATACTGGTTCTCAGCATAACCATGTGGATCAATTAGGGGCCTATAGGGTTAATGCGGAAGGAAAGAAAGAATTTTCTGGAATTCACTATGCAACAAGTGATGGTTTCTTATTTGATGGTAAGCACATTATCGGAAACACAGAGGATGGTCTGCTAGTGACTCATAATGGTCATAAAGAGGATGTTCATCTTGTTCCTTATTCGTAGTTAGTTGACAGTAAATGAGCGCATTTGATTCCAGAAGACAAGTGTCAATAGGCTGAAAAACATTATCATGGGGAAGCTTATGAAACTCCTAAAACACCTGAAAAAGAACAGGTGATGACAGGTGAAGATTTTGTCAATCAGGCTAAAGACCTTGATACAAAGTTACAACGGATTATTTTAGACAAAATAGAACGTGTTATCCGTACCAATGCTGGGCGTTCAAAAGAAGAATTGTTGCCATTAATTAAGATTGACTTGGAAAATAATATTTTTACCTATCCGCACGATGATCACAGTCATATGGAACCCATTGATGCTTATAAGCCATTCGGTAACAGGGATAAGATTTATGATTTTTTTGATTACAGTCTTTCAGGTAAACCAGAATTGGAAAAACACGATGTAATTGGACCAATTTTCACGAATACCAATAGTTCTCGTGAATTAGATAAGAAAAACTCTCAGAAACTCATCCAGAATTAAAAGAGTAAATTCTAGATATTAATAATTTTTTACGCCTTCAGTTTCTTAGCACAAGATAGCGGTGGTCAGAAAGGTTACGTCAAACAACCAGGCTCTCTTCGTGTTGGAAGTCAAGAGACCTAAGCTGTCACCTATCTCATCAAAAAAGAGCAAACGATTAACAACTTGAAAATAGAAGTGCTAACTCCTCTGGCTAAGGAGCAGTATTTCTTTTAAAAATGGTCAAGTCAGTTGCCGACACATGGTAAATTTGACAAAGGTTTGGTTCTCACAGCAGCCTTCCGTCATGATAAGCATAAAAATACCTAAGCTTTCTTTACAAGAGATCCTAAAAATTTAGACGTGAATATTGGGGGGTATTCCGTGGTGAATTTCACAATGCTAAATTATGGGAAATTAAACTATAAAGGTAACTCGCTTGCCGGCTTCAGTTTCCGGGTAGGTAATGATTTAACATGGAAGAGTGTTCTAGATAGTGGTTTCATTTTTCCGACACCTGTTCCAAATAATGTTAGTATTGAATTTATTCATTGGGGAAGATCAGTAGCTTCTCCAGAAGGAGAAGCTGTCAATAATAAAGTCGAGGCAAGTATTTTCTTGGCTAAATTTGGTCTAAAACGTAATCTTGGGGCGTATGTTCCAAGTGATGCTAAGAATCCGACTAAGGCTGATGATCCAAAACACTTGTACCCGAATAGTGTGACAGATCCTTATGATGAGTCAAAATACATGACCATTATAATCGATGCAGGTGAACACGCAACATTGCGGACACATCCTAAGGAGAGTCGTCAATTAGCGTTTGTAATGCGCCAAGGAACAACATGGAATGAATTTGCCAAAACCTTGGTAAATATAGCAGTGATTCCTGAAAAAGGCTCTGACAAGGTTCAGCCTGGCTGTTTACAAGGAAATAGTGGTTGAACAGACGTCTGATAAGGACAAAAAACGTCTCAAGACAACTGGTTGGATGGATTCATAGAAGCTGATGATAAAGATACTCAAGTAAAAGCAGATGGTGCTAAACCAAGGAAGGAAGCAGAGGCTGAAAAACCAGTAGGACCAAAATCAGAAACCAATAGTCCAGAAAAGGCTGATAAAGAACCTCAAAATGCGACTCCTATTAGTCCATTAACTGATTGGGAAAAACCTAACAAATGGGACTTAGGGGGTGACGAGCCAGTATCTTGAGAACTTGCATCATTACCTCCTGTATCTGAAGATGACGGAGATGATTTATTACCTTAATTCCTAAGAAATGGTTATGTTAACAGATCCTTAAAAAGAAAACTCTGCCAGAACATTGATCGTTCTGAGCGAGGTTTCTTTTGTGTTTTTCCTTGAAAGTTCTTTCTTTTTGAAAGGTAAACCTATATAATGAATATAGGTAACAATTAAAAGGAGACTAAAAGTGAATAAAACAGCAGCTTTAGCTATTTTGACAAGTGGAGCAGATTGATGGCAATATTACGCCCAAGCTATCTTAGTAAAGCAGCAGAAGTCAGGCAACCGTATTCGATTAAATACGTTTTTAAATGCCAAAAGTGGTCTTTGTTCAGAAGATTGTGGGTATTGTGCCCAATCAAAGAAGAGTAAAGCACCTGTTAATCGCTATGGGCTTTTGCCAAAAGATGAGATTATTCGTAAGGCCCTAATTGCTAAGAAAAATAAATCAAGCGTTTTTTGCATTGCTTTGAGTGGTACACGACCTACAACGAGAGAAATTGCCCTTTTATGTGATGCGATTCAAGAAATCAAACACGCTATGGACATGGAAATTTGTCTCTCCATTGGTCTGGTGACTAAAGAACAGATTCAACTCCTAAAAGAGGCTGGGGTTGACCGATTGAACCATAACATTAATACCCCTCGTGAGAATTATGATAAGATTACCACGACACATACCTATCAAGACCGCGTGGATATCCTTGAAATGCTTAATGAAATAGGGGTAGACACTTGTTCAGGTTTTATTTGTGGTATGGGTGAAACGGACCAGCAATTGGTAGATATGGCCTTTGAGCTAAAGGCTTTAGGACCTTATTCTGTTCCAGTTAATTTTTTACTGCCTATCGATGGGACAAAATTAGAGGGGCATCACCAACTAACACCAACAAAATGCCTAAAAATCCTAGTCATGCTCCGCTTATTATTTCCTGAAACAGAGTTGCGAGTTAGTGCAGGTCGTGAATACCATCTGGGGGAACTCCAACAAATGGCCTTGTTAATTGTAGATTCTATCTTTTTAGGGAATTACCTGACTGAAAAGGGAGCAGACATTTCAGACGATCAAAAGATGATTGATCAGTTAGGTTTAGCTGTTGAGGGAGTTTGTTAGGTCTAGCAATTGACTTGTTAGTTACAACCTATTACGGTGTATTGCCTGCCTTGGAATTCTTAATTTACTATCTTTTTTGAAAGTGCTATAATAAGAGAGTTAAGATTCCTTTCGACTGAGTAGGTTGGAAAAGAAGACTATTAAATTTGTTATTAAGAGGAGACTAAAATGGGACGTAAGTGGGCAAATATTGTTGCTAAGAAAACGGCTAAAGATGGAGCAACTTCAAAAGTTTATGCTAAGTTTGGTGTGGAAATTTATGTGGCTGCCAAACAAGGTGATCCAGATCCAGAGCTAAACACAGCCCTTAAATTTGTTATTGATCGTGCGAAACAGGCACAAGTTCCAAAACACGTTATCGATAAAGCTATTGAGAAAGCAAAAGGTAATACAGATGAAACCTTCGTTGAGGGTCGCTACGAAGGCTTTGGACCAAATGGTTCAATGATCATTGTGGATACCCTAACGTCAAATGTTAACCGTACGGCTGCCAATGTCCGCACAGCTTATGGTAAAAACGGAGGGAACATGGGGGCTGCTGGTTCAGTATCTTACATGTTTGATAAAAAAGGGGTTATCGTTTTTGCAGGAGACGATGCTGACAGTATCTTTGAACTGTTACTAGAAGCAGATGTTGAAGTTGATGATGTTGAGGCAGAAGAAGGAACAATCACTGTTTACACTGCTCCAACAGATCTTCATAAGGCTATCTTGGCTCTTCGTGAATCAGGTATTGCTGAATTCCAAGTCACAGAGCTTGAAATGATTCCTCAATCAGAAGTAACGCTTGAAGGTGATGATTTTGCGACTTTTGAAAAATTAGTAGACGCTTTGGAATCTGACGATGATGTTCAAAAAGTTTACCATAACGTTGCAGATTTTTAATCTAAACAAGCAAAGGAAGAGCTGAAAATGGATTTCGGCTCTTTTTGAAACGTTATCTAAGAAACTGTTGCTAAAAAGATGTTAGGTTATTTGCTTTATTCATAAAAAAGGTAATAGCAAAAGTGTATCAGCTTGATAGGAATTAATTATTAGTTAACTCTAATTAAAAATGGTAAACTAGATACAAGAACAAAAAGGAGAGATAGGATGATTAAAAAACAATATTTAGGAATGGCAACAATTGCCCTAGCATCAACCCTTGTGCTAGCAGCTTGTGGGTCATCAAAAACAGCTGAGTCAGGAAATCAGGGGAGTTCTAAAGAAGTCCTATTTGCAACGGTTGGAACAACAGCTCCCTTTTCTTATGAAAAAGATGGTCAACTAACTGGTTACGATATTGAGGTGGCTAAAGCAGTCTTTAAAGGATCGGATGATTACAAGGTGTCCTTTAAGAAAACAGAATGGTCTTCTATCTTTACAGGTTTGGACTCAGGAAAATACCAAATGGGTGGTAACAATATTTCCTTTACCAAAGAGCGTTCAGCTAAATACCTCTTTTCCTATCCAATCGGCTCAACACCGTCTGTTTTAGTTGTTCCAAAAGATAGTGATATCAAATCTTATGATGATATTGAGGGGCATTCTACTCAAGTCGTTCAAGGAACAACCAGTGTTGCCCAGCTAGAAGCCTTTAATAAGGAACACAGTGACAAACCGGTTACTCTAAAATTCACCAATGAGAACATTACCCAGATATTAACCAATTTAAGTGAAGGCAAGGCAGACTTCAAGATTTTTGACGCCCCAACCGTTAATACCATTATTAATAATCAAGGGTTAGATAATCTCAAAACAATTGAACTTACCTCAATAGAGCAACCATTTATTTATTTTATCTTCAGTCAAGATCAAGAGAAATTGCAAAGCTTTGTTAACAAGCGTATTAAAGAATTGACTGCTGACGGAACTCTTAGCAAGCTTGCCAAAGAGCACCTTGGCGGTGATTATGTGCCATCAGATAAAGAATTAAAACTTCCTAAAGCTAACTAAACCATCTATTAACCAGTTGTCCATCTAGGAGACTGGTTTTTTTGTCAATCGATATATAGTTTTTAACTATATATTTTCCTAAAAAATGTCAATTTGAAAACTATAACAACTTAAGCTAAACTAAAACACATAGAAAGCAGAAAGGAATTAAGAAATGACAATAAAACGATTTGTAACCATTTTAGGAGTGACTGCCTGTGCTGGGTTAGTCTTGACAGCTTGTTCTGGTAAAAAAGAAGACGCTACAACCGTCACTGTTGGTTTAATGACAAAAACAGCTTCAGATGAGGCGCGTTGGGACAAAATTGAGGAGACCTTGAAGAAAGATGGGATCAAACTAGTCTATAAAGAATTCACGGATTATTCGCAACCCAATAAGGCTGTCGCCTCTGGCGAAGTAGATATCAATGCCTTCCAAACTTATAATTACCAAGATAACTGGAACAAAGAAAATAAGGGCAACCTGGTGACTATTGCTGAAACTTATATTAGTCCTCTTAACCTCTTTTCTGGAACAGATCAGGCTGGCAACGTCAAATATCAGTCAGTAGATGATTTGCCCAAAGGAGCTCAAATTGCTATTCAAAATGATGCCACAAATGCTAGCCGTGCCCTCTTTGTGTTACAAGGTGCGGGGTTGATTACCTTAAATGTTTCCAGTGATAAGTTAGCCAGTCAAGCTAATATTTTGGAGAATAAAAAAGACATCACTATTAAAGAGTTGGATACCAGTCAAACAGCGCGTGCGCTCAAATCTGTCGATGCAGCTATCGTCAACAATAACTATGCCGTCCCGGCTAAATTAGACTATAGGTCATCGCTATATAAAGAAAAGGCGGACGAAAATGCCAAGCAGTGGTTTAATATCTTAACAGGAAAGAAAGGTTGGGAAAAGTCACCTAAAGCTAAAGCCATTAAAGCCCTCGTCAAGGCATACCAAACCGATGAGGTCAAAAAGATTATTATTAAGACATCCAACGGAGTTGATTTGCCGGTTTGGGACAATTAAGACTAAAGAAGCGATTCTCAACCTCTAAAAAGTCTAAGCTTTTTTAAAATCTTGGGCTTTTTAAAATATCAATATATAGTTTTAAACTATATATAATCCTAACTATTTCCAATTTGAAAACTATATCTGAATAAGATAGAATAGACACAGTTATTAAATGAATTGAGGATAGATGAATGACATTAAAAAAAGTTATTGGATTAGTTGGGATTGCTCTTGCATCAACAGTATTGGTGGCGTGTTCAGGACAACAAGATGATAAAAATACCTTAACGATTGGGGTCATGACAAAAACATCATCAGACCAAGCCAGATGGGACAAAGTTGAAGAACTGTTGAAAAAAGACAAGATTACCTTGAAGTACAAAGAATTCACAGATTATTCCCAACCTAACAAAGCTGTTGCCAATGGTGAGGTTGATATTAATGCCTTCCAACACTATAATTTCTTGAACAACTGGAACAAGGAAAATAAGGAACATTTGGTGGCTATTGCTGATACCTACATCAGTCCAATTAACCTTTTCTCTGGAACTAGTCAAGATGGGAAAGCTAAATACAAGTCAGTGGCTGATCTGCCAAATGGTGCTCAAATTGCAGTACCAAATGATGCGACCAATGAAAGCCGTGCCCTCTATGTTCTGCAATCAGCTGGTCTCATTAAATTGAATGTTTCTGGTGATCAATTAGCAACCATTGCTAATATTTCAGAAAACAAAAAGAAATTAGATATCAAGGAATTAGATGCTAGCCAAACTGCACGCGCCTTGGTATCGTCTGATGCGGCTATTGTCAATAATAGTTACGCTGTTCCTGCAAAAATTGACTACAAAACCTCTCTTTTCAAAGAAAAAGCAGATGACAATTCAAAACAGTGGATTAACATTATTGCAGGTCAAAAAGATTGGGAAAAATCAGAGAAGGCTGATGCTATTAAAAAACTCATCAAGGCCTACCAAACTGATGACGTGAAGAAGGTAGTTGATAAGACTTCAAATGGTGTTGATGTGCCCGTATGGTAAAGCTTTAACAATTGTTATAACAGGAGGATAGAGGCGTGTCTAGCACGCCCTTTCTTGCATTAAGGAGGAAAAGTATGGAGATGTCCACAATAGAGGAACAGTTAAAAAATTGTTGGGAGCACCCTATAACTAAAGATTATCTAGTCGTGTTGCGTCAGTTAATTGCTCACCGCTCTATTTTTGCACAACAACTAGGGCTTGAAGAAACTGCTCAGTTTTTAAAAGAGATTTTTAGTGCTGCAGGAGCTCAAGTTATTGTGGATCAGTCCTATGCGGCTCCTTTTGTATTAGCCACCTTTAAGAGCCCTCGACCAGATGCTAAGACAGTCATTTTTTACCAGCACTATGATACGGTACCTGCTGATTCTGACCAAAAATGGTCTAGTGATCCCTTTACCTTAACAGAACGAGAAGGTCATTTGTATGCAAGAGGCGTAGATGATGATAAGGGGCATATCATTGCTAGGTTAACAGCTCTTGTGAAATACCTTTCTCAAGCACAGATTCTGCCTGTTACCATTGTGTTTATGATGGAAGGCGCAGAAGAATCTGCCTCAGTAGACTTAGAAAAATATCTGAAAAAGTATGCAAGGAACTTGCAGGAAGCAGACCTCTTGATTTGGGAACAAGGTATTTGCAATGAACAAGACCAATTGGAATTAACTGGCGGCAATAAAGGAATTTTAACCTTTGATATGACTGTTGAGAGTGCTAAGCTTGATATCCATTCTAAATACGGTGGGGTAATTGATTCAGCAACCTGGTATTTGCTAGAAGCCATCGCTTCTTTACGAGATAGGAAAGGCCGTCTTTTGGTGCCAGCCATTTATGAGCAGGTGCAGGAACCAACTAAGCGAGAACTAGATTTGATTGAGACCTATGCTATCGAACAGTTGGATGATTTAAAAAAGCTTTACGGACTAGAGCTTCCTATGTTACAATCAGAACGGTGTGATTTTTTGAAAACCTATTATTACCAACCGTCCATAGGTATTCAAGGAATACAGTCGGGTTATCAGGGACAGGGCGTCAAAACCATTATTCCTGCACAGGCTTCCGCTAAGATGGAGGTTCGCTTAGTGCCTGGACTTGATCCCAAAATCGTGTTTGAGCAGATTCAAGCTCATTTGTTGGACAAAGGTTTTGATAAGATCAATGTGACCTATACGTTGGGAGAAAAAAGTTATCGTAGTGATTTGTCTGCACCAGCTATTCAACAAGTGATAAATGTGGCGAAGCCCCTTTACCCCAAAGGGTTATCCCTTTTACCAACTTCAGCTGGAACAGGGCCTATGCACACTGTCTTTGAAGCACTTGGGGTTCCAATTGTAGCATTTGGATTGGGTCATGCTAATAGTCGGGATCATGCAGGCGATGAAAATATTGCTATCGCGGATTACTGTCGCCATATCGTACTAATAGAGGAGTTATTAAAATCTTATGAATGAAGCGATTATTCAATTAGATCATATTGATATTACCTTTCATCAAAAAAAACGGGTTATTGAGGCCGTTAAAGATGTCACGGTTCATATTAATCAGGGAGATATTTATGGCATTGTTGGGTATTCAGGTGCTGGGAAATCAACTCTTGTGCGTGTGATTAACCTGCTACAAGCACCAACAAATGGGAAAATCACCGTAGATGGAGACGTAACCTTTGACCAAGGGAAAATTCAATTGTCAGCTGAGGTCCTTCGCCAAAAACGTCGTGATATTGGCATGATTTTTCAACATTTCAATTTAATGGCTCAAAAAACAGCCAAAGAAAATGTTGCCTTCGCTCTCCGCCATTCGTCGTTAAGTAAGACTGAGAAAGAACAGAAAGTTATCGAACTACTAGAACTTGTAGGTTTATCAGAGAGAGCAGATAACTACCCTGCCCAGTTATCGGGTGGGCAAAAACAAAGGGTGGCTATTGCGCGTGCCTTAGCCAATGATCCTAAAATTTTAATTTCAGATGAGGCCACATCAGCACTAGATCCAAAGACTACCAAACAAATCTTGGCTCTCTTGCAGGAATTAAACCGCAAATTTGGCCTCACCATTGTCATGATTACCCATGAAATGCAAATTGTCAAGGATATTTGTAATCGTGTTGCTGTTATGCAGAATGGTGTTTTGATTGAAGAAGGTTCTGTTCTTGATATCTTTTCAAATCCAAAAGAGGCATTGACACAGGAATTTATTACCACTGCAACGGGGATTGATGAGGCTTTAGAAAAAATTAACCAACAAGACATTGTCAAACACTTGCCTGCAGATGCCCTTCTAGTTCAGTTGAAATATGCAGGAACGTCTACTGATGAGCCTTTGCTGAATAGTATTTATCGTCAATTTGAAGTGACAGCTAATATTTTGTATGGGAACATTGAAATTTTAGATTATGTCCCAGTTGGTGAAATGATTGTTGTACTGGAAGGTAATTCAGCGAATATTGCTGCGGCTGAAAAAGCTTTGCATGAAGCTGGTATTGATGTTAGCATTTTGAAGAGAGGAACCTAGATGACACAGTTAATTCAAACCTATTTACCAAATGTTTATGAGCTTGGCTGGTCAGGTGACGCGGGTTGGGGACTGGCTATTTGGAACACTTTATACATGACCATCGTGCCTTTTATTGTTGGTGGGGCCATTGGTCTGTTTGTGGGCTTATTACTTGTACTAATGGGGCCAGGTGGTGTGATTGAAAACAAGTTAGCTTGCTGGATTATTGATAAAATCACTTCTATTTTCCGTGCAATTCCTTTTATCATTTTAATTGCTATTTTAGCTAGCTTTACTTACCTGATTATGGGAACTATTTTGGGAGCAACTGCTGCCTTGGTACCATTGACCTTTGCGACTTTTCCTTTCTTTGCTCGTCAAGTACAGCTTGTTTTTTCAGAACTTGATAAAGGAGTTATTGAAGCAGCACAGGCTTCGGGAGCTACCTTCTGGGATATTGTCAAAGTATATTTGAGCGAGGGTCTCCCTGACTTGATCCGTGTGTCAACTGTAACCTTGATTTCCTTGGTTGGTGAAACAGCGATGGCGGGAGCTATCGGAGCTGGAGGTCTAGGAAATGTGGCCATTTCTTACGGTTACAATCGTTTTAATAATGATGTAACTTGGGTGGCGACTATTATTATTCTTTTAATTATTTTTGCTATCCAATTTATTGGTGATAGCTTGACCAGACGGTTTAGTCACAAATAAACGAAACAACACCCTAAGTTTTTACTTAGGGTGTTGTTGTTTAGACATCATTAGCTTTTTTTCGTTTTACTTAGAATGAGTCCGAGTAGGAATCCAATAATGGCAAAGATAATCCAACCCATTGAAAATTGTCCAAGTGGAACTGTTTCTTGGAAGAAAGTTGTTATTGGCTCTGGCAAGTTGAAGAGACCAGTCATTTGAGAAAGTGTGGATAAGGCATCAAAAATAGCAGGAATAATAGTGAGTCCAATAGTTGTTCGATAAACGATAGGATCATTGTTAAAGTATTTTTGTGCCAAGACAAGGAAAATTAAACCGACTGTTAATGGGTATAAAAGAAATAAAACAGGAGCCGACCAGTTGATGATAACAGATAAACCACCAAAGTAGAAGAAGGCAGAAACCAGAGTAAAAATAGTTGACCAGACAATATGAGATAGAGCAGGAATTAATTTATGGAAATATTCAGCACTTGAGGTGATTAATCCTGTGGAGGTGGTTAGGCAAGCCAAAAAAATGACAATAGCAAGAAAGGCTTGACCGATACTGCCTAGATAGAAACGAGAGGCATGACTTAAAATCTGACCACCATTGACAGGACTACCATTAAGGGTAAAACTGCCATCAATAAAAGGAAACAGGGATTGTGAGGTTGCTCCAATACGGCCAACAAAGATATAGACAAAAGCTAATAAGAAAATAGCAATGGTTCCAGAGATAAAGGTAACTTTGGTAACGTCTTTGTCAGTTTTAGCTCCAAATTGTTTGGTCGCTTCAATGACGAGAATGGCAAAAACAAGTGATGCCAAGGCATCCATGGTGCCATACCCTTGAATCAGTCCTGCAATAAAAGGAAGATCTTTAAAGGCATTGTTAACACCAATCCCTGCGTTGAAGGCATTACCATAACCCCCTGCTGGGTGAACATAAGAAGCAATTACCAAGATAGCAATCACAACTAACAAGGTTGGTGTCAAGAATTTACCGATGTTTTCAGCCAATTTACTAGGTCTAATGGCCAGAAAATAAGATAGCCCAAAGAAAAGAACAGCATAGATAGCTTTATTGGTAAAGTTATCTCCAAAAATCGGTGCAATCCCCACTGAAAAAGAAGTAGCACCTGTTCTTGGGATAGCAAAGAAAGGCCCGATAGAGAGGTATAGAACAGAGGAGTAAAAGATAGCGTACCATTTGGAAATAGGACGTGCTAAGCTTTCCACATCATCTGAACCAGACTTAGCAACAGCAATCACTCCTAAGAGGGGTAAGGAAACACCGGTTAAACAAAAACCAATAATGGACCATAAAATGTTATGACCTGAGTAGATACCTAGAAATGCTGGATAAATGAGGTTGGCAGCTCCGAAAAAGAGGGCAAATAACATAAATCCGATAACAATATATACATTATATACATTTTTTTGTTTCATTTATGAATAGTCTTTCTATTAATACTAATTTGAAGATTCTAACAATTTTAACGATATACATTAAAATGACAACAGAAGCTATTATATCGAAGATTAGTCTTCTCGTCAATAGAGGATCAGTGCAGAAAAAGCGTACTACACTCTTTTTTTCTCTCCTACTCACTCGATTTGACGAATAGCTAGAATTATAGTATTATGAAAAACATGTAACTTTATAACTTTAGTAAGGATGTGACGAATGAAAAAAGTATGTGAACTATGGATTAGGGTCAGCCTAATCAAAAAAATTGGTATTGGTGTGGTCATTGGTGTTATTTTAGGACTTCTTGTTCCTGATTTTACGGGATTAAGCATTCTAGGAAAATTATTTGTAGGTGGTTTAAAATCTATTGCTCCTCTCGTTGTTTTTGCTTTGGTTTCTCAAGCTATTTCTCATCAGAAAAAAGGGAAAGAGACCAATATGACCCTAATCATTGTTCTCTATTTATTTGGGACTTTTGCAGCAGCTTTTGTAGCTGTTTTGACGACCTATTTATTCCCGCTGACCTTGATTTTAAATACGCCAGTCAATACTGAATTTTCAGCACCTCAAGGGGTGGCCGAAGTCTTTCAAACACTCTTACTAAAACTGGTTGATAATCCTATCAATGCCTTGGCGACAGCTAATTATATTGGTGTTTTATCATGGGCTTTAGTCTTTGGACTAGCCTTAAAAGTAGCAAGCAAAGAAACAAAGCATCTTATCAAAACAGCAGCCGATGTAACCTCACAAATTGTGGTTTGGATTATTAATTTGGCGCCAATCGGAATCATGAGTCTAGTTTTTGCGACTATTTCAGAGAATGGCATTGGGATTTTATCTGACTATGCCTTGTTAATTCTTGTTTTAGTGGGGACTATGGCGTTTGTTGCTCTAGTCATTAACCCTCTCATTGGGTTTGTGGTGATGAGACAAAATCCTTATCCTTTGGTGTTAAGATGCTTACGTGAATCAGGTATAACTGCTTTCTTTACAAGAAGTTCAGCCGCTAATATTCCAGTTAACATGCAACTTTGTGAAGATCTTGGTCTAAGTAAAGATACTTATTCGGTGTCAATCCCTCTTGGGGCAACCATCAATATGGGTGGTGCAGCCATTACGATTAATGTTTTGACACTTGCAGCGGTTCACACATTCGGTATTCAAATTGATTTTCTAACGGCTCTCTTATTGAGTGTTGTTGCAGCAGTATCTGCCTGTGGTGCTTCAGGTGTCGCAGGAGGATCATTACTCCTTATCCCAGTAGCATGTAGTTTATTTGGTATCTCAAATGATCTTGCGATGCAGGTTGTTGGTGTTGGCTTTATTGTTGGGGTGATTCAAGACTCATGCGAAACAGCTCTCAATTCATCAACCGACGTCCTTTTCACAGCTATCTCTGAAAATGCCTTTTGGAAACGTAAGCAAGCCTAATGAAGGTAACAAAAATATCTAAAAACGATTCTTGGAGTTCTCCAAGAATCGTTTTTGTTATTTAAGATAGCCAAGATAATCAAATTTTTCAAACGTGTGGTCATTAGCGATGGCCACAATGATAGTATTGGGTTCTAAAGGTTCGAAAGGTTTGACATTGGTATCCAAGGTTTTAACTTCTTTTTGACGCATGCCAATCACATTTAACTCATATTTACGACGAACATCTAGTTCGGAAAGAGATTGCCCTTCCCAACTTTTAGGAATGACAAATTCAATCATCGAAATACCATGTTCCAAGTAGATGATGCTTTCAATATGTCGTCTGAGAAGGTTTGAAGCAACACGTTTTCCGGAATCACGCTCAGGAGTGATGACTTTAGTTGCTCCGATACCATATAGAACTTCTTCAAAAATTTTATTTTTAGCTTTTGCAATAATGGTTGGAACACCCAATTTTTTACAGTGCATGACAGCAAGAACTGAGGATTCCAAGTTATTTCCTGAAGCGATAACTACGGTGTCACAATGTTCAATCCCGACAGCTAGTAAAAATTCTTTGTCAGTAATGTCTCCCACAGCAGCCTTAGTCACTAAATCAGCAACTTCTTTGACATGGCTTTCTCGAATATCAATGGCAATAACATCTTGATCGAAATTACTTAATTCTCTAGCAACAGTACGGCCAAAGATACCAAGACCAAGAACACCGACAGTTTTACGTTTTAACATGTTTTCTCCTTAACCCACTAGAATATCGGTAGTGGCATATTGAATGGTTTTTTCTTTTCGTTGAATTAAACTGATGAGGACAGTGATTGGACCAACACGGCCAACAAACATAAGGACAATAATAATCAGACGTCCTGCTGTTGATAGTTGTGGTGTTAAATCCATGGACACACCAACAGTAGCGATGGCTGAAATGGATTCGAATAAAAGGGGAATCGGAGCAATATTTGGCTCCACACTAAGCAAAAGGATATAGCCTGTCATCAAGACAGCAAAGAAGAAAATGAGTACCGTCATGGTCTGCTTAATAGTTTTATTAGCAATAATGCGATTTCGGAAGGTAACTTCTGATTGTCCAGATAGTTCTGCTTTGAAGAGTAAAAAGGTGATGGCAGCTGTTGTTACTTTGATACCACCAGCAGTTCCTCCAGGAGCACCGCCGATAACCATTTGAATCATATAAAGAATATTGGTGGGTGCCAGAGTATCGTTATAGGAAATTGTTGCAAAACCAGCAGTCCTCATGGTAACTGTTTGGAAGAAAGAGACCATGAATTGTTGAAACAGATTGTAATTGGCAATGGTTTTACTGTTGTCTTTTTCTAAAAACCAAGATAAGAAAGTTCCAAGAACCAGAATGACAGTAGTTGTTTGAATAACTAATCTAGATTGATTGGATAACTTACGAAAGGTTGCACCATAGCAGTGGGGCCGCTCGAAAAAGAATTTTTTGACAGCGAGTCCAAGATCTACCCAAACAGCAAACCCTAAGCCTCCTGAAATAATTAAGAAGGTAACAATAAGATTGAGTGTGGGATTCAAAACAAAGTCTTTGAGACTAGAATTTCCCAAGTTATCAAAGCCGGCATTACAAAAGGCAGAGATGGCTAAAAAGATACTGTTAAAAATGCCATTTTTCCATCCAAAACGAGGAATGAAGTCCGTCATAATGACAAGCGCAGCGATTGCTTCAAGCCCAAAGGTCACTTTATAAGCAAAGAAAAGATAGTGCTTTAAATCCTTACTATCCCCACGATTCAAGGCTGATTGGAGCAAAGTTTGATCGCTCAGCCGCATTTTACGTTTCAAGGCAAAGGTACTCATGGCAATCAGAGTGACCAAACCAAGTCCGCCAATTTGCATGAGCATCATGGTAATGGTTTGTCCGATGCCATTATAGACCTCAGCAACGGGAACAACGGAGAGCCCTGTCACACATACCATTGAAACCACATTAAAGAAATGGTCAAGATAGACAGTTTCAGGTCCGTTTTGATAATGGGTAAAAGGCATGGATAACAAGAGAGTCCCAATCAAAATCACAATCGCAAAACTAAAGGTTAAACGCTGTGTGACCGATAAAGATTTGATAAATGAGCGTTTCATGTTTCCTCCATAATAATATCTCATACTATGATAACAAAAATAAGCTAAAAAAGCTAAGTTTGCTCTTAGCTTTTAACTAGTCTTTATAAAGGTTTCTTGTTGGGGAATCCTGCTTTGCGGGGATATTTATTAGGGGTTTCCTTTTTTTTCTCAACAACGGTGATATAGCGAGCATCCCCGTTTGGTAATTGATAATGATGGTTAGTCGTTACCTTACCAAAGAGAAGGGAGAGGGCTGTTTTGGCATCTTCTAATTCTTGGTCAGCGGCTTGTGCTTTTAAAGCAATCAGCCTTCCGCCAATTTTTAGAAAAGGAATCGTTAATTCAGCTAAAACTTGCATCCGAGCGACTGCTCTAGCGGTGACGACATCAAATTGTGCACGGAAGTCCTTATCCTGACCAAAATCTTCTGCTCTACCATGGAAAAAATGCACCTTGTCTAATGCTAAGGCTTCCGCCAAATGCGTTAGAAAAGCAATGCGTTTGTTGAGAGAGTCGATGATAGTAACTTCGAGATTTGGAAAGAGAATCTTCATAGGTAGGCTAGGAAAGCCAGCTCCTGCTCCAATATCTAATAAACGAATCGGTTCATTGGCTAAAAAGCCCTGTAAGATAGGAGCGATAGAGTCATAGAAATGCTTGAGATAAACGTCGTTTTCTTCCGTTATGGCGGTTAAATTAATCTTGTTATTCCACTCCACTAGCAATTTGAAATAAGTATCAAATTGCTCTTTTTGTTTCATGGTTAAAGGAAAACCATCTTCCTCTAAGGTGTGGTAAAATTCTTGGGGTGTCATTTGTATCCTCTGTTTTTGATTATTGCTATTATTTTACCATAAAATACAGGAATAAAAAAATCTCATAAAAATCATTAGAAATAGGTCCTCAATACTTGCTATTAACTTGAAAATTGCTATAATTGAGACACAAAGATTAAAGGAGACATACTATGCCAACAGTTTTGATTATCTTAGTCGTTTTAGGGTTGCTTGCTCTATGGTTGGTGATAAGTTACAATAGCCTAGTCAAATCTCGAATGCATACCAAAGAAGCTTGGAGTCAAATTGATGTGCAGTTGAAACGTCGTAATGACTTGATTCCAAATCTTATTGAGACTGTTAAAGGTTATGCTAATTACGAGCAAAAAACATTTGAAAAAATCACTGATTTGCGTGCGCGTGTTGCTAATGCCTTAACCCCTCAAGAAACCATGGCAGCTTCTAATGAATTGAGTAAACAGGTGACCCATTTATTTGCGGTCGCTGAGAATTACCCAGACTTAAAAGCCAATGAAAACTTTTTGAAATTGCAAGAAGAGTTGACTAATACGGAAAATAAAATCTCATATTCTCGTCAACTATACAATTCAACAACTTCTAATTATAACTTGAAATTAGAATCTTTCCCAAGCAACATCGCAGGTAAACTATTCGGCTTTAAACCAAGTGAATTCTTGCAAACACCTGAAGCTGAAAAAGAGGTGCCTAAAGTAGACTTTACCTTTTAATCTTCAGCAAGAAACGACAAATCATCGTAAGAGAAGGGAGTAGCATGCTTTACCAACAGATTTCACAAAATAAACAACGTACCGTTTTGTTGTTAGTTGTCTTCTTCCTTCTGCTAGCTCTTATTGGAGCTTCCGCAGGTTATCTCCTAGTGGACAATTATGTGATAGGCGTGACTCTGGCCCTTATTATAGGTGTGATTTATGCGGTTAGCATGATTTTTCAGTCTACAACTCTTGTGATGAGCATGAATTCTGCTAGAGAAATTAGCGAGTCAGAAGCTCCAGATTTTTATCATATCGTAGAAGACATGGCCATGGTAGCACAGATTCCTATGCCAAGAGTCTTTATTATTGAAGACCCTTCTTTAAATGCTTTTGCCACAGGGTCTAGTCCTAAAAATGCAGCCGTAGCAGCAACCACAGGCTTACTTCAAGTGATGAACCGTGAAGAACTTGAAGGGGTTATTGGACACGAAGTTAGTCATATCCGTAATTATGATATTCGTATTTCAACGATTGCTGTTGCATTAGCCAGTGCGGTAACGCTCATTTCAAGTATTGGGGGACGGGCACTTTGGTATGGGGGTGGTTCTCGTAAACGTAGTAATAATAACGATGAAGGCTTAGGTATCATTTTGTTGCTCCTGTCGTTGTTGTCTCTCGTTTTAGCACCGTTAGTAGCGAGTTTGGTTCAGTTAGCGATTTCTCGTCAAAGAGAATATTTGGCAGATGCGAGTTCAGTTGAACTGACTAGAAATCCCCAAGGGATGATAAGGGCTCTTGAAAAATTGAAACAATCTCAGCCGGTAAAATACCCTGTTGATGATGCTAGCGCGGCCTTGTATATTAACGAGCCCCGCAAAAAAGGTAGTTTCAGTTCATTATTTAGTACTCATCCTCCCATTGAAGAGAGGATTGAGCGATTACAACACATGTGAGGGCTTGAGGTTAGCTCAAGCCTTATTTTCTTTTATTTTTACTTTTTAATATTCAGAAAAAAGATAGATGTCCTAAGAAAACGGAACTTCCTTAACCTGTCTTTGATCCAAATAATTGAGGAAAAGCTTTAGAAGGAGAGGAGAATCCCTTAATCTGAGGATTATCAGATGTTAAGGTTAAAAAATGTAAGAAAATTGTCATATAACTATTGACAAATACCTGATATAATAGTAAAAATAGATTAGAATTTTATTAGGAGAAGATGATGTTAATTCTTTCTGAAATCAGAAAACATCCAGACGGTCTTCGTTTTGACCAAGTGTGCGATGTTAAAGAAAAATTATTGGAACGCGACCCACAAATTCTGGATATTAAAGACGTTAGAGTTGTGGGAGATGTGCACTATGATGCTGGTTTGTACTTGTTACATTATCAGCTAAGCTATGAGGTAACCTTGCCTTCAAGTCGATCGATGACTCCTGTCAGTTTAAAAGAAGTTCAAGACGTTCAGGAATTATTTATTGAAGCCACAGATGTAGCAGGTAAACAAGATATGGTTGATGATCAGTTAGTTTTGGTTTTAGAGGAAGACAACATCGACCTTGACGAAAGTGTTGTGGACAATATCTTGCTCGCGATTCCTTTACAGGTATTGACTGAGGAAGAAAAACAATCTCAAGAGTTACCAACAGGTCAGGATTGGACCGTGCTGACTGAAGATCAATATCAATCTCTAAAAGAGGAAAAACAAAAAGAAAATAATCCTTTTGCAAGCCTCCAAGGGTTGTTTGATAAATAAAGCTGAATATTAAAGATGTCTGTAATTTTTATTTGAAAAAAGAATTATTCTTTGATATACTCTTTAGAGAATGTAGTTGCTCGTTTATAAAGGCCTTTTATCGGCCGCACAGGAGTGAAGAAGGTGATATTATCAGAAACTTTCGTACTCATTAAGTGATAATAAGTAACCATTGGAGACTTGGCTCTCAAATATGAAAAAAATTAGATTGACCTCGTGACCTTCTTTCTGGGAGAGAAAGAAAGTTTGAGAGGGTAAGGGTTGGTGTAAATGACAAAGAAAATTTTAATTATTGAAGATGAAAAGAACCTTGCACGGTTCGTTTCACTCGAATTGCAACATGAAGGTTACGAAGTAACTGTTGAAGTAAATGGTCGCGAAGGTTTAGAAACTGCCTTAGAAAAGGATTTTGACTTAATCCTCCTTGACCTAATGCTTCCTGAAATGGATGGTTTTGAAGTGACTCGTCGCTTACAAACTGAAAAAACAACTTACATTATGATGATGACTGCGCGTGATTCGATTATGGATGTGGTTGCGGGGTTAGACCGTGGAGCGGATGATTACATTGTGAAGCCATTTGCAATTGAAGAGTTATTGGCTCGTATCCGTGCCATTTTCCGTCGCCAAGATATCGAATCTGAGAAGAAAACCCCTAGTCAAGGGATTTACCGTGATTTGGTCTTGAACCCACAAAACCGTTCAGTTAACAGAGGAGATGATGAAATCTCTTTGACGAAACGTGAATATGATTTGCTTAGCATTTTGATGACTAATATGAATCGTGTCATGACACGTGAAGAGTTATTGTCAAATGTTTGGAAATACGATGAAGCTGTTGAAACAAATGTAGTGGATGTTTATATTCGGTACCTTCGCGGCAAAATCGATATTCCAGGTAAGGAGTCTTATATCCAAACCGTTCGCGGTATGGGCTATGTTATTCGTGAGAAATAAGTAAGATGGTAAAGCAGAAACAGAAGAAATATAAAAAATCGTTACCAAAACGTTTATCGAATATCTTTTTTGTTCTCTTTTTCTGCATTTTCTCTATTTTTACACTGATTGCCTACAGTTCAACTAATTATTTCTTGTTGAAAAAGGAAAGGCAATCGGTTTTTCAAGCCGTAAATATTGTTAGAGTTCGTCTTTCTGAGGTGGACTCTAATTTTACATTAGAGAACTTAGCAGAAGTTTTGTATAAAAATGATAAGACACACCTTAGAATTGATGACCGAAATGGGAGTCGCGTGATTCGAAGTGAGCGGGATATTACCAATACTCTTGATGCCAATCAGGACATTTACGTCTATAATGTGGACAAGCAGATGATTTTTACCACAGACAATGAGGAAGCTTCTCCTGGTTTGAGAGGTCCTATCGGTAAAGTTTTTCATAATCACATTGAAGATCAGTACCGTGGCTTTTCCATGACACAAAAGGTTTATTCCAATCGAACAGGAAAATTTGTAGGGTATGTTCAAGTTTTTCATGATTTGGGAAATTACTACGTGATTAGGGCCCGCTTACTCTTTTGGTTGCTTGTGGTGGAACTATTTGGCACTAGTCTGGCTTATTTGATTATTTTAATTGCCACTCAACGTTTTTTGAAACCTTTGCATAATTTGCATGAAGTGATGCGCAATATTTCCGAAAATCCTAACAATTTAAACTTACGTTCTGACATTTCGTCAGGGGATGAAATTGAAGAACTATCGGTTATTTTTGATAACATGCTGGATAAGGTCGAAACGCATACCAAGCTGCAATCTCGCTTTATTAGTGATGTTAGTCATGAGTTACGGACGCCGGTTGCTATTATTAAGGGGCACATTGGTCTCTTGCAACGCTGGGGCAAAGATGACAGTGATATTCTCGAAGAAAGTTTGACGGCTACTGCGCACGAGGCGGATCGGATGGCAATTATGATTAACGATATGCTGGATATGATTCGGGTGCAGGGGTCCTTTGAAGGGCATCAAAATGACACCACGGTTTTAGAAAATTCTATTGAGACAGTCATTGGAAACTTCCGTGTGTTGAGGGAAGATTTTGAATTTACATGGCACTCAGAAAATAAAGAAACTGTGGCGCGTATTTATAAAAATCATTTTGAACAGGCCTTGATGATTCTGATTGACAATGCGGTTAAATATTCTCGTCAAGATAAGAAAATCTCGATTGATCTTAAGGTGAACGATAAGCAAGAAGCTATTGTTAGAGTCCAAGATAAGGGAGAAGGGATTTCTAAAGAAGATATTAAACACATTTTTGAACGCTTTTATCGGACGGATAAATCTCGTAATCGAACCAGTACTCAGGCTGGTTTAGGGATAGGCTTGTCTATCCTTAAACAGATTGTGGATGGTTACCATTTACAGATGGAAGTTGAAAGTAAATTGAATCAGGGATCCGTCTTTATTTTACACATTCCACTAGCGGTTTCGAAAGATAGCCAGTGAATTGATGATCAATTATAATGAAAGAAAGAATGGCAGTGGACGTTACCGCAAGATGGTATGGTTCAAGGGCTGTTCTTTTTTCTGGATTTTGCCACCTCATTTGAAACAATTTCCCTTAGCCAGATTCCCTGACATATCCTTTTGTTATCCTTGAAAATATGATAGAATAGAGTACTAGATTAATTTGATAGAATTGGGGTGTTTGCGTGCGTTGTCCAAAATGTAATTATAATAAATCAAGTGTTGTTGATAGTAGGCAAGCTGAAGATGGCAATACCATCCGCCGTCGACGAGAATGTGAAAAATGCCATACTCGTTTTACAACATTTGAACGTGTGGAAGAACTCCCTTTATTAGTCATAAAAAAGGATGGCACAAGAGAGCAATTTTCACGAGATAAGATTTTGAATGGCGTTGTTCAAAGCGCCCAGAAACGCCCAGTCTCAAGTACGGATATTGAGAACTTAATCTCGCGTATCGAGCGAACTGTTCGTACAACTTATGAAAATGAAGTGTCAAGTACTATTATCGGTAATTTAGTGATGGATGAATTGGCAGAACTTGATGAAATCACCTACGTTCGTTTTGCCAGTGTCTATAAGAGTTTTAAAGATGTTGATGAAATTGAAGAATTGTTGCAACAAATTACCACTCGTGTGCGAGGAAAAAAGAAAAGTAGTTTAAATGATGAAACCCATTGATACCTTTACCTATCTTAAACGCAACAAAGTTTCCTGTGATGCGACAAGCCTAATTCAGTTGTATTTCCCTATTATTGGAAGTGACGCGGCTGCGGTTTACCAATATTTTCTTCATTTTTTTGATGATGGGGCTAGAGCCCACAAATTTAGCGATGTTTTAAACCATTTACAGTTTGGTATGAAGCGTTTCGAAGATGCCATGGGTATGCTGACGGCAATGGACTTGGTGGTTTTATATCAGCTTCCGGACGCCTATTTGGTCAAATTACAGCAGCCCTTAGGGCATGAAGCATTTTTAAAAGAACCTGTCTACTCTCGCTTACTCGAACAAAAAATTGGAGAATCAGCAGTGTCTGAATTACAACTAGCTATTCCTACCCAGGCTAGAAATATTTCTAAACGGTTTTCGGATGTTTTTGGCACCGATGGCCTATCTCCTAAAACCTCTCAAAGTGCTCGAAAAACGTTTGATCTAGATAGTTTCCAACAATTGATGACTAGGGATGGGCTCCAATTTGAAGATAATCAAAAAGATGTGATTAGCCTTTATAGCATTTCAGAACAATACGAAATGAATTGGTTTGATACCTACCAACTGGCTAAGGCGACGGCTGTTAATGGGAAAATTCAACCTAAGCGTTTGCTAGCCAAGAAACAACAGGCTGCTAAAGAGCCAAGTAATGACACTTTTTCTCAAGCAGAGCAGGTTATTCTACGGGAGGCCAAGCAAGACAGTTCGCTTATTTTCTTGGAGAAGATTAAAAAAGCGAGACGAGCAACGGTTACTAAAGATGAAAAAAACTTGTTGCAGACTTTGGCTAAAATGTCTTTTCTTGATGATGTGATTAATGTCATGGTCCTCTATACCTTTAATAAGACCAAGTCAGCTAATTTACAGAAAAGCTATCTGATGAAGATTGCCAATGATTTTTCGTATCAGCAGGTATCAACAGCTGAAGAGGCTATGTTAGTCTTACGAGCATTTACAGATCGTCAAGGCAGTCGGCAGGAAAAAACAAAAACAAATCAACAAACAAATGTTCCTAAGTGGAGCAATCCTAATTATCAGGAAACGACAAGCCAAGAAGAACAAGCTAAACTAGATGAATTCAAGCAGGCAGCTTTGAAGCGACTAGAAAACCTTAGAAAGGGTGGTGACTAGATGGAAAAGATTGGAGATACCATGGCAAAATTGGGTCAAAACAGTCGTGTTAATAGCGACCAATTGATTCAGACCATTTTGGCAGATCCTGAAGTGGCTGATTTTATCAGCCGACACCGTCTGTCACAAGAACAAATTAATCTGAGTTTGTCTAAATTTAATCAATTTTTGGTAGAACGTCAGAAATATCAGCTCAAGGATGATTCTTATATTGCTAAGGGATACCAACCTATTCTAGCCATGAATGAAGGTTATGCTGATGTCTCTTATTTGGAAACTAAAGAATTGGTAGAGGCTCAAAAACAGGCCGCTATCTCAGAACGGATTCAACTGGTCAGTTTGCCAAAGTCCTATCGCTATATTCATTTGTCGGATATTGACGTTAATAACGCCAGTCGTATGGAAGCCTTCTCGGCTATTTTGGATTTTGTGGAACAATACCCATCAGTAGAGCAAAAAGGATTGTACCTATATGGGGACATGGGGATTGGCAAGTCTTACTTGTTGGCTGCTATGGCTCATGAATTGTCTGAGAAAAAAGGTGTCTCAACCACTCTTTTGCATTTTCCAAGCTTTGCTATTGATGTAAAAAATGCCATTTCAAATGGCTCTGTTAAAGAAGAAATTGATGCGGTAAAGAATGTGTCGGTGCTCATTTTAGATGATATTGGTGCAGAGCAAGCCACTTCTTGGGTCCGTGATGAGGTGTTGCAGGTGATTTTGCAGTACCGCATGTTAGAAGATTTACCGACTTTCTTTACGTCCAATTATAGCTTTGCAGATTTGGAGCGTAAATGGGCGACTATTAAAGGAAACGACGAGACTTGGCAAGCTAAACGGGTGATGGAGCGTGTCCGCTATTTAGCTAGGGAGTTTCATTTAGAAGGAGTTAATCGCCGTTAAGTTTGGGATAACAATCAAGAATAATAGACAAGTGTATTAGTGAGAGAAAGAAAAGGAGAATCATGGTTTTACCTACCGTTGCCATTGTGGGCCGTCCAAATGTGGGCAAGTCCACCTTATTTAACCGAATTGCTGGAGAGCGTATTTCAATTGTGGAAAATGTCGAAGGCGTTACTCGAGATCGTATTTATGCTACTGGAGAATGGCTTAATCGCCAGTTCTCATTGATTGATACAGGTGGTATTGATGACGTTGATGCCCCGTTTATGGAACAAATCAAGAACCAGGCTCAAATTGCTATGGAGGAAGCGGACGTTATTGTCTTTGTCGTTTCTGGTAAAGAAGGGGTGACCGACGCTGACGAATATGTGTCTAAAATTCTGTATCGAACCAATACCCCAGTCATTTTAGCAGTTAATAAGGTTGATAATCCTGAAATGCGCAATGATATTTATGATTTTTATTCACTTGGTTTGGGTGATCCTTATCCAGTTTCTTCTGTTCACGGGATTGGAACAGGGGATATCTTGGATGCCATCGTTGAAAACTTACCAGTAGAAGAAGTCGAAGAAAATGATGATATTATCCGCTTCAGTTTAATCGGTCGTCCTAATGTTGGGAAATCTAGCTTGATTAACGCTATTTTAGGTGAAGATCGCGTTATTGCTAGCCCTGTCGCAGGGACAACACGTGATGCCATTGACACGCATTTCACTGATGCTGACGGTCAAGAATTCACCATGATTGATACAGCTGGAATGCGTAAATCTGGCAAGATTTATGAAAATACAGAGAAATATTCTGTCATGCGGGCGATGCGTGCCATTGATCGCTCTGATGTGGTCTTGATGGTTATCAATGCTGAAGAGGGAATCCGTGAATACGATAAGCGAATTGCTGGTTTTGCACACGAAGCTGGTAAAGGAATGATCATTGTCGTTAACAAATGGGATACCATTGACAAAGATAACCACACGGTTGCTCAATGGGAAGCGGATATTCGTGACCAATTCCAATTCTTGGCTTATGCTCCAATCATTTTTGTGTCAGCTTTAACAAAGCAGCGCCTCAACAAATTGCCTGAATTGATTAAGCGTATTAGTGACAGTCAGATTAAACGTATCCCATCTGCTGTCCTTAATGACGTTATTATGGACGCTATTGCTATTAACCCAACCCCAACTGATAAAGGGAAACGCTTGAAGATTTTCTATGCGACACAAGTTGCGGTCAAGCCGCCAACATTTGTGATTTTTGTTAATGAGGAAGAATTGATGCACTTCTCTTACTTACGTTTCTTGGAAAATCAAATTCGTGCAGCCTTTTCCTTTGAAGGAACACCGATTCATCTGATTGCACGCAAACGGAAATAAGGAACGGTCCTCTGTTAAAATAGTAATTTTAAAAAGACATTATCGGTCACTGATAAGGATTGTCTTCTGTATGTCACAGGAGGCAGTCTTTTTATGATGATTTTTGGAGGTAGGGAGAGAGTCTTTGGCATCAAACAAAGAAAACAAAAAAGGATTTTTCCAAGAAATCTCATTTGATTTTTGTTATAATAACAGGATAAGCAAAAAGGTGGGATGGATATGGCTAGATTAATTCCAGGACGGATACGGAATGAAGGTATAGAGCTCTATGAACAAGGTTTAGTCAGAATACTAGACGATCATGAGGGACTTCTACAAGCTGAAGTAGGACCCTATCACGTTCAATATGGGGCTGACGATGAGGACGTAACTTGCCAATGTGATGTGTTTGAGGCGAGACAGTATTGTAAACATATTGCAGCAGTGGAGTACTTTTTAAAAAATGATGAGGAAGGTAAACGATTTTCAGAGCAACTGAGTGATCAAACCGAACATAAGGCAGAGACGCAAAAAATGACCTCTTTTGGAAGTCTCTTTTTGGATAGTCTAGCAATGAACGACGATGATACCATTAAATACCGCTTATCAGCCTTAGGAAGTCGTAGTCCTTTTTCGTCAGATTACTGGTGGAGTTTGAAAATTAACCGTTTGCCAGATGACCGTTCTTATGTGATTCGAGACATCAAAGGCTTTTTGCAATTGGTCAAAAAGGAAGGGTTTTATCAGATTGGTAAAAACTATTTTGAACAGCTGTCTTGGTTACAATTTGATAAGCCGAGTCAAGAATTAATCGACCTTTTATGGCGGTTGTCTTCTGATACAGATAAAGGGGAGCAAGATAACGTCTTTCCTAACCATGGAAGGCATTTACGCCTACCTAGTGGCTTTTTTGAGGAAGGTATCCACTTACTAACAGGTCTTTACGATTTCAGTTTTGAGGGACCGTCTCAAACCTATCATCATCTGTTTGTTCGTCCTTTAGATGCAGAAGCAGGGCTTTACCACTTTAAGGTAGAAGTGCATCGAAAATCGATTGAGTTGCAAATTACCGAAAAAAATGTGCAATATTTTTTCGACAATACTTATCTGCTTTACCAAGATATTTTCTATCACCTATCTTTAAAACAAGCTAAAATGGTTCAAGCTATTCGTAGTCTACCAATTGATGCTGATTTGGCAAAACACATTCATTTTGACTTAGATGACCAGGCTAAACTGGCAGCTAGTTTATTAGAGTTTAAGCAAATTGGAAGTGTAGAGGCTCCTAAGAGTTTTACCATTCGTGACTTTGACGTGACTTTCCAGTTTGACTTAGTTGGACAGGATGAAATAAGTTGTCAACTGCTCTTCGACTACGGGTATTATCAGGTGGCTGATAAGGCAACTTTGGATCAGCTTCCCTTTGCTGGTAACTACAAAAAAGAAGAGAAAATCAATCGTTGTTTGAAGACCTTTGGCTTTTCCCCGCAGTTTTATTCTAAAAAACGGTTATCTAGTAAAGCAGAACTTTATGCCTTTTTCACGGAAATGGTTCCATATGTTGAACGTATAGGGACAGTAGTGTTAAGTTCATCATTAGAAGGACTAAGGTCTAAGGAAAGGCCTCAGATTGCTATTGAGCGCAAGGGAGGATTATTGGATATTTCCTTTGATTTTTCGACAATCGTGGAAGATGATATCGATGATGCCCTGACTGCCCTTTTTCAAAATAATTCTTATTTCGTGAGCCAATCGGGGCAGCTCGTTGTTTTTGACGAGGAGACGCAAAAGGTTAGTCATAGTTTACAAGAATTAAGAGCAAAACATCTCAAAAACGGGCATATGCAACTGGATGGCATTGCTGCTTTACAAGTGTCACAACTTTTTGAAGGAATGTCTTCAGTACACCTTTCGAAAGAGTTAGCAGAATTGGTGCATCATTTGCAACATCCGGAAACGTTTGCTATCAAACCGCTGGCGGTACAAGCTCAGGTAAGAGATTACCAAAGACAAGGGATTCAGTGGTTATCGATGTTAGACCATTATGGATTTGGCGGCATCTTAGCAGATGATATGGGACTTGGAAAAACCTTACAAACAATAGCTTTCATATCTAGTCAGCTGAGACCAGATAGTAAAGTATTGATTCTATCGCCTTCAAGTCTTATTTATAATTGGTTGGATGAATGCCAAAAATTCACTCCTCAGTTAGACGTTGTGGTTTCCTATGGCTTGAAGCAAGTCAGAGATCACCTTATTGAAGAAGGCCACCAGATTACGATTACAAGCTATTCTTCTTTTAGACAAGACTTTGAGACTTATCAAGCCTTCGAGTACGATTATTTGATTTTGGATGAAGCGCAAGTGATTAAGAATGGTCAGACAAAAATTGCGCAATGTTTGCGTGCTTTTAATGCCAAAAATTGCTTTGCTTTATCAGGGACACCGATTGAAAATAAATTGCTGGAAATTTGGTCCATTTTTCAAATTGTTTTACCAGGTCTTCTTCCTGCCAAAAAAGAGTTTTTAAAAATGACGGCCAAGCAGGTATCGCGATATATCAAGCCCTTTATTATGCGTCGTAAAAAAGAAGATGTCTTACCAGAATTGCCTAACCTCATTGAAATGACTTATCCAAATGAAATGACGGATAGCCAAAAAGCAATCTACTTAGCACAGCTAAGGCAAATGCATGATCAGATTCGAACTGCCAGTGATGCAGATATTAACCGTCGTAAAATTGAAATTTTGTCAGGGATTACGCGATTGAGGCAGATTTGTGATACTCCAAGTCTCTTTATGGACTACGATGGGGAAAGTGGTAAGTTAGAGAGCTTGCGAACTTTGTTACTACAAATCAAGGAAAACGGACACCGCGCCTTGATTTTCTCTCAATTTAGGGGAATGTTGGACTTAGCTAAGCAGGAGATGGATGCTTTAGGTCTCACTGCCTACCAAATGACAGGATCAACCCCTGCTAATGAGCGCCAAGAAATGACAAGAGCCTTTAATAACGGTTCTAAAGATGTCTTTTTGATTTCTCTTAAAGCAGGAGGGGTTGGACTCAATTTAACAGGAGCAGACACAGTGGTGTTAATTGACCTATGGTGGAATCCTGCCGTTGAAATGCAAGCTATCAGTCGCGCACATCGGATTGGGCAAGAAGATAACGTAGAAGTTTATCGCCTAATCACTCGAGGAACCATTGAAGAAAAGATTTTAGAACTACAAGAAAGCAAACGCAATCTGGTAACAACTGTCTTGGATGGGAATGAAAGCCGTGCAAGCATGTCTATTGAAGAAATTAAAGAGATTCTAGGTTTAGAAATCTAGAGATATTGGTCAGTTTCGATAAAGAAACTGACTTTTTCGATGTCGATAGTAAAAATTGATGAGAAGAACTACTTTTGTCTAGTGAAACTAGTAACAAGTAAGGGAGAAAAGCACGTGAGGTCGTCTCTTGACGTACGATCCAAGTGTTTTATTCAAGCAGAATTCTATAGGAATACTTTGAAAAATAAGAGTAATTACGCTATAATAAGGAATGCTACATGAAGGGAGAAGCAGAAAAAGGATGACAAATACTCAATTTCCTCTGGTTGCAGATGGTGTTCCGATTATTGACACAGCCAAGCAGATGGCTTTATACGAGAACGAAGACCTCATCACTAATATCCATGGCTATTATCAAGACAAGGATTATGATGATGTCACAAAAAATTACCAATTTGCAGACCAAGTCATGTCTCATCAAAGCTCTTCTTCTCATCAGCGTCTTCAAACCATCAACGAAGGTCGTAGCTATGCCAAAGAGGCACGTAAAAAGGCAAAACAAGATCTTAAAGAAAAAAGACAGGCTTATCTTGCCAAAGAGATGACTTATGTTCCTAAGCAAGTGCCAAAGACAAAACGTTCTGCTGAAACAGTTCTCCCTAAACAGAGACCTGAAACTGAGATGAGTCGCTTTACCGAAAAACTGCATCAAGAAGATTATATTTTAGCAGAGCTTCCTCGAGAGTATAAAGAGCCTGACAATCCATCACATCAAGGTTCAGCAAAGAAGAATAATTATGATTTTTTGAAGCGTAGCCAAATTTACAATAACAAAGAAACTAGAGAACAACGTGAAAAAACAATTGCGCAAGAGCTTAACCTAAGCCGATTCGAAGACCTTGAATAAGAGTATTTTTATCCGGCACAAGTAGGATTACAAAGGAGTTAAGATGTCAAAAATCTATCATTTTATCGGAATTAAGGGATCTGGGATGAGTGCCCTAGCTCTTATGTTGCATCAAATGGGACATAAGGTTCAAGGGAGTGATGTTGAAAAATATTATTTTACCCAGCGAGGCTTAGAACAAGCTGGAATCACGATTCTTCCTTTTAGCGGAGATAACATTACCAAAGATATGGAACTTATCGCGGGAAATGCCTTCCGTGAGGATAATAACAATGAAGTTGCCTATGCTATTCACCATGAGATTCCATTCAAACGCTATCATGAGTTTTTAGGAGACTTTATGAAGCAGTTTATTAGTTTTGGTGTGGCAGGTGCTCATGGGAAAACGTCAACCACAGGGTTATTGTCTCATGTCTTAAAGAATATTACGGATACTTCCTACTTGATTGGAGATGGCACTGGCCGTGGTTCAGCCAATGCTCAATATTTCGTTTTCGAATCAGATGAATATGAGCGTCATTTCATGCCTTATCACCCAGAATATTCCATTATTACCAATATTGATTTTGATCATCCTGACTATTTTACAGGGATTGATGATGTGCGAAGCGCCTTTAACGATTATGCCAAACAGGTTAAGAAAGCCTTGTTTGTCTACGGTGAAGATCAAGAATTAAAGAAAATCACAGCTAACGCTCCGATTTATTACTACGGTTTTGAAGAGGAGAATGACTTTGTGGCATCTGATGTTATTCGCACCACCCATGGCTCCGATTTTACAGTGAAACATGATGGTCAAATTATTGGTCGGTTCCATGTGCCGGCTTATGGTCGTCATAATATCTTGAATGCAACGGCAGTGATTGCCAATCTATTTGTTGCTGGTATCGATATGGAACTTGTGGCTGAACACCTGAAAACTTTCTCAGGGGTCAAACGTCGCTTTACTGAAAAATTAATTAATGAGACGATTATCATTGATGATTTTGCTCACCATCCGACAGAAATTGTTGCGACCATTGATGCTGCGAGACAAAAATACCCAAATAAAGAAATTGTAGCCATTTTTCAGCCGCATACCTTTACGCGAACTATTGCTCTCCTAGATGACTTTGCCTTGGCCTTGAACGAGGCGGATAGTGTCTACCTGGCACAGATTTACGGCTCTGCTCGTGAAGTGGATAAAGGAGAGGTTAAGGTCGAAGATTTAGCTGCTAAGCTGACTAAGCCTTCTAAGGTCGTTACTGTGGATAATGTATCGCCTCTTCTTGACCATGACAATGCGGTTTATGTCTTTATGGGAGCTGGAGATATCCAGTTGTACGAACGGTCTTTCGAAGAATTATTGGCAAATTTAACCAAAAATAATCAATAAACAATTCCTGCCCCAAGCAGGTTTTATCGTCCTAAAGGAGGTTTTGATGCTTATTAGACAGGTCCAAGAAGCTGATTGGGAGACTATTGCTGCTATTGAACGTGATAATTTTTCACCACAAGAAGCGGCGACAAAAGAAGCTATTAGAGAACGTATTCGCCTTATTCCCGATACTTTTTTAGTGGCTCTTATTGATCAAAAAATTGTTGGTTACATCGAAGGACCGGTGATGGCTAAACCTATTTTGGAAGATCATCTATTTCATCACGTTAAAAGCAATCCTGTAAGTGGTGGCTATATTACTATCACTAGTCTCTCGATTGTTAAGGCTTTTCAACAACAAGGAATTGGAATTGCTCTTTTGGCAGCAATGAAAGATCTCGCAGTAGCTCAGCGTAGAGATGGTATTATTTTGACTTGTCATGATTACCTTATCCCTTACTACGAGATGAATGGGTTCCATAATCAAGGTCTCTCAGAATCAGAGCATGGTGGAGCTATTTGGTATCAAATGTTTTGGCACCCTTAAAAGTCATGTCATCATCGGTCATTATTTGTTAAGAATAAGTAACAAACGCGTGATCTAATTGCATTTATAAGGCTTTTAAGTTATAATGGCGGTTGATTATATTTAGGAGGATTGGCTTTGACCGATTTTAAGGATGATGACTACAAAAACCAGCAACGAAGCTTTAAAGAGCAGATTCTTGCTGAGTTGGAAAAAGCAAATCAAATCAGAAAAGAAAAAGAAGAAGAGCTTTTTCAAAAAGAACAAGAGGCAAAAGAAGCTGCTCGGCGCACAGCCCAGCTTTATGCTGAGTATAAGAGACAGGATTATTTGAAAAAAGCGACAGCGACAGGGAATCCCCAATCAGATGATCAGTTAGCTGGTAACCCCTCTCTCACATACCTTGAGCATCAAAGTATACCAGAATCAACAGAGGCTAATAATGAAACTGTTGATAAGAATCTGGAAACAGAGAATTCACCTGCGTCTGCAGCAGAGATGGACACAAGTCGAGAAGAAGTCGGTAGACAAGAGGCTTTTTCTGATATGACTCAGGAGGAAGTAAGAACTGAGAAAGGCGAAGCAGTGAGACGAACAGTAAATAAACGCCAACAGACAGATCGCATGGCGAAAAAGATTTCAACCATTTTGATTAGTTCCATTGTCATTGCTCTTTTAGCTGTCGGTTTAGCAGGAACGGTGTATGTTTATAGCGCCCTTAACCCTGTTGATAAAAACAGTAAGGAGTTTGTTCAAGTTGAGATTCCTTCAGGATCTGGTAATAAATTAATTGGACAGATTCTCCAAAAAGAAGGCTTGATTAAAAATAGTACCGTCTTTAGTTTTTACACGAAATTCAAAAACTTTACCAATTTCCAAAGCGGTTATTATAATTTGCAAAAAAACATGAGTTTAGAAGAAATTGCTAAAGCTTTACAAGAAGGTGGAACAGCAGAGCCAACCAAACCCGCGCTAGGCAAAATCCTTATCCCAGAAGGATATACCATCAAGCAAATTGCCAAAGCTGTTGAACACAATAGCAAAGGAAAAGACCAAAAAGCTAAAACACCATTTCATGAAAAAGATTTCTTGAATTTAGTGGCAGATGAGACTTTTATTCAAAAAATGGTCAAGAAATACCCAAGATTATTGGGAAGTATTCCAACAAAGGAAGCAGCTGTTTACCGCTTGGAAGGATACCTTTTCCCTGCAACTTATAATTATTATGAAGAAACCACATTAGAGAGTCTTATTGATGACATGTTAGCAGCTACAGATGCTACTTTAGCACCTTATTACGATCAAATCGCTGCAAGTGGCAAGTCAGTTAATGATGTTTTAACCTTGGCGTCTTTAGTTGAAAAAGAAGGTTCCACCGACGATGATCGACGTCAAATTGCAAGTGTCTTTTACAATCGACTTAATAATGGGATGGCCTTGCAGTCAAATATTGCAATCTTATATGCTATGGGAAAACTTGGTCAAAAAACAACTTTAGCTGAAGACGCTGCTATTGACACAACCATCAATTCTCCTTATAATATTTATACCAATACAGGATTGATGCCTGGTCCGGTTGATAGTTCAGGCCTTTCTGCTATTGAAGCAACGATGAATCCCGCTTCAACGGATTATCTATACTTTGTGGCCAATGTCCATACTGGTGAAGTCTACTACGCAAAAACATTTGAAGAGCATTCCGCAAATGTTGAGAAATATGTAAATAGTCAAATTCAGTAAATACAAACATGATGCCTAGGCATCATGTTTGTATTTCTGATTAGTTAAAAAGAAAAAGAAAAGAGAACGATTATGGCTGAAAAAACCTATCCAATGACCCTAACTGAAAAAGAACAACTTGAAAAAGAATTAGAAGAATTAAAACTCGTTCGTCGCCCAGAAGTTGTGGAACGCATTAAAATTGCTCGTTCATATGGAGATCTTTCTGAAAACTCTGAGTATGATGCTGCTAAAGATGAGCAAGCCTTTGTGGAAGGTCAAATTTCAACTTTGGAAACAAAAATCCGTTACGCTGAAATCATTGATAGCGACGCTGTTGCTAAGGATGAAGTTGCCATTGGTAAAACAGTTGTAGTTCAAGAAGTTGGTACGACAGATAAAGATACTTACCACATCGTTGGTGCTGCAGGAGCAGATATTTTCTCAGGTAAAATTTCCAATGAGAGTCCGATTGCGCAAGCCTTAATTGGTAAAAAAACAGGTGATAAGGTTAGAATTGAATCACCAGCTGCTACTTATGATGTTGAAATCATCAGCGTTGAAAAAACAAATTAATCAGATGAAGTCATTATTTGCCCAATCACTAAGTGTTTTGGTCGCTAATGGCTTTTTTGTATAGTCCCATCAGGCAAACTAGCGATTTCCTAATGTCTTCCTGAGATTAACGAATAGCAAATCAAAAGGCCACTACCATTTAGGTACTAGCCTTTTTCAGTTATTCTAATTAACGTTTTCGTTGTGTTCCAGCGTTACGGTTTGATTTTGTTTTTTTAGGCAAGATAGCTTGTTCCATGTTTTGTGAAGGAGTAACATCCTTACGAGAAGAAGTTGATTGGTATACCTTAGGCGGATTTTTAGCGTATTCTTCTTCAAATTGCTTATGCAATTGAGGTTTTAAGATGTAAGTGGTGATTAACTGTTGAATGATACTAAAGAAACCACCAACTAGCCAGTAAAGACCAACACCTGCAGGAAGTGAGAAGGACATGACTATCATCATGATAGGCATGGTGTACATCATCGTCTTCATTTGCTCACGTTGTTCTTCTGAAACGGCCATCATTGATAACCATGATTGGAAGAAGTAAAGAGCGGCGATAATTGCTGTTAACACTAAACTACGGCTACCAAGGTCAATACCCATAAAGGTACTTGTTGATACCCCTTTAGTGTATTGAGCGGCAAAATACATGGCAGAGAAGAATGGCATCTGGATGAGAAGAGGTAAACAGCCGATACCTCCAAGAGGATTAATCCCATGGGCACGCTGAGCAGCCATTAATTCTGTTTGGGCAGCCATTTTTTCCTCTTGACTACTTGCCTGTTTGATACGCTTATTGATTGGTTCAAAAACAGGTTTCAAGAAGGCCATTTTCTCAGATTGATAACTTGCTTTCCAAGATTGGTAAAGTCCCAGAGGTAAGATAAGCGTTCTCACAACAATGGTAACAATGATAATAGCAAGTCCATAACCTAGTCCGGCATTGTTTGCAAAGTAATCAATAAAATATGACATGGGTTTTCCAAGAAATTCCCAAATCATACCTTTCGGATTTCCGTGAGCGTCTCTTCCAACACAACCTGTCAAAGTGAATAGAATTGACAGAGCCAGTCCTGAAAAGAGGATGCGATTTAATTTTAGTTTCAATGTGTTTATCCTTTAAATTTTAATATACTTATCTATTTTACTGTTTTTTTCAGAAATTCACAATAGTTCTGAAGTCCGATTTTTAATTGCTCATTCGAAAGTCCTGAAAGTCTTCAAAATTAGCCATGGTAACATCTACATAACTGACTTTTGCCCATTTGGATGGACCTTTGCGGACTTCTTGAATAAATTTGGCTATTTTATCGGAATCTTTTGATTGGGCCAGAATTTCAACGGTCCCATCGCTATTGTTCCAAACACGGCCATAAATATCTCCTATGTCTAGAGCTAAAGCATAGGTAGCGTATCGAAAACCAACACCTTGTACACGTCCAGAGACCAGTAAGCGAACTTTTTTCATCAGCAGTCCCTCCTTGGCTTTATTATACCACATGCTTAACAGGAAATCCCTTCAGCCAATTGCCTACTTTCTGTCACTTTTACTAAAGACAAGAAGACATAAACGAGATAGTCGGCAGGGCTAACCGTAAATGAGACTGGCCTATTTTAAACATCGTATCAGAAGATAGTCTTTTAAGTCTAAAACATTGAACTGACCAAAGCTTGATCATCTAAGAAGTTAGTGCTTTAAAATGTTGACGTGTATGGTATAATAGGCGCATGGTTATTACATCAAAAGCAAATCAACTGATTAAACAAACGAAAAAATTACTGCAGAAAAAGCATCGCCAGCAATCCTATTTAATTGAAGGATGGCACCTTTTTGAAGAAGCTCAACAATCTGGTCAAGGTTTTCGACATATTTTTGTTCTAGAAGAATTGGCTGAGCGTGTCGCTGATCAAGAAAAAGTGGTTCTTGTTAGTGCAGACGTATTAAAAGAATTAACAGACTCCCCCAGTCCTCAAGGGATTATCGCTGAGGTCGACATGCCCCAGTTAGCCTTTCCAACAGATTACCAAGGGAAATACTTGATTTTAGAAGATGTTCAGGACCCAGGTAATCTAGGTACCATCATTCGTACAGCAGACGCTGCTGGATTTGATGGGGTGTTTCTTTCGGAAAAATCAGCAGATGTTTACAATTCAAAGACTCTACGTTCTATGCAAGGAAGTCATTTTCATCTTTCCATTTGGCGGACAGATATCTACAAAATTTGTCGGGAAATGCAAGAACATAATACCCCGGTTTTAGCGACGACACTCTCAAAAGTCTCTGTTGACTACAAAACAGTTCCACACCAAGAGAGTTTTGCATTGGTCATGGGGAATGAAGGACAAGGCATTAGTGCTGAAATGACAGCCTTAGCTGATCAATTGGTTCACATCACAATGCCAGGTCAGGCAGAAAGTTTAAATGTTGCTGTAGCGGCAGGAATCCTCATTTTCAGCTTCATTTAAGCTAATATGCTATAATGGAAGTGTGAGGTGATTAAAATATGCATTATACAGAAGATAAAGAATACATGGAACATGTTGGTCATTTGATTGCTCATCCTCGCTTCCAAAAATTAGATGGTATTGTTCAGCACCACCATTCGACACGTCTAGAACATTCTATAAACGTTTCTTATTCAAGTTATAAGTTGGCTAAACGATTTGGCTGGGATGCTAAAAGCACTGCCAGAGGAGGATTACTCCATGACTTCTTTTATTATGATTGGCGCGTGACCAAGTTCAACAAAGGTCATGCCTGGGTTCATCCGCGTATTGCTGTACGAAACGCGAAAAAATTGACAGAACTTAATAAAAAAGAAGAAGATATTATTTTAAAACACATGTGGGGAGCAACAGTCGCTTTTCCACGCTATAAAGAAAGTTATATTGTGACTCTAGTCGATAAATATTGGGCTGTTAAGGAGGCTGCAACCCCCTTGAGGCAAAAATGGACGAATCGACGATTTTTACGTCGTAAGACACTTCAAAGTCACAATCGCTAAGTAAAGGAGATTTTATGAACGATCATGTCATTTACACGCAATCCGATACAGGACTAAATCAATTTTTTGCAAAGATTTATAGTCTGGTAGGGATGGGAATTGGCTTGTCAGCCTTCGTTTCTTATTTGATGCTCTACCCTTTTAGAGACAACCTCGTATCTATCATTGCTAATCAACCCATGGTCTACTATGGGGCTGTGATTATTGAGTTAATTTTGGTTTCTGTGGCAAGTGGTGCTGCTCGTAAAAATACACCAGCTGCCTTGCCTCTTTTTCTCATTTATTCTGCCTTAAACGGTTTCACGCTTAGTTTTATTATTGCTATTTACACACAAACAACTGTATTTCAAGCTTTTGTTTCCTCTGCTGTTGTTTTCTTTGCAATGTCAGTGCTTGGTGTGAAAACCAAACGTGATATGACCGGTCTAAGGAAGGCTATGTTTGCTGCTTTGATTGGGATTATTGTAGCTAGTCTGATTAATCTCTTTATTGGCAGTGGGATGATGAGTTATGTCATTAGTATTATTTCCGTGCTAATTTTCTCAGGTCTCATCGCATCAGACAATCAAATGATTAAGCGTGTTTATCAAGCGACAAATGGTCAGGTTGGAGATGGCTGGGCGGTAGCTATGGCCCTTAGTCTATACCTAGACTTTATTAACTTATTTATTAGTCTTCTTCGTCTTTTTGGACGAAATGACTAAGGTTGAAAAAGAAAGTGTTTAACACTCTCTTTTCAGACTGAAGAAAAAGTCTGCTTGCTTCAAAGTTATTATTTTTCATAATGCTTTACTTAGATAACACGGGCGATAGCAACTCCCTACGGAATTTCATACCTAGATGTTGAGCCCAGGTCTCAAAATATCTGAACGCCAGAAACGTCATGTTTCTGGCGCTTTTGCTACGTTGTAAAGTATAGAGTTTGAGCTCATTTCGCTTGCCTAAGACTAATACAATGTTATTTTTGATGACATGGTAAACAAATCCTCTTAGAGGTTCTTTGTCTACAACCTGAAGAGAGTGTTCAACGCTCCCTTTTTTCTATCTTCTATATGAGTCATTAGATAACAGGAGTTCTGTGAAAAAGGTTGTGTTAGTCGAGATGATGCTTGTAAAAAAGCAAGAGAAAGTCGTGAAAAGCCTATGTCTTAGTTTGTAAACTCTTCCTTTTTTTGGTATACTATAAAAGATTAAAAACGAGGAGAATATAGATAGATATGTCAACAACTATTTGGATTTTATTACTTATTGTTGCCCTTGGGGTAGGTGTTTTTGGTGGGATTTTTATTGCCCGTAAACAGATTGAAAAAGAAATTGGTGAACACCCACGTTTAACACCAGAGGCTATTCGTGAAATGATGAGCCAGATGGGGCAAAAACCAAGCGAAGCAAAAATCCAACAAACTTACCGTAATATTGTGAAACAATCAAAAGCAGCCGTTGCTAAGGGTAAAAAATAAGGAATAGTTGCTATAGAAGGAACCTTGTTAGTATCGTTAAGAGTGAACAGTCTTTGATTTTCAATGTTCGTTAGAACATGTCTTGTCAGTTAGGGTTGTCAACTGTTCAGGGTTTAAAAAGGAACTCAGTTGGCTATTACCAACTGAGTTTTTCATGTTGTCAATAAGAAAGTAGTAGTGATGGATACAAGACCAATTGGTTTTTTAGATTCTGGTGTGGGAGGTTTGACCGTAGTTCGTGAGTTGATGCGGCAACTTCCTCATGAAAAAGTGGTATATATTGGTGATTCAGCTAGGGCCCCTTATGGTCCAAGGCCTGCTGAGCAGATTAGAGAATACACATGGGATCTTGTCCGTTTTTTGCTGACCAAAAATGTGAAAATGATTGTTTTTGCTTGTAATACAGCAACAGCAGTAGCTTGGGAAGAGGTCAAAGAAGCTTTGGACATCCCTGTTTTAGGTGTGATTTTACCTGGATCGAGTGCAGCAATAAAATCGACAACCAAAGGTCAGGTTGGTGTGATTGGAACACCGATGACAATAGCCTCGGACATTTACCGTCAAAAAATTCAATTACTAGCACCAACAGTAGAGGTGACTAGTCTAGCTTGTCCTAAATTTGTCCCCATTGTCGAGTCTAATGAAATACGTTCTAGCGTCGCTAAAAAAGTCGTCTATGAAAGTTTGACGCCCTTGGTGGGTAAAATTGACACGCTTGTTCTAGGCTGTACGCATTATCCTCTGCTTCGTCCGATTATTCAAAACGTTATGGGGCCGTCGGTCAAGTTGATCGATAGCGGGGCAGAATGTGTTCGGGATATTTCTGTTCTTTTAAACTACTTTGAAATTAATGGTAGTCGCTGTCAAGAAAAGGTAAAACACCATTTTTATACAACGGCAAGTCCTGAAATCTTTCAAGAGATTGCCTCAGTATGGTTAAACCAAAAAATAGATGTGGAGCATGTGACCTTATGAGTGAGAAAATTTATGAATATAAAGATGAGACCAATTGGTTTATCGGGAAGATGACCGGTCATAATATGATTACGGGGTGGGGAATAGATCGTGAGATCATTAAAAGAATAGATGATCTTTTAGATGGTATTGCCGCAACGTTAGACTGGGAAAATCCTAAAGGTTATGATGTTTCAGTGGTGCGGTACCAGTCTCCTTTGTCTCTCATCGCCTTTATTATCGATATGATTAACCAAGAAACCCAGCGTGAGATTAAGGTGATTCCCCATGCAGGTACGATTCTGTTAACGGAAAATGGGCAACTACTTGCTGTTTATCTCCCAGAGGGTGGTGTGTCAACAGATGCATTTTTTGCCTCCAGTACGGATGGTTTTGGGGACACTCTTTTAATTGCCACCAGAAATGAGGGGAAAACCAAAGAATTTCGTCGTTTGTTTGGAGACCTCGGGTATCGTGTGGAAAATCTCAACGATTATCCTGAATTGCCAGA